>DASUTO010000115.1:0-26026 GCA_036374555.1 Chitinophagaceae bacterium
AAGTTTTATCAATGATAGGACGTATCTCACCCTGCCAAAAAAAATCTGTTGTATCATTTGGTCTGAAGAAGCCAAACTCGGCAGATAAGCTGGCACCAAAAGACCATTTCCAGCTATCAGGCACAGTCACTCTTGGCCGTATTTGATTACCGAGATAAGAATAGCTGCCGTTGGGATCGAAGCCTGCAAACGTATAAAAACCAATCTCAAAATTTTTTCCAAAACCATGAGTTATTTCGAGTGTTGTGTTATACCACTTTGCATCTTTTGGATTTGTCAACAGCTTACTTCCTTTAAAAGTGTAGTTGTTATGTAATTCAAATATTGTCCATTTATACTGAATAGTAGGAGAAGCATAAACCTGGATCTCATTGTCAGCTTGTGCAATCATAGAATTCTTTACAAGCAGCAGGCCGGCGAATAAAAAAAGAAATCTCATGTGTGAATAAAAATAAAGAATAATATTATTTCCAGGCGGGAGTTTCAGTTATTTTATAATCTTCTCTTACCGGGCCAAAAACATCGATCACTTTACAATCTGTTATTGCAAGAGCAGAATGTGGCATGTTGGAAGGAATGATATGATACATTCCATCTGTAAGTGAACAGGCCGCCCCGCCAATCACCATATCCAATTGTCCTTCGATCATATAAGTTATTTGTTCGTTTATATGATGATGTAATGGAACCGTACTTCCTTTCTTCAGCTCCACATAACCAAATGTTGATTTATCTCCATGTGCATAATAACCGGTGATACCGGGAGCAAGCTCTTTTGGTTTGATATTTTTGATTAACTCCATTGCTTTTTAATTTAAAAATACTAATAAATATATTTTATATCATGCCGCTGCCCAAAGCCACCGAAAGCAAAATGAGCATAACAGCTACCAGCTTTTGTATTAGCTGCAATGTTATTTTCTTCAATAGTTTATTTCCAATAAATGCCCCGGCGATCGCTGCCAGTGTAGCACAAATAACCAATGTGATATTTTCCTGCAATCCCGATTTATTAAACCTGCTTGCATAGACTGAAAGCCTTGTAAAATCCACAAACGTAGAAACAACCACTGCAGTTCCAATAAATGCTTCTTTGGATAAACCTGCCTTTATAAGAAATGCTGTTCTCAATGCTCCCTGGTTCCCCGACAAGCCGCCAAAAAAACCGCTGAGTGCACCGCCAATTGGAAGTTTTTCTTTTCCAAACTGCAGTTTGTTGAAATAAGGAATTAAATCAATTAAAGCGAAAATGATCAATAAAACAGAGATGATAAATTTTACAGGAAATACTTCGAACTTTCTATCCCCAATTTCATAAGAAAATAATGGCTTTAAATCTGTGATCTGGAGGAGTAGCCATGCGCCGACAAAAGCGGCAACCACAGCTGGTATTCCAAATCGCAAAAGCACGTCCCGGTTGGCATTTCTTCCGACAAGAAACAATTTGAAAATATTATTAAAGAAATGTACAACGCCTGTCAACGCTATTGCCAGGTCAACAGGAAAGAAAATCATAAATACAGGAGTAAGAATTGTTCCTAATCCAAAACCTGAAAAAAAAGTGAGAATAGCTACCAGGAATGCAACTGCCGATATGATGACTATTTCCATTGTTTATTTTTCAAACAAACAAAAACTTCCACCTACCCATTCCTTATCCTTATTATATCTCACGCCGATCATCTTTCCTTTACTTAATCGTGCAAGGTTGTTTGTTGCCACTGGTCTTGCTTCACCCTCTTTCCAGAAATAAAAAATTCTTATCTCTGATTTTGCAGGTATATCCGGAGTCTCAATCACATCAGCATATTTTACTTTTCGTTGTAGAATCCAGTTCTCGGGATCTTTTACTTTTTCAATGTCGGCCGGAGCTACATCAATTACTACGCCTTGTCCTGCAAAAGAAAACAGTGGTTTTAAAACATAATTCTCCAGGTCAGCTGGCATTTGCTTTATGTCATTTAAGAAATAAGTTGTAGGCACATAAGGATGATGAATAAATGGCAGCGTGAATTTGCTGATCCGGTAAAACCAATTAGGATGCGGAACCCATTCAACGTCCAGGTCTTCAAATAAAATATTTCCCTGCGCCTGCACTTCAGCCGATTGCTGTTGAAGATCATCAAAGATCACCCGGTTATAAATCCTTTTTATTGCTGTTCTCTTGCCCTCATTCATGTAATACAACTTTTTTCCTTCCTGTACCAGCTCTGTTAAACAAACAGGCTTGATGCCGAGATAATCCTGAGTACAATAAAAATCGATCCTTGTTTTTTGCTTATGCGGAAATACTTCAAGCAAGATCACATTCTCCGGCTTTGCATTTCCAACGATGATCTCTTTCAGCAGTTTGAGATATGACTCTTTTTCATATTTGCCTAAATAAGAACTGTAATTACCAGGAACAGGAAAATGTTTCCTGAAAACATCATCTAATAATACTTCATAACCGAAGAGGGTCGGGAAACCCTGCATTTCTATCAGTTGTGGCTCATATTCTCCGGCTTCATTAATACAAATACCAAAATCAAAAGCTATAAAATGTGAATGATCATTTTCTCCCGGCACCTGCAAATGATTGGGGATTGCATTCTTCGTAAGTTCTTTGAATTTCGGATCAACGATTATGTCAACGATACTTTCACAGGCATCGAGCATTTTTTTTGTAAAGTCTTTTGGAACAAATACCGGTGTTTCTGCTACTCTGAATTCAATAGCTCCTTCATGTACCGCATTCAAATCTTTTAGAAATGCTTCGTATTTTTCTTTCGTGAAATTTATATTGAAATCTTTACGAATTGCGGGAACCATGCTGCAGATTTTATGAATGGAAGTTAAGTACAAACTTGCAAACGTCCTAAGACAGCAATTAATAATATAATCTCACAGATTACATAGATGTTCACGGATTAATTTCTGTGTAAATCCGTGTCATCTGTGAGAGAATAAAAAGCTGAATAGAATTACTGAACGTACAAGTGAGCAATTTGCGTGGCAAAGCAGTAAATTGGAAACAAGGGACGATAACTAGAATTACTGATGCCGGTAAAATAATTATTTCCCGTTAGTGAGATTGCTTCTCCGCCTGAGGCGGATCGCAATGACGAACCTCAAACCAACTCCGGTTGAAGTTGTTCAATAGACTGAGTTAAAAAATTGGGAAGTACATGAGAGTAGGTCCACATGATCTTATCAGGATCATTCAAATGTTTTAGCATGCTTACCCATTTTTCTTCACCATGTTCTTCGATCACTGTTTTTTTCTTTTCTGCGGTTTGCAGGTACATGCTCATACCTACCGCATCCGCTTCGGGGTGAAACTGTGTGCCAATCATATACTCATTGAAACGAATACCCATGATAGCTCTTTCATACGGCACATGCGGACGATTCTTTTCAATGCAAAGAATTTTGGCGCCCATTTCTTCTATCACATTATGATTAGGCTGAATGACCTGGTAATCGCGGCTGTCAACACTGTAAAAAGGATCTTTCAAGCCGTTAAATACAGGTTCATCCTTACCATCACTCAACATGTGAACAGGAAAAACGCCAAACGCAGTAGAACGGCGTTTGCAAACTATACCAACGTTATAATGGCGACAGGCTAATTGAAATGAATGGCAGATAAACAACACATATTTTTTCTGCTCATTAGCGGGATTATTATTCCAGCGTTCTACTTCGCTTAACCAGCGAAAATAAGATTCGTCCCATTCCGTATAGCGACTTTCCAATGGCGAACCGGGGCCACCACTTGAAATAAAAATATTATAACCCATGTCCGGCACTTCGTTCTTCAGCCTCACATCAAATTCGTCCCAAACCAATTCAAGATCATGAGTTTCGCTGTAAGTATTAAGGATCTCACGGATACAACGCATTCCCTGGTTGGCTTTGCCTTCATAAAGGTCGAGGATCGCTACTTTTATCTTCTTAGAGTCATTAACCATGGCCACAAACATAATAAATTTATAATATTGACATCTGCCGGCTGATTTCCAATTACTAACAAATGTGGATACAAACCCTATGCCTTTGAGGGGTTTATTTATATAAGATGTTGTTTTTACCGTGAAGATTTGCTAAATAAGAAATTTTTTTATGTGCCCAGCCGAAATGCTACTATTTAGCTTCCGTTGCGTCGCACTCTTCTGCGGCATCAATTCTATTCGATTTTCATGAACCGCCAACTGTGAAATGGTGAGTATTGGAACTGAAAGTTGCTAAATTTATATTATTTAGTGTAACCTTTTAAGACACATTCTAATAATCAAAGTGATATCAACAACTGTTTATGACTTCAATAGACAACAAGCCAATTAGTGTAGGAACAAGACTTGGGGCAATGTTTCTAGATCATTTTTTCATGACAATAATTGCGATGATATTTGTTCTTCCGGGATTGATTTCGAATTTTTCTGATGCATCAAGAATTTCACATGAGCAGGAAGATTTTATTAGGGTGGACAGTTCGATAAAGTATATGCTTGCAATTGGCCTGGCATTATATTTCTGTAAAGACATTATAAATGGACGCAGCATTGCGAAACGGATTTTAAGACTTCAAGTAGTTGACAATGCCACAGGGCGAGTAGCAACACCTCGTCAAAGCTTCGTGAGAAATATATTCTGCATTCTTTGGCCAATTGAAGTCATTATAGCAATTACAAACACAAGCAGACGTTTTGGCGACAGAGTAGCGGGAACAAAACTTGTTCACTATGGCCGAGCTTTGGAACAACCAAGTATAAATATTGGCAAAACACTTTTGCCTCTCATCATATCTTACAGTTTATTAGTGCTTCTCATGCACTTGTCACCGTCACCGTCAGTGTCAATGCAAAAAACAAATTATAGCGAAACATCCTATAATCAAGCGGAAAGTAAAGAATTAGAACGGCTAATCATTGACAGCTTAGGGGAATATATGGCGCCAGACATTAGAATTTATGATACAGTAAAAAATGAGAACCTAAAATATGTTTCAACAATTTTAAAACTAAAAAGGAATTTCATTTCGGAGAATTTTAAATATAACTGGATACATGAAAAGACGACTACTCTTATTTATTCGAGATTGCCAAAGGAAACATTTACAGGGCAAATAAAATATGTGTATCAAGGTAATGGGCAATTTCAAAAAAGAACAACAACGATTGGCACATATATTCAGCTAAAGGACAAAAAATGATACTTAAAAAATATCAATTAACAAATTTCAATCCTTAAATTTTTCCGGCCGCTTTTTATTGTGATCCGTTTTATCCTGGAAAGCTTTTGCAGCAGCAAGAATCGTCGCTTCATCATATAAGTTGCCAATAAGCGTAATACTCAGCGGCGAACCATTCTGATTAAAGCCCATCGGCATCACAACCACGGGATGACCAGTAAGATTGGTAATAGACAATTGTCTTCCTGCAAAACTCGGAACGATCACCACATCATAATCTTTCATAAAATCATTTACGGCTTTGCAAAGATTGTAGCGGTAACGGTTAGCGTTTATGTATTCAACAGCAGGAATCAATCTCGCAGCACGAAAACTATTTGGCCAAAAACCTTTATCCTGTCTTTCGATCAGGTCATCACGATTGGTTCTGGTCAGTTCATCAAATGCCGCGGCGCTTTCTGCATTTAAAATGATGCTGATAAAATTTACTGGATAAACAGAAGAATCTGGAAAATCAACTGCTTTAATATCGGCGCCTAAAGACTTATACACATCAAGCACTTTTCTTTCAGGTGCATCAGCAGCTAATCTTTTAAAATAATTTTCAGCATAAGCTACCCTTAATTTTTTAAAATCAACTACACCATCATAGTTAAAATTTTTATCAACTGAACCATTATCCTTGCCATCAGTTCCTTTTATATAATTAAAAACTATGGCGCAGTCTTCAGCGCTACGGCAGATAGGACCTACTTTATCTAAACTCCAACAGAGAACCATAGCATCCGAGCGGCTGATGGAACCAAAAGTTGGTCTTAATCCTGTTGCGCCGCATCTTGTAGATGGTGAAACAATTGAACCAAGCGTTTCAGTTCCGATCGTAAACGGAAGTAATCCCGCAACAACAGAAGCGGCAGAGCCTGCCGACGAACCGCTTGATCCCTGTTTTAAGTTCCATGGATTTTTTGTTTCGCCACCAAACCATTTATTATTGAAGGCAAGGGCACCGAGGGATAATTTAGCACAGAGTACTGCGCCAGCCGCTCGTAATCTTTTATAGACATAAGAATCTTCATCCACGTATTGGTCTTTGTAGGGCGTGCTGCCCCAGGTTGTTTTATATCCTTTTACGGCAAACAGGTCTTTTAAACCATAAGGAATACCGTGAAGCAGGCCACGGTATTTTCCATTTCTTATTTCTTCATCGGCACGACTTGCCTGAGCCATGGCAGTATCTTCAGTAAGTGAGATAACACTTTCCAACGTATCACCCCATTTTTTTAAGCGATCAATAAAAAATTTGGTTAGCTCAACCGATGTTATCTGTTTTGATCTTATCAACCCTGCTAATTCAGGTATTGAATAAAAAGCGAGATCATTTTTATTTTTTGGTAAGCGAATATCCGCACGGATAGGAAGTGAAACCGTTTGTGACTTGCGTTGTTTTATTATTCCATAAGGAACCGGGTTAAAAGCAAAAGGGTAGGGGAGATCGTTTGCAGGAAGGGTTTTATGCATTCCTTTAATTAACTGTATATAATTCTTCATGTTGTCAAGAAGGGAATCCGCTTCCGCAATGCTATATTCAAGATCATAAAGACTTGCGGTTTTTTGTATAAGCTCAATCGAATCATTTTTTGTTTGGGCTATTGATGCGAAAGGCATTAGAAGCAGTAGTAATAAAAATCTCATAATTGTTTGTTTTCGTCAGGTAAATTACATAAATAAAATCATTACCTTTTCTATCCAAAAACAGCATATGAGAAAGCTTTTCTTTTTTATCACGGTGGCAACAATTCTTTTTTCCTGCGATCAAAAAACCAGCAATACAACAAACACTGCCAGTTCAGGCGGTGCTGATATACATCTTTACGAGTATTTCAATTATGGGGATACGGGTGTACAAATGGCCGGGATAAAGATGATTCCCATTAAAACGCCTGTCGGTGAATTCAACGTATGGACAAAACGCTTTGGAAATAATCCGCGGATAAAAGTTTTATTGCTGCATGGTGGTCCTGCTTTTACACACCAGTACATGGAAGTTTTTGAAAGCTTTTTTCCAAAAGAAGGATTTGAATTTTATGAATACGATCAGCTTGGTTGTGGCAATTCCGATAAGCCTACTGACACCAGCTTATGGGTGCTTGATCGTTTTGTTGAGGAAGTGGAGCAGGTTCGGCAAGCTATAAAAGCAGATTCAACAAATTTTTACATACTTGGCAATTCATGGGGCGGCATTCTTGGTATGCAATACGCTTTGAAATACCAGGATAAAATGAAAAGCCTGATCGTTGCAAACATGATGGCAAGCTGTCCTGAATATGGGAAATATGCTGAAGAGGTATTGTCAAAACAAATGGATCCGAAAGTGCTTGAAGAGATAAAGGCGATTGAAAAAAAAGGCGATTTTTCAGATCCCCGGTATATGGAATTGCTGCTCCCCAATTTTTACAATGAGCATACTTGCAGGCTTGATCCATGGCCGGAACCTGTGACCCGTTCCCTCAACAGTATGAATCAAAAAATATATGTAATGATGCAAGGCCCTTCAGAATTTCGTGTCGGTGGTAATCTTGCAAATTGGGATATAAAGAACAGGTTGAAAGAGATCAGGATACCCACACTGATGATCGGTGCCAAACATGACACCATGGACCCAAAAGCAATGGAAGAACAAAGTAGGCTGGTGCAAAAAGGCCGCTACCTATATTGTCCGGATGGTAGTCATCTGGCCATGTATGATGATCAGAAAGTCTTCATGGACGGCGTCATAGACTTTATCCATGATGTAGATAAGGGCAAATTCAAATAAGATCAACGCATAGTCTTAACGGCTGTAACGTTATTCTTCTTTTGCATATTTTGAATAAACCACATGATGGTAAAACTTGGAATAAAATCTGTACCGGGTAATAGCTCTTCTATAAAGTTACCGATACCACCCAATGCACCTTTCCATCCACCAAAGGTGGCCATAAAGATCATCGAAGAAATTGGCGCCCACAGCACATCACCGATCTCTCCAAAGAATGGTATTGCATAAGTGGCATAACCCACAATATCCATCAGGATACAGAAAATAAGAGAAGGTTGTTTTTTCATTAATTAAGTTGTTTGGCTATAGTTATCAAAATTACTGCCGTTTTAAAAACGACGGACAATAGAAGAAAAAAATAACAAAATAGTTGCATCCTGGTTTTTGGAGGCGTTATGATAAATTAACCTTACTATTTCAGATATTCTTTAATTTGCCGGAAACTAATTGCCATGCGAAGAAATATAATCTTCCTGTTTTTTATTTTATCTGTTGCTGGATTTTCACAAGATCATAGTCATGGGTTGGGGCGCAAACTTAAATTCCCCGACGTTCCGGGATATAAAACATTAAAATGCGATTTTCATCAGCATACGGTTTTTTCTGATGGAAGTGTCTGGCCGGACATCAGGGTGATGGAGGCGCTGATGGATGGGCTTGATGCAATTTCATTAACCGAGCATCTCGAATACCAACCACATAAAGATGATATCCCGCATCCTGACAGGAATCGTTCCTATGATATCGCCATAAAAGAAGCAGGTACTCATGACCTGATAATTGTGAAGGGTTCTGAAATTACAAGGAGGATGCCGCCGGGACATAATAATGCCATTTTTCTTTCTGATCCCAATAAATTGTTGGTAGATGATTCTATCCAGGTTTTCCGTGAAGCAAAAAAACAAGGCGCTTTTATCTTCTGGAATCATCCTAACTGGACGCCGCAACGTAAAGATGGAATGGCTACGCTTACTGATGTGCATCGCCTTCTGATTCGTGAAGAATTATTGGATGGGATTGAAGTGGTAAATGATCAGACCTACTCTGATGAAGCATTACAAATTGCGCTGGATAATAACTTAACCATTATGGGCACCAGCGACATTCATAAATTGATTGATTGGGATTTTAAAGTTTCGCAAGGTGGTCATCGGCCAATTACGCTGGTTTTTGCAAAAGAAAGAACGGCTGAAAGCATAAAGGATGCACTCATGAACAGGCGAACAGTTGCTGTGTATAAAAACCTGCTTATCGGACGAAATGAATTTCTTGTGCCGTTGATCGAAAATTCATTGAGGGTGACATCTGCAAAATATATTGGTAAATACAATGTGCTGGCAGTTGAAATTGAAAATTTCTCAAGTGTTGAAATTACAATGCAGAACCAAACAGGTTATACATTACACAACAATAATGACGTGATCATACTCAAGTCAGGTGAAAAGACGATGGTCGAGGTAAAAACAATTGAAAGAAAGCAGAATGTATCACTTAAGTTTAGTGTGCTGAGTGCAGTGAATGCACCAAACAAACATCCGGATATAACGCTTAATGTAAAAGTGGAAGAATCTAAATGATTAATTTCAGGCAAGTATTCTTCGTTGGTGTATTTCTGTTCTTACTTCTGTAAAACCTGCTTTTTTATAAGTACCTAAAGCATTGGGATGGTCAAGGGTGCAGGTATTCAATTGTATCCATTCCGGTTGGTAACTCCAGGCTTTCGCAATTACCCATTGCAAGAAATATTTTCCATAACCTTTGCCAATGAAAGAAGGCATAAGTCCGAAGTAAAGTATCTCCACATATTTTTCTTCTTTTACAAATTCAATATATCCTGCCACTTCTTCATTTACATAAAAAAGAAAAATATCAACATTGCTTGCATTTATTTTTTCAGATAACTCTTCATCAGGCATTACCATTCTGTCAAGCCAAAAATGTTTTTCTCCTACGCCATAATAAAATTTCCTGTATTCATTTACGGGAATTGGATTGAGTAACAATGCGAAATAAGTGCCTGGTAATGGCGTTGGCAATTCTTTTGACTCATGCATTTCCAGGAAAGTCACAGTGACAGGTCGGAAAATAATTTTTGAGATATCAATTGGCTTCATAATATAGTCAGCAATCAATTTATTTTTTTCTGAAGGAAAGGCCATTTTCTTTCAACGCATTTTTAAGGGTTGGAATCGAACCAGGGCCTATGCCGTGTAGCTGTAAAATTTCTTGCTCACTATGTTTTGAGAGTTTTGAAAGGGTATTGATGCCTTCACGTTTAAGTGCCCGTCTTGCCGGTGCCGATATAAAAGAAAGAAAGCCTGCTTTAGGTTTTCTTTCTTTTTCGCAGATAGGGCAAGTTGGGCAGTCGCTGCTTTTATAAAATTTGTGGCCTTTGCTACATATCCGCAATTTACCGGTCGACATAAAAGTTTATCGGATTCTATTGTCGGTTTGATTCGCTTGTCTCATTAGTGACTGAGAAATCAGCTTATCGCCTGATCTTCCTGAAAATAAGATTCGTGCCTGCGCCAACGTTTAAATGCAGGTTGCCATTTACTATTTTATAGGTCGTTTTTCCGCTTTTAAATCCATTGACAAGTTTTTTTTCAAAGTCCTTGTTCTTGCAAGTCTGGGCGGTGACAACAAGACTATCAAAAATTAATTTTTCACCCTGCACATTTAATTTGCCCGTCAAACCATTACATCCTGTATGCCCGTTAACAGTTTTCTTCTCTTCGTTAAAATCAAAGTAAGGCGTACCGTGTGAGAAAAAATTTGAATCCGGTACTTTTTTATTGATGCTGTCAAGCACCCAAATATCATAGATTGTGGGAGTGGCCGCAGTCGTTAGTGCGGCGTCCGTTGGAACCAACGTAGTATTAGTGTTTATTGCATTTTGATCTGAGCTACCTTCTTTATCTCCCTGACCACAAGCGATCACAAAACAAGATACTAATGCAAAGGTTGAAAGCTTTAAATTAAAACTCATAGTATAGATTTTTAAAAAATGATTTTAAATTCCTGCTAAAAATTGCTGCCTGATATAATCTACGACGCTTACCAGGTTTTTTGATTCCTCAAAAACTTTTAACTGCCTGTCGGCGCCAGTGCCGTTTTCTAAAATCTTATGGATATATGCAAGACGATGCCGGCTGCCCAGGTGATCAATAACGGGATCAATAAAATCAAGCAGCTCGTACAAAAGTGCACGGGTATTCACTTCTTCCTCTTTTCCGAAATCGATCAGGCGCCCATCAATGCCATAGCGGCTGGCTCTCCATTTATTTTCATTAAGTAATGCCCGGGAGTATTGAATAAAATTCAGGTTCTTACTCCGCAAAAGATAAATTCTTGCACACACTGCCTGGAACAGCGTGGCAAGTGTTATGGTTTCATCAACCGTTAACGGGATATCACAAATACGAAATTCAACAGTATTAAAGAATGGATGCACTCTCAGGTCCCACCATATTTTTTTTGCATTATCAATACAGTTTGTTTTCACCAGCAGTTTTACATAGTTTTCATAGGCTTCAATACTATCAAATGCTTCGGGAATTCCGGTGCGGGGAAATTTATCGAATACTTTTGTCCGAAAAGATTTATAACCCGTGAGTCTTCCTTCCCAAAAAGGAGAGTTTGTACTCAGCGCATATATGTGTGGTAAAAAATATCTTGTACTATTGGCAATATGATTTGCCATCTCACGGTTTTCCATTCCTACATGCACATGCAATCCAAAAATCAAATTACTGCGTGCTGCTTCCTGTAATTCATTTACCAATTCATTATACCGGATATGATCAGTGATCAACTGACTTTCCCAATGACTGAATGGATGTGTGCCTGCTGCACCCATTGCAAAACCAAGTCCGCCGGCAATCTCAGAAATTGTTTTTCTCAATGCTGCCACATCCTGCCAGGCTTCATCAGCATCAGCGCAAATATCTGTTCCTACTTCAACTACAGCCTGGTGCATTTCCGCCTTTACTTTGTCCTTGATCACTTTTTGTCCTTCATGAACTATTTTCTGTTCATGACTTTTCAATTCCCTCGTGTCAGGGTCAACCACCATGTATTCCTCTTCTACGCCAAGAGTGAAAGTTTTGTAATTGAGTGTTGCCATAGTTTGAATAATTAATAATTATTATTTAATAATTATTAATTGGTTGAAAAGTTTCAGATCAAAGAAGTCTTATTTGCCCCACGCTTCACATATTCGCCCCACGTCAAATTATCTTGTCCATCTTTTTGCTCCATTGCTCTTTCTATTGCATAGTTAGCGGCTGTTTCCACCACCCAGGCAAAATTTTCTTCACCCACACTACTACGTTCAGCGTCGGGAGCAGGATTGCAAAAATCAATTGCATAAGGAACTCCGTCTCTTATTGCTAACTCAACCGTATTAAAATCATAGCCAAGATAATTGCAAATGCGTAAGACTATCTCTTCCATTTGTTTCAATCGCTCAGGTGATGGAGTAAAACTTGCTACATAACGAAGGTGGTGTGGATTGCGTGGTTCATAAGGCATAATCCGAACATGTTTTCTGCCGATGCAATAGCAGCGATAATATTCGGTAAAAACAATTTCTTCCTGTAGCAGCATCACCAACTGTCCCGTTTCACTATGCTTATCAAAAAAATCTTCTTTGCTATCAAGTTTATATACATGTTTCCAGCCGCCGCCTGCAAATGGTTTCATATAAGCAGGGAATCCAACATATTTGAATATCGTTTCCCAATCCATTGGATACGCCAGGTTGCTGTATGATTCTTCAGTGGTATCATCAGGATGTTCCCGTGAAGGAATGATCGCTGTTTTTGGGATCGGCACACCCACTTTTGTCATCAGGCAATTATTAAAGTATTTATCATCGGCGCTCCACCAAAATGGGTTATTGATCACGGCAGTTCCTGTTAACGCTTCATTCTTTAGCCATGTGCGGTAAAAAGGAACGTCCTGTGATATACGATCAATGATCACAGCATAGCCGGTTGGCTCACCTTGTATAGCTTTGTCAATACGTACAGGTTCAGCCATAATACCGGAAATGTTTTTGCTGTTGATCCTCTCAACAAAAGCCATTGGAAAGCTTCTTTCTTTTCCGTGTAGCACGCCGATCTTCTTCATAAAAGATAAGTTTAATTTGATAAATTATTGAGGGGCTGGCAAGTAATCAAATGTATTTTTTAAAGAGAAGAAAAACAAAAAAGAAACAAGATTGTTTCAAAACAAAGCATCGTTATCTTTAGACTGCATCCCCTAATTTTGCGCAAATGCAGCGTTTGAAGCAGGTTTCTGTCCCCGTACAAAATGTAATTCTTCATTCTACTCACCTTAATAGGGACATCCTTATAGATTTTTACACTCCTCCTTTAAGCTCGGTCAGTGAGCAAATAAGCCTATTGATAATTAATGATGGGCAGGATCTTCCTAAATTTCATTTTGGTCAGATGCTGGCAGAACTCTATGAACAAAAGGAGATCGGGCCAATTCTTTGTGTCGGCATTCATTGCAGCGCAGACAGGAAAATGGAGTACGGAACGGCGAGCCTGTTAGATCATAAAGGCAGGGGAGCAAAAGCCCGATCTCATCAGCAATTTGTTTTGAATGAATTGTTGCCTTATATATTTGAAAACCGGGGTAATAATTTTAAAGAGATGGCTTACGCCGGGTTTTCCTTAGGTGGTCTATCGGCTATTGATACTGCCTGGCATTATCCTGAAGTTTTTTCCAAAGCCGCGGTGTTTTCAGGTTCCTTATGGTGGAGGTCAAAAGATCTGCATCACGGTTATAATGAAAATACAGATCGCATAATGCACAAACTTATAAGGGAAGGCGACTATAAACCGGGGCTAAAATTTTATTTTACTACCGGTTCTCTTGACGAAAAGATGGACAGGAATAATAATGGTATCATCGATTCAATTGACGATACTCTGGGCCTCATCGAGGAGCTGGAAAAAAAGGGGTATAATAATGAGGGCGACATTCATTACATAAATTACGAGGACGGAAAGCATGATGTAAAAACATGGGGGAGAGCTATGCCGGCATTTTTGAAATGGGGTTGGGGAAAGTAAAATAATGAAAAAGCTGTTCCGGGAACAAGAACAGCTTTTTTATTAAATGAAATTATATTTTAGAAGGAGTATCGAATTGTTATCTGACCTCTCCATCTTGAAGCATTATATGCATCAGCTCTGACATCTAACACATCATTTGCTTTTTGATTAGTTAAATTTCTATAAGTGGTGTTAGGCTTCAATTGACCATTCACCAGCGTAGAGCTGTAATTTGTTGTTTCAATAGTTATAAGTTGGAACTGATCAACTCCAGGTGTTCTGTAAACCCTTCCCCAATCACGGTTCAACATATTTGTAAAATTGAAAATGTCAAATACTAATGACAGCTTATGATTTACTTTTCCGCTTTTGACTGAAAAATCCTGTTGTAATCTTGCATCAATAATATGGCTAAACGGAAGTACTGCCCCATTCCTTTCTGCAAATTTCCCTCTTCTCTTGTTTAGGTATTTATCATTGCTGATATACTGATCCAAAAGGGCCCATTGGTCTGCTACTGAATAGACCACACCATTACTGGTATATGGAACAGCGGTCCTTTGCCAATCGGTCAAATCATTTGGTACATAGACCAGGTCATTAGTTTCGTTGTTTACCCCATTGTTATCATAGATGAGGCTGCGGCTGTAAACATAAGAGTATGGTGTACCCGACTGACCATTGTAAAAGAGGGTGACTGTAGTGGCTAACTTATCTTTCAGGTAAGAGATTTTTTTTGTTAAAAAAGCATTAAAGCGATGCAATTGGGCAAAGTCACTTCTGCTTAATTCAAGATCACTTCTGCCGGTTGATGTTTCCATGAATCTCCAGTTACTGTTATTCTGGCTACTCGTACCATCAAAAATACTATGTGAATCTCCGTATGAGTAGCTGGCATTGAAGGCCCATCCTTTTGCAAACGCTTTGTCAATAGCGGCAGAAAAATTATATGAATATCCTTTTCTCCCTTTGGCATTTGTAATAATAAAAATTCCGGTTGAATAGGGATTTTGAAAACCAGGAGTAATTCCATCCATATCGATCCTGTTATAGGTGGTGCTGTTAGAAAGATAAGTTGTTTGGCCAAATATATTAGTCAGACCTTTATAACCAAAAACATTTTTGTAATCCACTTCGTTGATATTTTTTTGGTAGAGAATGTCTATTTGTAGCAACCAACCTTTACCTAACTGCTTATCGACGCCGAATGATGCTTTCAATACTTTCGGCAATTTAAAATCAGGTGCGATCAGGTCAATCTGTCCACTTGGTGGTTTGAAGGTTTGTCCAACATCCTCAGGTCCATATTGGTCAAAAGGATCAGACCGGAAGGTAAAATTAGGCAGGGCATTAATTGCAGCAGAATTCAGGGACATGCCTCCGATATTTACTCCGGTATTGTTGTATACACCACCTGGCCATACTAAAGGTATTCTACCGGTAAACAAGCCAATACCCCCGCGAACCTTTAATGCTTCTTCAGGGATATTATAAGTAAAGCCAATTCTCGGGGAAACACTTAACTGTGCATTTGGTCTTACACCGGATTTAGCACCCATTAGATCCCAATATTGACTTATTTGAGAAAGGGCCTTCGAGTTGAAAAAGGTATCTACGTTCGGAGTAGTTATGAATTCAAAATTATCAAATCTTAAGCCGTAGTTAAGTTGGAAGTTTTTACTTATATCCCACTGGTCAGCCAAAAACGCTCCCAAACGAAGTGTATTAAATTCTGCTCCGGCTAAACTACCATCGCCTGTCTTATCGTCAACCAGTGAAAAAGATCTGTTGTAAGTAGCTGGCTTCAGATCGTCAATCCATGCCTGAACAGTGTTGTATGTATAAGCGCCATAGTTTTGACGAATAAAAAGATTGTACGACTTACTGAATTCTATATCAATTCCTGCTTTTAATTGGTGCCCATTGCCAGCATCATATTTGAATTCATCAAATATGGCATAATTGTTTTGCTTTAATTGATTGCCGGTTGAAAATTCTTCCGTTCCAAAAATATAACTCGTGTTGTTTGCTGAGTTAAGTGTTACTCTTGGAAAATCTTGTCCAAGTGCATCTCTGTCATCAATTACTTTGGTAAATGTCAGCAATAGCTTATTCGATACTTTATTGGTAAAATTGGATAATAATTCAAGTGAAGCCGAGTTAGTGGTGCTGGGAAATAAATAGCCACCATTAAAAAATCGTATAGTTGCTGATGAACTTGGTGTAGTTAACGATCTTTCGGATCCCGTATGCCGGAATGAAGCATTTAATTTGTGTTTTGTCCCAAGATTAAAAGTGAGTTTCGCGGCTATTTTGTTACTCGTAACAAGATCCGGAATATTTTCCCAGGGACCCGGATCATAACCATAACCATTTAGTTCAGTCAAAATCCTATTGATCGTATCACGGAATGTAGAAACTCTGAATGTACCTGGATCAAAAGGTTGAGGTCTTTCGTCATCTTGTCTTTCATAGCTAACGAAAAAGAATATTTTATTTTTGACTATCGGACCTCCGATAGTTGCTCCGTAGGTTTCAGCATTGAAATCTGGCAACTTTTGTGCATTTGCTTTCGTGCCAGTTGGAGTTTTACCAGCAAGTCCCTCATTTCGGAAAATATAATAAGCTGTACCTGTATACTTATTGGTTCCGCTTTTTGTAGTGGCGTTAATTGAACCACCTGTAAAGTTACCCAATGCAACATCATATGGTGATACTCCAATCTGGAAGGCATCAATGGCGTCAATGCTTATTGGGGGAGAACCTGTTTGGCCACCATTGGCGCCAGTTTCACTAAGACCAAACACATCATTGTTAACTGCGCCGTCGATCATTAATTGATTGTACCTGTTGTTTTGTCCGGCTATTGAGATGCCACCACCATACGTAACTTTTGCTTGTGGCGTCAGCCGTACAAAATCTGTTAACTGTCGACCAACAGTTGGTAAGTTGTCTATACGGTCCCTGCCAATATTAGTTTCAACTCCTCCTTTGGCGCCCTGCTTTTGACGACGGATAGCTGTTACTGTTACTGCTGACAGCTCTATATTTGTCGGGGTCATCTCAAACTCAAAACGGCTTACCTCTCCTAAATTCAAAAAAATATTTTCTATTTTTTGTGCCGACAGACCAGTGAATGTTACTTCAAGTGTATATGGACCTCCGGCTGCAACGTTGTTAATTGAAAATCTGCCACCAGTACTCGTGACCGTGCTATACCTGGTTCCTGTTGGAGTATGAAGAGCCGTGACAGAAGCGCCAACGAGTGGCTCATTTTTACCTGCTCCTGTCGAAACTATACCAGCAATCGTACTCGTAGTGACCTGGGCAGATGCAAAATAACTTATAGAAAAAATTACTGTGAGGGTCAACAAGATTCTCTTAAGCATAAGTATTAGTTTATTGGTGCAAAGAAAGGGAATTCCTCCCGGTTAAATATACCCAAATATTAACAAATTATTGTTGATATATAATCTTTTAAAGAATCGGTTATGAGGGGTACAAACGCTGCATCTTATCCCAAAATATTTTCCACTTTTCTTCCACCGGTTTGTGTGTAAATTTGCCAAAAATTGAGAGAGTATGTTAGATAGCATCGAAAGCGCCATTGAGGATATAAAGGCTGGTAGAATTGTGATCGTTGTCGATGATGAGGATAGGGAAAATGAAGGAGATTTTATTATTGCTGCCCGCCATGCCAGCCCGGAAGTAATAAATTTTATGAGTAAGCATGGCCGCGGCCTTATTTGCGCAGCACTGGTTGAAGATCGTTGCGACGAGTTGGGACTTGAACTAATGGTAAATAATAATACCGCACTTCATGAAACTGCATTTACTGTTTCTGTTGACCTGTTGGGGCATGGGTGTTCTACAGGTATTTCAGCTCATGATCGTTCAAAAACAATTCACGCATTGATCGATCCGGGATCAAAGCCTTCTGATTTTGGTAAACCTGGTCATATATTTCCATTGCGGGCAAAAAAGGGTGGTGTGTTGAGAAGAGTTGGACATACAGAGGCAGCCATTGATCTTTCACGTCTCGCAGGTTTTGAGCCGGCTGGTGTTTTAGTTGAAATAATGAATGACGACGGCACAATGGCCCGGCTACCCCAATTAGTTGAGGTGGCAAAGAAATTCGACTTCAGGATCGTTTCGATCAAAGATCTTATAGAATACAGGATAAAAAGAGATTCGCTCATAGAACAAGTAGTGAGAGTTGAGATGCCCACAAAGTATGGCGATTTTAAACTGGTTGCTTTCAGGGAAAAGTATAGCAGTAATGAACATCTTGCATTGATAAAAGGTGAATGGCAAAAGGATGAACCGGTGATGGTAAGAGTGCATTCATCATGTTTTACCGGTGATATTCTTGGTTCTCTTCGCTGCGATTGTGGTGAGCAATTGCATGCAGCTATGAAAATGGTAGAGAAAGAAGGGAAAGGGGCCATTCTCTACATGAACCAGGAGGGTCGTGGGATCGGGTTATTAAATAAATTAAAAGCTTATCGGCTGCAGGAAGAGGGATTGGATACAGTGGAAGCAAATCTTCATCTCGGTTTTCAGATGGATCAAAGAGATTACGGAATTGGCGCACAGATATTACGTCATCTCGGCATCAGCAAATTGAAACTGGTCAGCAATAACCCTAAGAAAAGAGTAGGTCTTATGGGTTATGGTCTTGAGATCATTGAAAATATTCCTATTGAAATTTCATCCAACCCGCATAATGAAAAATATCTTTTGACAAAAAGAGATAAGCTGGGTCATGAAATCATGGATGATGATGAATCGTGAAATATTTCAGGTGCAAATTCCAAATTCCAATTTTTCTAAACGGGATTTGGAATTTGTTATTTGAGATTTACTCTTAGTTGCCTTCCTTTATTGAACTATCTGCTGTGGGAATCGGAACTAATTTCTTTTTACGTCTGAAGATATCTCCTAACCTGTTAAACTCTTTGCGGAATGTCAAGCTCGTTCCATATCTCCTTGACTTGCCAACGCTGGTAGCATTACCGGTTAACAAGTCAACGTTCTCTCTGTAAAAAATTGTCGCACGGATAGAACCGCTTTTATTTATAAGGAATTCAGTGGTGAAATTAGTAAGCAGGTCGCTGCTTATTTGTGTAGTAGTTGATTGGAATGGTACATCGTAATTGCCTTCAAAAGTCAGCACGACACGGTTGTTAAATATCGTTTTACCTACCGAAAGATTCAGGTTAGTTCTGTCATAATTGAATGTGTTCGTTTCGCCAAAAGGGTTTGGATTATAAAGTGAACCAGAAAAGTTTACATACAATCCAGGTATCTTAAGCTTGTTTGATAAAATATTATTAAGTACGCCATTAATTTGAGAAGATAGAAAATCTGATATGCTATTTACAAAAAGATCGACACCTGAAGACAGGCCTAAGGACGAACCTGCGCTTGAAGGTGCGAAACTATTGAATACAACAAGAAAGGCAACCTGCTTATTGAGCTCGTTTTCATTTTTTAAGATCTCGTCAAGGGTAAACGAAACAGTTGGATCGGTCTTAGCAAGACTCTCAGTCGGAAAATCGAGTGTAAATGTGATATCCGGTTTAAAAAGATCACCTCTCATTTTCGCAACTACATATACAAAGTCCCTGAAGGAAGAGATATTTATTCCCGGAACATTATTATCCCACAAAGGAGTAAAATCAACCTTCTTTTCAGTCTTATAAACTGCTTCGATGTTTACGATCGGGTGAAAAGGATCGCCGGTCCATTCAATATAGTTATTCGCATTTTTATTTAACTCAAAAGGCTTTTTAAAGAATGATTGAAAGCTAAAATTATAAACCCCGTCATTAATATCAAATCTTCCACGCATGGTCATCTTTGTCGAGGTGCCGGCAATGATCCTGAGATTACCTTCACCGCGACCATGAATTTCATCATTGGTTAATTCATCTATTACTACTGTTACATTCACTTTCGGATTACCTGTTATATCGACATCATAAGTTAGATCTGTTTGGTTATTACTGACGGCAGAATCAGTTAATTCCCTACCATATTTTCTTTCGATAAGAAAATCAGCGATGCCGCTTTCTTTTCCTGTTGTATTGGGTATGGTGATATAAGAGCTGTCTTTTTCCGACGCTTTGCCTACGATCTTTATCCGCATATCTGATTGCGGGCCAGTCAATGAAAACGAACCAGTGCCAAGCGCATAGCCATAAAAGCTGCTGTTATCTTTTCGGGTTGTATTCAATAAAAGCATTGGCTCATCATCAACTTCGGCTTTGATATTATATACCATATTCCGCCATCCATTGTGTTTTAGTATTCCATCACTTAATGTCGCGGTATTATGAGTTACAGTATCAATTAATGTAAGACGGCCAAGATCAAGTTCGTTTTCCTTGAATGTGATTTCAGCGTCATTTATTTTGTAATAGCATTGTGTAAAAATTACTTTAAGCCCCGCATCTTCCAATTTCATTTTTCCAATATACTTTGCGTTTGGCCCAAGGCCAATGATCTGTAATGGCCCCGTTGCATATCCGTCAAGGTTAGTAAATAAGTTGCCAATAAAACGTTCCGCGATCTTTACCGGATATCTTTCAGGCTTTATGTTGATCACGTCTTCACCATTTGTAGCGAGGTTTTTCAGAAATAGATTAAGATCGAAGTCAAGTTTTTGATCCGGGTTCAACGTATTCCCGTTTGCAATGAGGTTACCTGTTTTATTATTATAAAATACATGAGCTTTTATTTGACCGATACTGTCATTATCAATACTCAATTGGTCGGTTTGAAGATCGGATGTTATATTAAAAACTTTGGCCGGATCTTCCACTGTTATGTCTCCAGAGATCAAGCCATCGATCTTGTTTGTTTTTACCAGGAAGGGCGTTATGTCACCCAAATTGAAATTCTTCAGCCCGATCTTGATATCATTCCAATCACCTGTATCGGAAGGCTGTGTCTTTATCCTGATCTCCTGGTTACTTTCTTTCAATACGATCTCTCCATGCGATACTTTATTTGATCGAAGTTCCAATTCCCCGTTTTCTTCGATGGCCCATCGTTTTCCATTCAATACAAAGTTTGATGTATCAAATTTTACGGCGATACCATCATCATAAGTTCTTACCAGCGCATTTATCGACCCTCCGGAAATATTTTTATTATCACTTTCAGTGATAAATTTCACATTCGTGGAATCATTTCTTGCCAGGAGGTCGATCTGTGTAAATGGAAAACTAAGACTGTCGCTTACTTTTAAATGATCGATGGTAGTTCTAAGTGCAAGATGTTGAAATGTTCCTTTGCCATCAATGATCACATTTTGAAATTCAAATTGCTTATAAGCAAAAACTGGAACATACGTTTTCAGTTCCAATTGATTTTGCCGGGTATCGAGCCGGCCACTTAACTCACTGTCGTTAAATCCATGGAAGGTGGTGTCAAAAAGATTCAGCAGGTCTGAAACGTACTTTGTTTTTATATTGAAGGTAAATGCCTGGTCACGAATTCTTCTTGAAGGTTCTTTGATGTAAGCAGGATAGTATTTACTCAAAAAAAGTTTAAAAGCTTCGGGAAGATCTTTCAATGAAAAATCACCGGTGACATCGCCTTCTACTTCAGGTGATCGCACCGTCAGGTGTTTTGCTCCATCAATGAATTCTGAATTGATAACAAAGGAATCAAGAGGAATTGATTTGCCATCTTTTGTTACGGTAGCATTACGAATGCTTGCATTACCAAGGAAGTTATCAATATTATCGCCAGTAAAATTAAAATCAAGTTTGCCGGCAAAGGAAAAATTATCTTCTAAAATGTTTAGCGGTTTTAGATTCAACGTATCTACGTCGGCCAAAAAATTAAAACTTGGAACCTTACCACTCAGATCAACAATACCATGAAGTGAGGCAACAGCATTCGTGTCTTTTATGGAAAAATCCCCGTTAAATATTTTTTTACTTAAGGATCCTTTTGCTTTTATATTTTCATAATGGTAGTTATTATAAACAAGATGTTTGATGTCGCCATCCATTTCTGCAGAAATAGTATTCCACTTAAATCCCCTGCCTTTTACCTGGCCGGAAAATGATATATTACCTATTTCCGGATTATTCAGAAAAACACCAAGATTAAAATTTTGCGAGGCAATACTTCCTGAATAGAAAGGCTCTTTGCCTTCGGGTAATTTCATATTCAGGTCACTGGTGATAGTACCAAGATTAGTGCGAATAGTACCGTAGGTAACAAAGTCTTTAATAAAGCCTGTAAAGCTTCCATTAAAATCGAGATAAGAAATACTTTGTAATCGCGGTGTGGTTATCTTCCTTATACCAGGTAAGAAAGTTGCAGCATCACTATAAGTAGTGCGAAAACTGTTTGCTTTGAAATCAATAAACGTTTTATTGATATCGGGAAGACCGGTCAAACTGATGTCACCATTCAGGTAAGTGTTGTTGCCTGCTTGTATCGTCATTTCATTTCCAAAAAGATCATCCACCGTTCCTCTTGCAAGACCACTGATCTTAATTTTCTTATTCCATGTTTTTGCTGCCGGGGCAAAAAAAGCAATATCATCACTGTCGATCTCCGCCTCATCAAAACGGGCCTGCATCCTGATTTTAGTAATGAACTCATTCATATCACTGAAATCCTCAAACTTCATACTGAAATAATCACGGATAATACTATTGTTGGTGCTGATCTCTAAGTTATCGAACGACATTTCATGTGGCGTAAGCTTTGCATCCGCCGTCATTGATCTTACTTCAAATCCGCTTCTTTCTTTTGTACTTAACTCTAATGAAGTGGTCAGGGTGTCCTTTACAAAGGCCAGGTTTTTAAAACTGGCGTTGATCGCCGCAAAATCAATGTTTCTTCCGTCAAAAAAATCATTGTAAGATCCGTTGATCTCTTTTATGTTTTTAAAATTACCGTTATTGATATTTAATTTACCAATATGTATAGACCAACTGTCGGGGTTCCATTTTAATAATGAATCAATCTTTTGCTCATCAGCAATTTCCTCATTTTCGTTTATCACTTTTATAACCCTGGGTTTTTTGCCTGTATAGTTCTTTATTAAAAAAACGGGGTCAGAAAAATCAAGAGAATTTATTTCTATTTTTTTATTGTTGAAATTTATTTCCTCTGCATCAAGGTCCATCGAGGTCAGGCGAAATTGCATGTCTTCACCCCGCCATGCGTCTTTTTTTAAGAAGGTTACATTATTAAGCTTCATCTTTTTGAAATCAAGTTCAACTGCTTTTTTCTTACTGCCTGTTGAACTACCACCAGAAAAATAATCGACGATGTATTGATAATTCCAGACGGAGTCGGTACGATTCAAATGAATAACAGCATCGCCTAGTTCTATGTAGTGAAGTACAATCCTGTCTTTAAAGAAAAACCAATCAGTGACACGAACCTGCATTTTACCGGCTGATAGCAAAGTGTCATTTTGCTGATCTTCAATGATCACTCCCTCAAGATTCATTTTATCAAAAAGAGAGAAGCTTACATGGTTGATGCTGATCTTGCTTTTAAGATCTTTTGATAGCCTGTTCGTAACTGCTGTAGCTATTATATTTTGACCCCAGTCTGTATTAATAAAGATTGCTCCCGCTATAATGAGGAATAGCAGTGTGATCAATACCCATTTGACTATTTTCTTGAAGGTCTTCAGGAGCAGGGCTTTAGAATGTAAAAATAACCAATAGTACCCCGTAAGGCAAATTAAGTACCAAAGGTCAGAAAGAAGCTAAGGAAATGGTGAGGGGTAAATGTTAAATGTAGGTATTATTACTTGTTTTGGGTATCAATAACAACCTTGTTTCTTTTGAAATACTTACCAATCGTGATACCAAAAGCCCTGTTACCAATGCGCGGCCCATTGTCAGCATTATTCATTGAAGTAAGACCATAGTTATAATGGGCATAACCAAATAAACCATTTTTGGCCTCATAGCCAAATTGAAGGATAGCAGAGGCAAGATAATGACCATATTCAGCAAAGCCGAATTTCATTGGTCTATCTACTGATGTATTCATATTTGTATTGAATTTTTCATTGCCAAAAAGAGCAAAATCCAAAGAAGGGCCAAAGCGAATAAAAAAGTGCCCGGCTTCCAAATTAAAATCGTGCTGCAGTAAAAAAGCAAGTTCAATTGTATGAAACGAAGTATTATTATCAACTGCTGAAGAGTCGGGTGGAAAAACAGGGGTATCAAATTTTACTTTATAACCCCTAAGGTTATACATGATCGATGGAGCAAAACTCAATCGACCTTCAAATGGAACTTTCATCTGAAGGCCAGCATTCACGCCGATCTTCAAAGAGCTTTCCTGTTTCTTGTCGTTTATCATAAAGCGTACACCCGTTAACTGAGGACCAGCAAATACACCGTATTCTACTACCTGGCTGTTTACAGAAAGTGTAAACAATAAGATGATGGTTGAAAACAAAATTTTCATGGTCAGTTTTTTCCTGATTAAGATTAACACCGGTTTTCAGAAAGGATTTTGCCCGAAAAGAAATGGTGACAGGCTGGACTTAAAGGGTCGTAAAAATAGAAATTAAATCCGGCCAGTCAAATAGTATGAATAAAAAAGACAAAAGATGTTTTAATACCCTGAATAGCAGCGCAACATGTGCTTTAATCAATACTTTTTTGCGGGATCTTTTAACTGGTTGCCGGCATTGTACTGCCGGGAATGACCTTTAGGTATCGATAGATTTTTCCAGTTTTCATTTTTTATCATTCTGCCAATATAAATGACCTGCCCAATATGATACGGATAATGCGCTAATTGCCGGTTAATAGCATCAACGACCGTGAGGGGCTCTTTCCGTATGTAAATTATGGTCAACAGGTCATTCTCTGTTAATGTTTCTAACGCATCAAAACAACATTGCCAGCCCTTGTTCCAAAGATCGATCACTTGTTGTTTTGAATAATTGTGAATTTCGAATTCGTCATCACGTTGACGCCATTCTTTTTCTCCATCTTCCGTTAAAAAATTGGTGAAACGGCTAAGCATGTTGCCTGCCAGGTGTTGAACGATGATTGCAATACTGTTTGATTCAGATGTCGGTAAATAATGTAGATCTTTTTCATCTAATTGCTCAAAAGTCTTTTCGCCAAGATCTTTGTAATACCTGAGTCTCTTGATAACGGTGGTTAAATATTCTTTTCCTAAATTCATTATTAATTTTTAATTCTTAATTGTTAATTCAACTCACCACCCTTCCGCAGAATCGTCTCCACGGTTATCAGCCACTGCTTCAAATGTTTTATTCGGTAAAACTTTGATCACTTCAGTTCTTCCAATACCACTTCTTTCTACAATTTTATAACCCATCCCGGTTAGCGCTGTTCTTGTATCATCCGGAAATCCTTTTTCAAGATATACGCTATCCGGCAACCATTGATGATGAAATTTTGGTTTCCATACGGCCTCTTCGGTGCTCATGTTAAAATCAATAATGTTGACAATGGTTTGAAAAACAGAAGTGCAAATTGTAGTTCCCCCGGGAGTACCTACCACCAAATAAGGCATACCATCTTTTAATACAAGAGTTGGTGTCATGGAGCTCAGCATTCGTTTACCGGGCATAATAGCATTTGCTTCGCCGCCAATAGCCCCATACATATTAGGAACTCCGGGTTTTACGCTGAAATCATCCATTTCATCATTTAAAATAAATCCGGCGCCGCCAACCACTGTTTTACTTCCATAAGAATTATTAAGGGTTGTCGTAACGGCAACTGCATTTCCATCTTTATCAATTACACTCAGGTGAGTTGTTTCCTCGCTTTCAACTGCAGGAATGTCACCAGGTTTTATCTGTTCGCTGTTACTCGCTTTACCAGGAACAAAATCAGCCATTCTTTCTTTTAAATATTTTTCATTGGTAAGTTTTGAAACCGGTACTTTATAAAAATCTGCATCGCCCATGAACTGTGCTCTGTCAGC
>DASUTO010000116.1:0-3767 GCA_036374555.1 Chitinophagaceae bacterium
TAAAGCCTCTATGGAGGCTTTTACATTTTATGTTCACAGTTTATGTTTTATACAGTCCTTCGTTTAAAAAGATTTATATTGGATATACATCAAACCTAAACGAACGATTCAAATCGCACAATGAACTTGGAACGAAAGGGTGGACAATAAAATTCAGACCTTGGATAATTTGCTACAAAGAGGAGTTTGCGACCAGACAGGAGGCAATGCATAGAGAAAAGGAGCTTAAGACAGCAAAATTTCGGGAATGGATTTGGTCTTTGATAAATGAAAAAATTAAACTAGGGCTCATATCCGCCTAAGGCGGACGGGAGTTCGATCCTCCCCTTCGCAACAAAGAAGCCTCTGAAAGAGGCTTTTACATTTTATTCATTGCAGGTTCAAACCTCCGGCAATAGAATTTGATTACCTTCTCAATTTCTTCGCTAATGGCTTGTGGCTTGCACTTATAAGCTATTTAATGAAAGTCGGTTTTGTAAATATTTTTGGTAAACCTAATGCTGGCAAAAGCACTTTGCTCAATGCTTTGATGGATGAAAAACTTGCTATTGTTTCCTCCAAAGTGCAAACAACGAGGCATCGTATCAAAGGAATCTTAACCGAAAAAGATTATCAAATAGTTTTTTCTGATACGCCGGGCATCATCGAGCCTAAATACAGGTTGCATGAAAAAATGATGGATGCGGTGAAGAATTCGCTGGAAGATGCTGATGTGGCTTTATTGATCGTTGATGTTAATGAAAATCTGGAAGAATGTGATGCGATCTTTACTTCCTTAAAATTAAAGGTGCCGGCTATTATCGTTGTAAACAAAATTGACCGGGCAAGCCAGGAGAAGATAAAAGCAGCGGTAGATTTTTTTTCTGGCAACCCCTATTATAAAAAAGTAATAACGATCTCGGCATCCAGCGGAATTAATAAAAAGAAATTTTTAAAAGAGATACTTGAATTTTTACCCGAAGGCGAACCATTTTTTAGTGGTGATGAAATATCTGATCTTCAAACCAGGTTCTTTGTAGCAGAGTTAATAAGGGAAAAAATATTTGAATTATTTGGTGATGAAATTCCTTACCAGGCCACTGTTGTTGTAAATGAGTTCAAAGAGAAAACTACATTGACAAAAATTACCGCAGATATTATCGTACAACGAGAATCGCAAAAAGCGATCATGCTTGGGGAAGGTGGAAAAATGATAAAAAAGCTTGGAACAGAATCAAGAAAATCGATCGAAGATTTTATACAACAAAAGGTTTTTTTAGAGCTTTTTATAAAAGTCAGAGATAAATGGCGGGATAATGATACATGGCTAAAGGAGTATGGGTATCATTAACCTCCTGTCTCCGTCTATGGCGGAGGAAATTAGGTTGAGGTTTGTGTGATTTCAATATGATGGCTGTGAAGCTATCTTTAAAAATAACGTTGTTATTAAATTAAATTTGGTTTGGAGATAAGGTAAACAATATTTTTTAAGAGTCTAAATGTCCCTTTAGGGATTTAGGGTTTATGGGATTTACATTAGCAATAACAGGAAGACCTAACGTTGGCAAGAGCACTTTTTTCAACCGCTTACTTGAGCAGCGTAAAGCTATTGTCGATGATATAAGCGGTGTGACACGCGACCGCCAGTATGGTATTACCGATTGGAACGGCAAAAGCTTTAATGTAATTGATACCGGTGGATTTGTTCCGCATAGTGATGATGTATTTGAAAGAGAGATAAGAAAGCAGGTAACAATTGCTATTGATGAAGCCAATGCCATTGTTTTTATGACAGATGCTGCAATAGGGATCACTCACTTGGATGATGCAATGGCCGGGATGCTGCGAAAAAGTTCGAAACCCGTTTTTCTTGTGGTTAATAAAGTTGATAACAATGAAAGAATGCTCGCAGCTTCAGAATTTTATAGTCTTGGTTTTGATAAAATATTTTTTATTTCGTCGGTTAGCGGCAGCGGAACGGGAGAATTGCTGGATGCAATTACTGAATTGATCCCTGCGGAAGATGCAGATGCGACCGAGCTTACCGAGTTACCAAAATTTGCAATTATCGGTCAGCCCAATGTTGGTAAATCGTCTTTATTGAACTCATTGATAGGGCAGGAGCGTACTATAGTGAGCGATATTGCGGGTACAACAAGAGATACAATTCATACGCATTATAAGATGTTTCAAAAAGATTTTATACTTATTGATACAGCCGGGATCAGGAGAAAAGCAAAAGTGCATGAGGACCTTGAGTTCTATTCAGTGATACGTGCCATTAAAGCGATGGATGAAGCGGATGTATGTCTTATTCTGATTGATGCCATAAAAGGAGTGTCTGCACAGGACATAAGTATATTCAGCCTTGCGGCAAAGAAAGGAAAGGGAATTGTTGTTTTGGTAAACAAATGGGACCTGGCGGAAAAGGAAACAAATACTGCGAGAGATTATGAAATAATGCTGAAGCAAAAACTGGCGCCCTTCACTGATGTGCCCATCCTGTTTATTTCAGCAAAAGAGAAAACAAGAATTTTTAAAGCAATAGAAATTGCTTTGGAGGTTGCCGAGAACAGGAAAGCCAAGATCCCAACTTCACAATTGAATGAAGTGATCTTAAAAGCTATTGAATCTTATCATCCGCCGGTGGTGAGAGGGAACCCGGTGAAGATCAAATATGTTACCCAGTTACCGACTGCTGTGCCTTCATTTGCATTCTTCTGCAATTTCCCGGATGATATAAAGCAGCCATATAAGAACTACCTGGAGAACAAGCTTCGTGAAAATTTTAATCTTAAAGGTGTTCCTATCAGGATCTTTTTTAGAAAAAAATAAAGTTGATCTGTTCCAATTAGCATTTATCGTGAGATAGTAAATCTACCTTTCTGTAAATTTTCATACTTGATTATTTCATTTTCTGCAACTGAGGCTATAATTTAACAGTTGCTTTATTCCCACTCTGAATTTCCATCTCCACTATCCAGATCAACGATTTTATTATCCTGACAATCCTCATAAAAAACCTTTTCAAGGTCTTCGTCTGAGTGCAATGAGTGATACTGATAAAATCAGTAAACCCTAAAACATTTTTTATGAGAATAATCGTTACCCTATCGCTTCTTGCTTCGCTTTCATTGCAGGCACAGGAAAAACCTGCCGACAAATTGAAATGGAAGATCGATAAGAATAAGATCATTACCGGGAGTCTTGTTTTTGTTGGCGGTGCTGCAAAAGGTTTTAATGAAACGTTGCACTTCAATTATAAAGCTTTTGAGAATACATTCCCGGGCGCCAATAATAATTGGTTTGATCCACAGGTAAGCTGGCGAAATAAATATGAAGATGGCAATCCGGATAATGGTCCGAAATTTTTTCTATCCACTTCGGTATTCGTAGTAGTAACTGACCAGTATCATCTGAATAATTTTATTCATAAGTCGGCATTGATGACGGCATTGGTGATAAAAATAGGAGAGGGTAAAAAGCCATTCAAGCATTATGTATATGATCTTATTTTTTATTCAGTCTGTTACCAGACAGGTTTTGCAGCAACTTATTACCCTTTTACAAGGAGGATCTTTAAATGATCAGAGTTTAAATTTTTTGAGAAGGTCTTTTGTCCGTTCACGGTAATTTTTCATTTCGGCAATTTTCTTTTTTATAAAACTATTCTCATCCAGTTTGCCGATCACCGTTTCCATCTGCTTGCGATTATCATAGACCATTTTACGAAACGGGTTATGATAATCTTTTGCCCTTGAATCAAAGATCCCTTTTACCATCCATTC
>DASUTO010000117.1:0-4962 GCA_036374555.1 Chitinophagaceae bacterium
TTTTGTATAAACCGGTTTCGTTCTAAATTCTCTTTGCGATAAAAAATAATTTTTCATTGTTTAAAATTTACAACACAAAGAAACTTCAATGCAAAGCCGTTCCCTGTCTGTTGTATTACAAATAAGATTCATTGAAAAGAAAACAGCCCGTCATTTGTCGGGCTGTTTACAGATTGAGGTCGAATGGTTGTGGGATTTTGATAGAAGTTATTTTGAAGCCGTCGGGGCTGATGCTGGTTTATCAAATTCAACTTTTTTACCAACACGGGTTGATTCAAGACCAGGCCAGTTCTTGTCAGCTTTCACAACACTTGCTTTCAGATCTTTATTAAAAAGATCATAAGCTTCTTTAGTATGTTGCAAAATGAGTCTTCCATTTTCTATTTGGTAAATAGTTGGATCGACTGGCCGGAGTTTACCTATACTAACTGCGTAACCGCAAAAGGCACCATATTGCGGCAAATATTTTTCAGGATCGCTTTTAAAAGTATTGGCATGTTCAGCCGACGCAAACCAATAAGTGGCACCGTGATATTTGAACCTGAATTGTTCATTTCCTTTCACAGGCATATTATCTGTGAAATAAGCAACGGGATCATACCCTTCAATGATAACACCTTTATCGTTCAGGTTTACCAAATAACCATCGGTGGCATTGAATGTTGGTTCTTTTATAAAGAAATACCACACCGCGGCAGCAAGAACTACAACTCCTGTTGCAATAAAGAGAATCTTTTTCATAATTATTTTTTGACAAAATAACAAACAGTGAAAGAAAGATGCTGTCAGGAGTTTTACAATTTATGCATAAATACATCATTCCACTATATGCAAAAAAATAGTCACTTGCTTTTATTAGTATTACTTGTACTTTAAAATATCACATAAGTGTTGCAAAACCTGGTTCGAACTCAGGCTAGTAAAGGGCACGAAGGCAATCTATTTTAGATTGCCTTTTTTATTTTCTGACAAGATGTTTGACACCTGCAGTCAATCACATGGTGCATCCAGCACATCGGCTCCCCTGAATGCTATAAAGAAAAATAATTTAAAAAATATTTGCTGGTATCAAATAGTATTTAGATATTTGTCTAAATATACAAACATCGAATTAGGAAAATTATGAATAATGTGTTCAAAGCTTTAAATGATCCGACACGTCGGGAGATCCTTGAATTATTAAGGGAAAAAGATATGACGGCCGGCGAAATAGTGGAGCAATTCCGGATATCAGGCCCGAGCATCTCCCACCACCTGGATCTGCTGAAGCAGGCCAAATTGGTGATCGCTGAAAAAGAAGGACAGTTTATTTATTATTCTCTTAATACTACGGTTGTAGATGAGATCATGAAATGGTTGCTTCAAATCAAATCAAAAAAGAAATAATTATGGATAAGTTTTTGAAACGGGTTATTTGGCTGTTCATCATCGCCCCGGTTGTTTACTTAGCAATTGTTTGGAATACAGTTCCTGAAACAGTAGCTCTGCATGCTAATTTAAAAGGAGAAGTTGACCGTTATGGCAGCAAAAATGAGCTTATGACCATGACATTACTATTAACTTTATTGAATGTAGCCATTTATTTCCTGTTACCGCAGGTGTACAGGATCGATCCAAAAAGGTATGCAGCAGAAAATAAGGGCAGGTTATTTCGTATTGCCTTTGCTGTAAGCGTATTTATTGCTGCGGTTCTTTGCCTGCTTATTTATAGCAGCATTCATGGAGATATAAAATTCGCTACCCGGTTTATCCTGGCGGGAGTAGGATTGGTGTTTGCTGTTCTGGGTAACTATATGTATAATATAAAACCAAATTATTTCGCTGGTATCCGTTTACCATGGACCTTAAATAACGATGAGAATTGGAGAAAGACACATTTATTAGGTGGAAAGTTAATGTTCGCCGGCGGCTTATTGATCGCTGTTATTTGTCTCTTTACTTCGTTCCTTTTATCTATGATCCTTTTATTCGCGATACTTTTTTTAATAATACTGATCACCTGCATTTATTCATATAACTTATATAGAAAACTAAATGGACATCATTAATTTGCCGGTTGTTCATTTTTTTAAATCAAAAACAACCTTCGCATTCTTTTGCTCGCTAGACGAGATAAAAATTTCATAACGATTGCTTGCTGTGGTGATGATCATCACTGAAGTATTTGGTGGAATAGAACCTAAATTTTCGGCAACCATGATGATTTCATGATGCGATTGGGAAGGATCTATAGCAATGGTCATTGATATCGGTTTTTGAGAAAGGCGCATGTGCGATCTTACTAATGTATTGTTGTGATATATACTAACAGTATCACCATCTATATCACCATTGTCATAAATATCAATTTTGATCTCACCAGCTTCGGTCTCAATTTTTCTGACCAACGCATTTTCCCTGGTCTTCAAAACCAGTGGAGCCGGGGGAAATATTTTCTGAGGTTGTTTTACCACCGAAATTGCTTTTGCGATCGTATCAACTTTCGGTTTGGTCACCTGGGCCGGCTGCACTTTCTTCTGTGGTGGAGTGGTAACTTTTTTTGGCGGCGCTTTTGAAGCAGTCGATTGTTTTGTCGCAGGTGTTGTTTTTGGAGCTGTTGTTACCTGCGTGGTTTGCTTCACACACTCGCGGAACGTGATATCATCTAATGCAAAATCGTTTCCACAACCACTTGGCATATTGTCGATCATCACCAACATCAACGTTGATGCTGAAGAAGGTGTTGTAAAATTTGCACGATGCTGCGTCCACCGTGCCTCATTAACTCTTGGAAGCTCGCCTGTAACAATATTTGCTACGATCTTCCCGTCCGGTGTTTCCAATCGAATGTTTAGGATCGGCAATAATACAGATGGACACTTTTTTGTGGGCTTGCAAAGATTAATGAGCCAAAGACCGAGTTCATAGATCGTATTGCTTTTCAATCCACTAATGGGAGTGCGTAGAAATTCACCCGGATATCGCGCAGCATTTACCAGCAACATGTTTCCATCTGTATCGCCGGGAGTATGGTCCTCCGGAAGTGTATGCCAATCGTCACCAAAGCATGCATAGGTATAAGAAGCAAATGAATAATAACCATCACTGGGACATGAATGAGAAACACGCCGATAATTGGAAAGCTCGCCGACATTCAGGTCACGTACATTATCAGTACCAAAATGTATAGTGATCTGGGGTGGCTTAAAGATACAGTTGGGCTGTTGCGCTATTGATACCAAAGCGAAGACAAGAATAATAAATATGAAACCAACCTTCTTCAAGTCCCGGACACTTTACTTAAAGCTACTACAAAATGGGGAGTATTTTTTAAACGATGGTATGAAAGGCAATTTTCGGCGAACAGGTTTCCCATAGAAAAAATTAACATCACCTTTATTGCTCTTTATTAAATATTAAGTGTCGTTTCATTATCTTCTGTCTCAAATAATTTGCATGAGATCTTTTTTACTTCTCCTTCTCATCAGTAACTCTTCCCTGTTTGCTCAACGACCTGTTGACACTACCGTTATTTTCCAGGTCAATGGGATCAGGCAACATGTGCGGATAAAAGGTAAAGATGTCTCAAAACCATTATTGCTTTTCTTGCATGGAGGACCAGGTGGATCACTCATGCAAAAATTTGATAAGACCAGCAGTAAGTTGCAACAGCATTTTGTTGTTGTGCATTGGGATCAAAGAGAGACAGGCGAAACGCTGAGGCTGAATAAAACAACACAGCCATTGACCCTTCAGCTGTTTTATAATGATACCCACGACCTGGTAGATAGTTTACTTAGAACATTCAGTAAACCCAGGCTGTACCTGATTGGATACTCATGGGGTTCCGGCCTTGGTTTTTATATAGCTGATAAATACCCTGAACTATTGTATGCTTATATTCCTGTCAGCCCGGTGATCGAATCACATAGAGGTGATAGCATTTCGCTGGCAATGTTAAAGGAAAAGATGGGAAAGAAGGCAAGGCAGGAACTGGGAGTAGTGAAAATTCCTTTTCAAAATGCGGAACAATTATACTACCATCGCAAATGGCTGCTTAAACATGAGGGGCAAAAATTTGTCAGTATTAGTTTGCGAAAAAGTTTTGTTGAATCATGGGCAGTCACATGGTTTGATGTATGGTCAAGATCCAATGATGTCAATCTTTTTCAAACTCTTCCGGTCATTAAATGCCCAATTTATTTTTTTGCCGGAGCAAAAGATTACAATACTAATTCGTCTATAACCAGTGAATACTACAGCAAGATAACTGCTCCAAAAAAGGATCTCTTTCTTTTTAAGGAAGCCGGGCACGGCTTACCTGAAACACACCACGATGGATTCCAGGATATAATTATCAAATTGATACTGCCGCAGACTTATGATCAGTGATTTTGGGTAACTCAATATTACCAGTATGTCGTTTATTTTAAGCGTTCACCGTTGTGCTGGGAAAGATCTTATTCCTGGCTTTTGATAAACTTATTCTTTTCCATATGGCGAACGGAAAAAATTATCTTGAGAATTTTATTTTGCTGAGGAGATAATGAATAATTAATGCCACGATGATCCAATAGATAGCAAACCCGATAAGAAAAAATGGAGGCGGTGTATCCGGATCCCGGTGCAAAAAATTAATAAAAGGCACCAGCGGTCCCATCAAAATAATTTTAATAGGAGATAGAATTGTAGATACAGTAGATTTCCAGGCTACTTGAGATTCCGACCCAAATAAAGACTCGGGTGCCTGATCCAACAGCAAGGTGGTGGCAAAAAGAAAGGCAGCCGCAAAAATGAGGAAGAGGAAGACAAACTTTATCCTTGAAATATTCATGCTCTATAAATATACCACATTGCGTCAAATTGATTTTCATATTTTCTTAAACCTGGATCGTAAAGTAGTATCCATGTTATTTTAGTTTGTCTTTTAGCAATCTATAATTTTCTGTTCCTGTGTCAACTTTAAGTTTAACTAATATATCA
>DASUTO010000118.1:0-4128 GCA_036374555.1 Chitinophagaceae bacterium
ATAGCGATGTTCTATTTTGCGCCATCGGCTCAACAATGAAAAAAGTAAAAGGCGACAAAGAAGCATACCGCAAAATTGATTTTGAAATTCCGGTAAAGCTTGCCAGGTTCTGTAAAATGACCGGCTGTGAAAAATTTATCCTCGTCTCCTCTGCAGGTGCAAATTCTCAAAGCCGCAATTTTTATCAACGGTTAAAAGGAGAAACAGACGAGGCCGTAAAAGGATCGGGATTGAAGACAATTCATATCATGCGGCCCTCCTTATTACTCGGAGAAAGGAAAGAATTTCGATTAGGAGAAAATATCGGTAAAGCAATAATGACAAGTCTTTCGTTTCTTATTCCTGAAAAATACAAAGCAATACAGGGAAGAGATGTGGCGAAAGTCATGCTTGCATTAGCAAAGAAAAATGATGAAGGAATTTTGGTTCATGAGAATACTGAGATAAGAAATTTAAGCAAATAATTTTCATGAAGAATTTCATTAATAGCTTCCGTCGTTTTATAAATGGTCTTAAAAGACCATCAAAGAAAACGAATATGAGAAAGCTCCAGGAACGTGGAGAAACTACAGACTCATTTACATTCAGAGATGCAACAGAACATGACATACCTGAACTTGGGAAATTGCATGCCATAACATGGGCGGAAACCTATAATTCAAAAAATCCAAATATTCAGTTGAGACAATATCAGTGGCAAAAAGCATTTAAAGAAGAAAATGATGACTCCTGGTTTTGCATTTTGGTGGTAAATAAAAAAAATAAACTAGTTGGGTTTGTAAAAGGAAAGATCAATAAAGATGAACATTCCACACAACTGCATGGCGACCTCAATAAGATATACTTGCTTAACGAATACCAGCGTCTTGGGTTAGGGAAGAAACTGTTCGGCATTGTTGTACAACGGTTTTTAAGCAAGGGAGTGAATGATATGGTTTTATTTGGTGTTCCGCAAAATCCATCTTGCGCTTTTCATGAAGCGATGGGTGGTGAAAGGCTATTCTCTGAGAAAGGAACATTTGACGGTGGTTATCACTGGCCTGATCTTAAAAAGTTGACAATAAATTAAATCCGGGAAGGTCCATATCCTGAAATCAAATCAGTACATCTGGTGTTTTTAAACGGTCAACTACTTTACCAGCGATTATTCCTCAATCATTTAAACTGGATAACCTTACCGATCCCATACTAAAGATTGTTCGAAAAAAGAACACACTCTGCAAAACATTCTAATAATAAATTATTTCAACTTCAATGTTTGTCCGGTTTTATTTGTAAATTGATACTACCATCCTGCGAAAGACCTTCAGATTGCCGACTATTAAACTGAAGGACTATGAACCAGAACTATGCAACGGACACGGAGTTGCTGGATGCAATCCGTATTGATGATACAACTGCTTTTGAAACTCTTATCAGCCGATACTGGTTTTTTTTATACCAGTACTCTTATGGCAAAACAAGATCGCAGGAAACTGCTGCTGAAATAACAAGAAACATTTTTATTGAATTGTGGGAGAACCGTCATTTCATTCCTGCAGATTTTTCACTCAATGTTTATTTACGTGAAAAGGTCAGAAAAAGTATAACCTGGCATTTATACAAAAGAATCGCAGAAGAACCCTCCAATACAGAATTGGCCGAATACCTGGATGGTGAATTTTCGCTTGCTAATCTCAGGTCAGCTTACCGGCCGGTTTCACAAACGCAGAAAAATTCTATTGAACCTGTATCTTACACGATCGGTACTCGGGAGACATCAAACAAAATTCCGCGGGGACAAAATTTTGTTTTCGGCTGGAAGGTATTAGTCAGTAATCTCGTATTGGGATTTCGAAAAACATTCCTTTAACCACCTTAATCTATGCAACCAGAAATTTTAAAAACAAAACTTGAACGTGTTATTCAGGGTAAAGCAAGCCCGGCAGAAATGAAGCAGATCGATGCATGGTTATCCAACGGGAACTATCTGAAACTTCATCTAACTGAAAAAGAAAAAGAAGATCTTCATAATTATATTTTATACGATGTGCAATGCTATACTGCTTACCCGCTTTTTTATCCGAAAAAAGCTGAACATCTCAAAAGCTCAATTTCACTGGCCAAGAAAGTTCTATGGGTTGCTATTACTGTGGTGTTCATATATTTCTTTGTTTTTTATAATTGGTAACACTCTTTATAAAAAGCCCGTCCCTCCTTCTCCCTTCCTAAAAGGAAGGAAGCGGTACCTTATTACAAAGACAAGCGTCGTTGCTACACTTCACCTATATGGCAATTCCAAACACGAAAATTCGTTTGTGTCTTGCGGCCTGGTGAGTTGGCAAGTCTCCTCTTTGGGGAGATTTAGAGGGGCCCCACATTATTTACCACCGTCACACTCTTAAAGCTTTTATGCTGATGAAGAAGAGCAACCTGTCCGAGCATATCTTTTTTACAATTGGCGATCATCTTTGTATCCCGCGGAAGTTTTATCAATAATTCCATCAGGTGCTGGTTGCGGATACGATTGATAACTGGTTCTGCAGGGCCAACTAAGTATTGACCATATTTGGCTTTTAATCCATCCGCAAAAAAATGAGCGGCCTTCTCTACTACCTCTTTTATCTTATGCTTGAAAGTAACATGTATCAATCTTGAAAAGGGAGGATAGAAAAACTGCTTTCGTTTTTCTATCTCTTCTGTATATAATTTTTTATAGTCATGTTCTTTTACCAATTGTAAAACCGGGTGAGTTGGTTGAATGGTTTGGATCAACACCTTGCCGGTAGCTTCTTTACGTCCTGCTCTCCCGCTCACCTGTTCCATCAATTGAAAGGCTCTTTCATTCACTCTGAAATCAGCGAAGCTTAACAAACCATCAGCATCAAGGATGCCCACTAAGTCAACATTATCAAAATCCAGGCCTTTTACTACCATTTGCGTACCCACTAAAATATCGATGCGTTGTTGTTCGAATTGCTGGATCAACACATCGTGTGCATTTTTACCCCGAACTGTATCAATATCCATTCTTGCGATCTTTGCATTGGGAAATTGCTCCAGCAATAACTCTTCGATCTTTTCTGTTCCAAAATTCCTTTGTACAAAATTGTGATTGCCACATGCGGCACAGGTAACTAACGGGGCGTAAGTAGTGCCGCAATAATGGCAAATAAGTTTATTAGAAAACTTATGATAAGTGAGTGATACATCGCAATACTTACATTGAGGTATCCAGCCGCAGACATTGCAGACCTGGTAAGGAGTATATCCGCGGCGATTTTGAAAAAGGATGACCTGTCTTTGTCTTGCCAGCACTTCATTTACTGAATCGATCAGTGGCGGCGAGAGCATTACTTTACCCTTTTCTTTTTGAAAAACTTTTTTAGTGTCAATAATTTCAATTGGTGGCAAATGAATATCACCATAGCGCTGCATCAACTCAGCCAATCCATATTTACCAGTAGCTGCATTGTGATAACTTTCCAACGAAGGCGTCGCACTTCCTAATAAGGTTTTGGCACCAAACAAAGAAGCAAGGTAGATCCCCGCATCTCTGCCGTTATATCGCGGTGCAGGATCATGTTGTTTATAAGAAGTATCATGTTCTTCATCACAGATTATCAACCCAATGTTTTGAAATGGAAGAAAAACGGATGACCTGGCCCCAAGTACAACTTTCAATTCCCCGCTTTTTACCTTGTTCCAGGTCTCTACTCTTTCATTTTGGGAAAATTTAGAGTGATAAATACCAATATGCCCACCAAAATGTTTTTGCAAACGGCGGATGATCTGCGATGTCAATGCGATCTCCGGCAACATATACAAAACCTGTTTGCCCTGGCGAATGATCTGCTCAATGAGTTTTATATAAACAAGAGTTTTGCCACTGCTGGTCACGCCATGTAAAAGACAAACTTGTTTTTCAGTAAATGATTCTTCAATGCTTTCCAGCACTTCCTGTTGAAGCGTTGTTAATTTAAAATCTATCTTTATGTCTTTGGGCAGATATTGAAGACGGTCGATCACTCTTTTTTCCAACCTGAGAATTTCTTTTTCAACCAATCCTTTTAATTGGGCCTCGGATGCGTTTGATTTTTTCAAAAGGTTCGTCCTGGTTACCTCACCTTCTGTTTTTATTAAATGAAG
>DASUTO010000119.1:0-6490 GCA_036374555.1 Chitinophagaceae bacterium
TTGCTGCATATGGAGATCATACAGGAAAGATTAGAAAGAGAGTTTAACCAAACAGTAATTACAACAGTTCCTAACGTTGGTTTTACTGCTTATACCACAAAAGGAGAACAGGTAACGGTAAACAATCCTACGGAGTTTCCCGATCCTGTAAAGACTGAACGAATTGAAGAGCCGTATATCAAAGCGCAGATAATTTCCAAGCCAGAATATATCGGAAATATCATGACACTGTGTTTGGGTAAGAGAGGAATTCTTATCAACCAGCATTACCTTACGCCAACAAGAGTTGAGTTGTTATTTGAAATGCCATTGACCGAGATCGTTTTTGATTTTTATGATAAGCTTAAATCGCAGACCCGTGGTTATGCTTCTTTCGATTATCACCCGATTGGCTACCGCGAAAGTGATATCGTGAAAATGGATATCCTGTTGAACGGCGATAAAGTGGATGCATTGAGTGCATTGATACATCGCAGCCGTGCACAGGATTTTGGAAGAAAACTTTGTGAGAAACTAAAAGAGCTGGTTCCCCGCCAGCAATTCCAGATAACTATACAAGCTGCTATCGGTGCAAAGATCATTGCCCGTGAAAATATTTCTGCGATGAGAAAAGATGTTACTGCTAAATGTTACGGCGGTGATGTGAGCCGTAAACGCAAATTATTGGAGAAACAGAAAGAAGGAAAGAAACGTATGCGCCAGATCGGAACAGTGGAAGTGCCGCAGGAAGCGTTTTTAGCAGTATTGAAGTTGGATGATTAGATTTAAATTGTTAGTGTGAATAGTGAGTAAATAGTTGAAGGCATCCATCGTGATGCCTTTTTTGTTTAAACTATCTTGCATCATGCTCCGCAAAAGAGGACTGCATTTCTATTTAGTGATCGCTCTATTTGCCGTTTATCTTATCAACGGAATTATTGCTATTCCCAAAAACTCGATGACCTATGATGAGATGGATCATTGGAGTTATGCAAAAAGGATATTAATGCGCAAAACAGATAAGGTCTATCCTTATGATGATGCAGGTGTTTCACCTTTTCATGGAGTAAATGCAATCCCAAGAGCCGTACAACAAATAATCAATCCTGAATTAAGAAAAACAGATGGAGGATCCAGCGATGTAAACCAGGGTCGCCATGTGGCTCTTTTGATCTGTATGTTGATCGGGTATTTTATTTACCGATGGTCGAAAGAATTGTACGGTGAAAAAGCAGGCTTGTTATCATTGTTCATGTTTGTATTCTGTCCCAACCTCAATGGCCATGCTATACTTTTCACCGGTGATGCCTATACAGCATTATTTTTAGTTACTACACTTTATTACTTCTGGAAGTTCATAAAGGAATCCGGGCGAAAGAACTTTTTACTATTCAGTTTTAGTTTTGCCATAGCGCTGGTCATTAAATATTCACTGATCCACTTGTTTGTAATAATTGGATTGTTATCGTTAATTATCCTGGTCTATAGAAAAACATTGATCAGCAACTGGAAAAAAAATTTATTAAGACTCCTGGTCTTTTCATTAATACAATTGATAGTTATAAACGCCGCATTTCAATTTAACGGAAGCGGACAAAGATTAAATGACTACCATTTCCGCAGCGATTTATTTCAATCCATCCAATCATCCGCTGTATTAGATCAAATACCATTGCCTTTACCGGTGCCATACATAGACGGCTTTGATGCCACCTATCACATGATGGAATTAGGAGCGGGGCATCCGTTAGTTTCAGGGAAAAACTATTTGTTGGGTGAAATGAGAGTTCACAGAGGCTTCTGGAATTATTATTTCGTTGTATTGTTTTTTAAAACTCCGATTCCGTATTTACTATTGTTATTGCTGGCGGCCTGGTTATTTATCAGGGAAGGAAAGCTTTTGATTACTTCAGCAGGTTTTATGATCGGATTTGCAGCACTGTACTATTTATTGCTCTTTAGCTTCATAAATGAGGTTCAGATCGGAATCCGCCATTTACTACTTTTATATCCACTGCTATATGTACTTGCTGGAAAGGTGGCAAAGATTGATTGGAGATCACGAGCGAAAAACATTGTGTTCGGGTTATTTGCTATTTACTCGATCGCTACATTTTATTGCTATTTCCCAAACCTTATTTCGTATACGAACGAATTGATACCAGTAAAAAAAGATGTTTATAAAGTGATGGCTGATTCTAATATTGATTTTGGCCAGGGCTGGTTTGCATTGCAAAAATATTTAAAAGCCCACCCGGATGTTCGTTTAATGGGTAGCAAGCCAGAAGAGGGTAAATTTGTAATTGGAGTAAATGATTACCTGGACCTGAATGGCAAGCATGATTTTTATTGGGTATACAATTTGAAACCAGTGGCACATGTCAACCATTGTTTTCTTTTATTCAATATAACGGCTGCAGATATAAAGTAGAAATTGAACGACAATAGATCCATATTCGTTATTATTCCTTGTTACAATGAAGCAAGGGTGATCAGGAAAACAGTAACAGAAGTTCTTGAAAAAGGATATAGCGTTGTGGTGGTTGACGATTGTTCAACAGACCGATCAAAAAAACAACTCCTAGGATTGCCGATCTATTATTTACGTCATAGAATAAATATGGGACAAGGTGCGGCATTGCAAACCGGGATCGATTTTGCTAAAAAGAAAGGCGCCGAATATTTTGTAACGTTTGATGCCGATGGCCAGCATGATCCTAATGATATAGCAGGAATGGTTGGCTTGATAGAAAAAGAGAAAACTGATATTGTTTTTGGCTCGCGGTTTTTAGCAGGATCAAAAACCAATGTGTCCGGCTCCAGGACTTTTGTGCTGAATGTAGCGAGATATGTAAATTATCTTGTTTCCGGCATCTTGCTTTCAGATGCTTATAACGGTTTGCGGCTTTTTGACCGGAAGGCAGCCGAAAGCATTAAGCTGACAGAAAATAAGATGGCGCATGCAACACAAATACAGGTGCTGGCAGCAAAACATAAGCTTAATTATTCTGAATATGCAAACAGTATACACTATAATGAATATACAACAGGCAAGGGGCTAAGAAACTGGGACGGCATAAAAATATTTTTTGAAGTTCTTCTTTATAAAATTTTCCAATAATGACAATCATTCAAATCATTCTTACGATCGGCGTTGCAGTAATTGCTGTTTACATGTATTTACGATTAAGAAGCAGCTTGTTTGATGTCATTCTTATCGGTCTCTTTTTTGCGGTGGGGGTTTTCTTTGTTCTTTTCCCGGAAACAACTACTGATATTGCCCATTGGGTTGGTGTAAGCAGGGGCGCAGACTTATTATTGTATTCAGGAATTTTATTTTTGTTTTTCCTGATCCTTAAACTTTATGCACGGCTGAGAAGAGTAGAGCAGAAATTTACTGAGCTGGTGAGAAGTAAGAGTTTGGAAGAAGCAGAAGAGTTGTCCGAAAGGACTCCTTAGGAGGATCAGAAAAATTAATTGCCGCCGGGCTTTTTTGTTTTATTGGCGTCAGATTTCTGTTTTAATTTTTCTTCGTTCTTATTTCCTTTAAAATCCATTAACGGATCGCCAACCGGGGCTTGCCCATCTTCCAGTTTATAGTTGAATACTTTATTTACATGAACCCATTGCCCATTCTGCCATTTAAAACCCTCATAATCGCCATCAGGAACATAGGTCCAGGGAAAATCAGGCTCTTCTGTTTCAGATATCAAATGATCAAATAAGATCAATTTCAGATCTGGTTCATAGTTCACATAGGTCCTCGCGTCTTTTTTATATTCTATGCTAAACCGGGATTGCATTGGTTTTACCACACTGTCTTCCTTAAAACTAAAACGACCTCCAAATACTGGATTTTTTTTCTCATCAAACGATAATACATCGATCCATTTCTTTTTACTGCGCAAGCCTTCATGATCGATCCCTAAAAGTGTGTAATAATTCTTTCCCTGGTGTTGGGTTTTTATAATGTTGTAATAAACAGCGCCGATCCAGCTAGTATCCCTGCACATCGCCGTATAAGCGTTATCTGTCCATTCAGATTTATCAAGCAGGCGAAACCCTTTCAATGAGCCGTCAGGAGTTCTCATTTGAATAAAGCCCCGCTGCCAGCCGGAATAATCGTCTATTTCAACATACCAGGTAAATATTCTGAAGGTGCTATCAGGCGCATATAGTTTTGAAATGCCCAATACAGAGTCGAAAGGATAATAGAATGAATTTTTGATCTGCAGGGCCCTGATAAATGTTGGCACAAAGTCTTTGTAAGCAAGCAATCGACCCACCTCCAACGTATCAGTGATCATAAACTTTGCAATTTGCGCCAACGAATCTTCTTTAACTTCTAATTTTTTTTTGTCGGCCCTGGAAATGAGCTGTGATGATCCCTGGACAGAGGGCAGAAGTAATACAATTATTACTAAAAAGGAGAGGATCGATTTTTTCACAGAATTCAACATTGGCATTTGATCACGAAGTTACATTGCTTTTACCAGACGTAGAATAACGGAAAATGGTTCCGGGTATTTTATAACGTTTTATAAAGCTTTTGCAAAATCAGAAAGACTGTTGAACCTTAGATCGATATTGGGATGGGGAAATGGGGTCTCAGGATGCGTAGAGGCAATAAATACTGAGTACATACCCGCATTTTTTCCAAAAAGCATGTCACTCGGTTTGTTCCCGGCAATAATTGATCGGCCGAGATCAATACAAGGGAAATCTCTTTTAGCGCTGAAGGCCATCCCGGGGTTTGGCTTTCGATAAATGGCCTTTGCATCAACTGCTGTACAATAATAAATGCCATCAATTCGTCCGCCGTCGTCTTCTATTTCCCTTTGCATATTTTGATGAATGCCTGAAAGATCATCTTCTGTCATTAAGCCTTTACCGATTCCTCGCTGATTGCTGACAACAATTATTGTCCCGAATTTTTTGGCGAAAATTTTCAATGCTTCTTTTGCTCCTTCATAAAACTTAAACTCCTGCCAGTTGCGGATATAGTCATCTTTCTTTTCATAATTAATGACGCCGTCACGATCAAGAAACAATGTCCAATCTTTATCGACACTTTTTAGATCAAGCGGTACTTGCTTTAATTCTTGCTGCACACGAAAATAATCTTCAGGAATTCCTATGTCGATAAAATATTCATCCTGCACTGAGCCATATATTTTTCTTGTTTCAAAATATTTCTCCAAATAATCTTTTTCAAAAGAAAATTTCCCGGGTAGTTCTTCTGCAAGGAATTGTTCTGTATTTAAAATATAGATCCCTCCATTTATCAATCCTCTTTTATAAAACTTCTTTTCTTCAAAGCTTTTTATAGAGTCATCATCATTCAATTCAACTACACCATAGCGATCAAAATCTTCCATTGGTTTTAGCAATAGCGTACAATCCGAATCATGTTTAATATGATCTGCATAAGCAGTTCCGAGATCAGCTTTAAAAAGGGTATCACCGTTAACCACCAGGACAGTTTGTTCTGAGGTTTTATAGCAGGAAGCAAGGATAGCTCCGCCTGTTCCTAAGGGTTCTTTCTCGATCAAAGATTGAAAATCAAGTGTAGAAAACTCAGCATGTAAATAGGCTTCGATCACCTCGTGTTTATAACCAAGAGAAAAAATAAATTTTTCAATCCCCTGGCTCCGCAAATAATTAATGACATAAAAAAGAAAAGGCCGTCCATTTACAGGCGCCATGCATTTAGGAAGATCGGGAATTGCAGATTTTAACCTTGTGCCTAACCCGCCTGCAAGAATGATAGCAGTCTTAGCCCCCTGTCCCCGCCGCGGCGGGGAACCTCGATTTGAACTGTCGTTATCTGCCTGATCTTTTATCATTATTATGAATTAATCAATACCCAAATGATAATTAAATTCTGAGTATTAGGTACACAATCTTTATAAAATTTAAGGAGGAAGAAAGTTTTGACCTAAGTTCCCCGTCGTGGCGGGGACACGGGGCCGAATATTTTTTCTTCCACCAATTGGCAAATGATATGTCCCACCATAATGTGGCTTTCCTGTATTCGCGGAGTATCAGTTGATGGAATATTGACAAGGTGATCACACAATGGTTTCATATTACCGCCGCTTTTACCAGTAAACCCGATCGTGATCATCGTCTTTTTCCTGGCGGTTTCAAAAGCTTTTACAATGTTAGCCGAGTTGCCGGAAGTCGACAGGCCAATCAATACATCACCTGCTTCGCCAATTCCATCGATCAACCTTGAATAGATATCGTCAAAACTGTAATCATTGGCTACAGCAGTCAGATAGGAAGTATTGCAATGCAATGCTTCAGCCGGTAATGCTTTTCGATCGGTATAAAATCTGCCTGAAAACTCCGCAGCCAAATGTTGTGCATCAGCAGCACTGCCGCCGTTACCACAGAAATAAACCCTGTTTCCATTGCGAAATGCATTTACAATTACATCAACGCTTGCAGCAATAGTTTGTAATAAGCCTTCGTTTTGGAGTACTGATTGTTTAGTATCAATAGATGA
>DASUTO010000120.1:0-33592 GCA_036374555.1 Chitinophagaceae bacterium
AGGCGGACGCAACGATGTTTAATAGTAGTAATCTTGTTTGGTTCATAATAATTCATTATTCCTCTTTAGGGGTCAGGAGTAAATACCTCATCAACTTTAGGCCTTGAGTATTGCTCCTTACTGTTCGTTGTCTTTGGCATACCAAAATAAAAATACAGTGTTCGCTTTTTACTTCCACTTACATGATTCAATTCACTCATAGGACCGTATACTTTGGTATTAGTCGTAAGACCGGTTGCCAACTTAGTCCCTATTGGAGGAATACAATCTAAAAAAGAGATGTTGCCAGTTGGGATCTCAGGATGAGGTTTTGCTGCATCACTCAATGCATAAAAATCAAAGAGACGGATAAACAAACCTGTATCTGGACTGGCGATATAAAGTTTTCCCTGGACCGTACTAAGCTCCATCCATGTAACCTCTCCATAATAACCTTTGAACTCGGGATACACTATCGGCGAATAACCAGTATGCGTATTGTTATAAATATTCTGCCAAACATTTATCGGAGTACCCGCCATCCTGTTTTTCCATTGACGTGCGGGGCCCTTACCCAACCATCGGCCTGATAAAATATAATTTTCAGGATAATTAAAACTGATACCGGCAAATGGTTGATCACCTTCAATAGCATACTCATATTCCATCTTTGTCCATCCACTTCCATTGATCTTCCACCTGACATATTTTAAATTACCACTGTAAATAAACTCCGCAACAGAATGATCGCCTTCCTTATACGCTTTTGATGAAACAAGCGATGCATTTCCCTTTACCAGCACGGGACCATTATTGAACGATAGCACATAATCATTAGCAGTATTTTTTGTAGTAACCAGGTTCCCGGTTCTTTTATCAAGAGTAACACTTACTTCACCACCAGTAATAGTATATACGCTATCTGTTTCTTTAATTGATGTGGAATCCGCGTTTATTGTCACAAATTTATCCAGCAATGAAATATTGTCTTTTACTTTTGATATCCATTTATAGATCTCTTTACCGAAATTGTCCCTGGCAACGATCACCAGCGCATCATAATTATTACGATCAACAGGCAGACTAAGTTTCAATATTCCTTTTTGCGTGGGAGAAATAGTTGGCGATACGGCGATCCCTTTTTGTTTTACAACGTACCCATCAAAACGATCAAATGGTTTGCTGTAATCAACCAATGCCCAATAAAAGTTGCATTGATTTGTATTGAGAAAATGAAAACGGTTTTCAATTCCAATTTCCCCATTAAAATTTCCAGATAACTGGTTGGATAAAGAAAGTTTTATAGGAGAAAAAATCTCACGCAATGCATAAAAACTTCCTTCCTTTTCACGATGCGGACCAAGGATGCCGTCATTTGCATTGAGCCCGTTTGCATCCAATGCATTATTCAGATCAGTTCGCATGATTGCTTCGTCGGCCATAACCCAGATAAAACCACCAGCACTTTTCTGGGATGTCCAGTGCAGCTCCCAGAAATCCTCCATGGCTGCGCCACCGCCACCATCATCCTGCGCATGCAAAAATTCTGTTGGCATGTAGATGAGAGAATCGTTCAATATTTTCTGTGTGCTATAATAATCTTCATAGTGATTGCAGTCGATACCATTAAAATGATTACCCGGACGGTGATGCGGATGAATAACAGGTCGTTTCTGAAAATCCCATTTTACAAAATCATCATCGAGTTCTTTGTTAGTACCACCTTCGTTACCGTTATCCCAGAAAATGATTGAAGGGTGATTCAGATCTCTTAACACTAATTCTTTTACCAGGGGCTCACCAGCTTTGGCCGAATAAAATTTTTGCCAGCCGGCTAATTCATTTAATACATAAATACCCAAACTATCACATAATTGTAAAAAGTATTTATCAGGGGGATAATGTGAGCAACGAACCGCGTTCATATTCATTTCTTTCAATAGCAGTGCGTCCGTTAACTCATTTTCCTTTGACAATGATCTTCCCGTTTCTGGCCAGAAACAATGCCGGTTTACTCCTTTAAACTTTACTTGTGTGTTATTAATATAGACACCTTGCCCATTTCTCACTTCAATCGTTCTGAAACCAAATTTTTCGTTGAGCTCATAAAGTTTTCTTCCAGCAGCATCTTGTAATACAACATTTGCATTGTATAGGGTTGGGGTTTCCGATGTCCATTGCCTGGCATTTTGAACCTGCGTAATGACGATTAGATTTTCATCTGTTTTCGAAACGGGGGTCTTGACAGTGGTAATGCTCTTCTTATTGGCATCAGTAATGGTAGTAATAACAAAAGCATTCTGTGCTAACCCTTTTGTCCAGACCTGCATTGCAAATTTTCCATCATGCTTTGCGTCGATCCCCACATAATTGATGTATTGCGTTGGTGTAGCTTCTAAAAAGACCGGGCGGAAAATGCCGCCGAAAACCCAATAATCTGCTAAGCGTTCAGCATTGTTTACACTGGCATCACTGCTCATTTTACTTACAGTCACTTCAAGTGTGTTGGGTTTATCAAAAAACAGTAATGATGTGATATCATATTTGAAACGATAGAATGCGCCACGGTGTATTTCCCCTGCTGACTTTCCATTGATCTTTACTTCTGTATCTGTCATGCTGCCATCAAAAACGATATTGATCTTTTTTCCCTTCCATGATGCAGGAATTTTAAATTGGTATTTATACATCCCCTGTTCATCATAGAATCTTGCATTCTTTCCATTCGTTTTATAATCCCGGCCATAATTATAATTACCAAAACCTTGTTGCTCCCAGCAGCTTGGCACTTGTATCTTTTTCCATTCCCCACTGTTGCGTCCGGCTGTACAGAAGAAATCCCACTGCACGGTATGAGCTGCATCAATACCACTTAAATATTGTATTTGCTTTTGTTGAGCAGACAGGTTTGCTGATAAAGCACAAAAAGCAAAAAGCAAAAGCAGTTTGGTCATCTATTGAATCAGCTTTAATGGTGTGATAGTAACATGTCCTAATAGACCGGAAGGCTTCGGTTGCCATTTTGCTGCCGTAAATAATCCATCAGGTCCACGGTTCTCGGCCAGTCTTGCAGACATATTAATATTGTAAAATTTCTTCCATTCTACGCCTCTCTTATCCAGATCAATTATACGATTGGCCATGCCATTGGTAACAATCACCTGCAATACATTATCAGGTTTCAATTCATTAGCGGGGACAGTAACTGTATAAGAAGGTCCGATAAGCGTTGCAATCTTTTTACCATTTAAAACAACAGTAGCTGATTCTTTGACATCCCCTAAATCTAATAACCATGTTGTTGCCTTTCCTGATGGCTTTTTAAAATTTGTACTATATTCCGCAGTTCCCGAAAATTCTTTGACACCTGATATATCAAGACTTGTCCATGATATCAATTCATTCACACTGGCTGAAGCAGGCAACGATGGCCCACCCGATAAAAATTTCAAATCCCATTTTCCGTTTAACACAATTGCATCGCCGTCAACTTCTGTATAGGGAAATTTTGATCCTGAAAGTTTTGTAGTCCTCGTTTGCACTACACATGATTCACCGGGCGCCAAATGTAGAAATATATCTAATGTATTTGCATCACCTTGCCTGGTTTTTGCAACACCGCTTCTTTGTTGCATCGGGTCAAACAAAACAGCATGCTGCAATTTTGTGTTCAATAAAACCCAGTTATTAAAAGTCTCTGTGCCATCGTTGATTATAAAATAATATTCTCCGCCTGTAATTTTTCTGCGGATACATTTTAGCTTATTATCTGCCAGATACATTTCATGTCTCACGTCTGCATTGGCTAAAAGATATTTTATCTCTCTGCCTTCCCATAACATCCCTCTACCAATTGTCGCATTACTGATGCCCGCAGCATTAGTTATTATGAATTGCAATTGCTTTATTAATATATCAAACTGCTTTTGTTTATTTTCAATATCACTTAATCCCGGCACCATTGAAGGAACACCATCGTGAAAAATTATCGTGGCTCCCTGGTTGGCAAGTGAAACTAATTTTTCTAAAGTAGCTAATGGCAAATATTTTACTCCGCTTAAAACGATCGTCTCATAATCTCCCCCCGGTGCTTTTATTTTCCCATTAGCAAATTTTAAAAGCTGAATTTGTTTATCACTGACCAGGTCCCAGCTATACCCCAATTCAAGCATCTCTTCTGCAGCTTTATTAAATGAAGTATTCTCAAAACCTTCCATCCCGTCAAAGTGATGCAACATTCCCCTTGTTGATGGCTGATTGTTCCTGTCAGCGAATGGAAAATACAGCAGTACATCATTATCCGGTTTGCCAGCTTGTAAAAAACTTTGGCATCTTGCTGCATAAGCATTCAAGGTTCCAAAGTCTTTCCAGAAAGGATTAGCCGGAGTAAAATGAACTGCTGCATAAAATAACCAGCCAGGCCAGGGGTCATTTTGTGGCGAATAATTTGTCCCATGATAAAAGATATGATTCACACCACCGATAAAATATTTATCGAGCAACAACTTTACATCACCAAGGGATGATAGAAAATGATCATTTAACCAGGTTGCAGCTTCCGCTGATGCCAATCGCTTTCCCATAACATGTGCTGATGAAGTTGCAAACTTAAAACGTGTAAGATTGGTTCCTTCAGTTTCAGGAATATCGATCGTTGCATACAAGTCAAGAATATTTGCTGGTGAACCGTGGCTTTGATTTCTTATCACCTTTCCTTTTGCTTTTGCCCATTGATGCCATGGCTGCGTAAATTTTTCCAGCAAAAGCTCAGAGATCGATTCCCTGTAGTCATATAATACTCTTTTATTTCGGTCGGAGCTATCATTGGCAAATAAAGCAGGCAATTCATTTTTCAGATCATAACCTCTTCTTTTTTTAAACTCATCAAATAACTTCGGTGTCCAGTTGCTTTGGCCTCTTGCATCATCCACTTCATAACTGTCATTGAAAAAACTGCGAAGCCCTGAAATATTCTTTCCTATAAATGCTTTATCAAATTTTGATAGATAATTTTTCAGGGCCTGGTCACTGAAATGATCGATGGCCCTTCCCTCACCACCTGGTGCCGCTCTTTCAACCATTTTACCATGCAATCCTTCAAACAGTGCAATTAATTTCCAATTACCGGCTGGAGCAATCCAATTTAATTTTCCATTAATAACATTTGATGTAATATTTATTGCATTTCCTTTTTCATCATAGGCCATTAATAATTGCAATGGCAATAGTACGTCAAACCTTACCTGGTCCAATGCCATTTCCTGTAAATTCCTATTGGCTGATATCGGAGAAAGCACTTGCTCAACTTTCAATGGCTTTCCATTCGCTGTCCGTACAAAACTCTCCTGGCGGTATTGTATGGTGTCTTTCAACATCTCTCCTCCCTTCAATGTGTAAGTCTTATAAGCAACGTACTTGCTTGCATCGTTATCTGTTACCCATGGCCCTCCAAAAGGCCAGCCAGTGCCTGTCGCCATATCAATTCCGAGATTCAATCGCTTTGCCTCTGACAATGTATATTGTAACATCTCCATCCACTTCGGTGATAAAAAATCAATAAACTTATTCTCTGCACCCTTCACACCATAGATCGGTGTTATTTCCAAACCTCCCAACCCTACCTGCTGGTACTGCTGCATCAATGCGGTTAGATTCTGTTTATCAACTGCACTACCCTCCCACCACCAACGGGTCCATGGTTTCATTTGCTGTGTTATTGCCGGCCATTTCACTTGTGCAAAAGAAATTTTTGCAACAAGAAATAATAAAATGAAGGAGAAATATTTTTTCAATGCGAAGGATTTTATTTTTTATCGGATTTTGGACTTCTATTTATCGTCCCTTGCGACGCTCCGTTCAGGGTTCCGTTTGCTTATCATCTTGGCCTCACCCTCCACCTCCCTCTCCAGTTGGAGAGGGAGCGGTGCTCCTTACAAATTCAAACTTCGTATCTACCACTTCAGCTTTAATGCAAATCCAAACAAGCAATAACTCTTCTTCCTAAGTCTCCCCTTTAGGGGGACAGGGGGTTTAACTCCACGGCATACACATCTGTGTTCCCTTCAAAGTTCGCCCTGAATATGACCCATCTTCCATCGGGACTAAAATGAACATTTGGTTCCAATTTATAATTATGATTCTTCATATTCACCAGCTTTTTCGATTTGAGCTTATCACCATCCGGTGTAAATAAATATATCCATCTTCCATCGTTTGCTTTTGCCACCTGCCCCGGATCTCCACCATCACCGCAAAATAATTTTTGATCTGGCGAAGTATTGAAATGAATGCTCCACTCATCTCTTGTCAAACTATACTTTTTTTCTGCTCCTGTTTTAACGTCAGCACCAGCAACAAAAAAAGTCACACTTCTTGGTTGTTGCAGATCAAACCAAATAGTCTTTCCATCCGGAGAAAACCATTCATGCCCTGCAATTTCCATATCCATTGTTCTTTTATGCATCAGCTTAACCTCTTTTGAATCGATATTGATCGTCCATATTCTGTCAACCTTATGCCAGGGTCCTTCATGACAAAACATCAACAGCCGTGGATCAGTATTTGAAAACTGCACATGATTGAGCCATGCACTATCGCTGAATAATTTTATCAACTGGCCGGTCTTTACATTAATGGTGAATAAAGTACGGGGTAGCTTTGCTTCATAAATTAAATTGAAGTAGCTTGACTTGCCGGGGTTCTTCCTGAAGATCTCTTTTTCTTCATCGCTGCTCCATACACCTGCCAATAAAGTTTCATCTGCATTTATTGTAGTGATGCTTGCTTTGAAATCTGCAGGAAAAACATAAACAAGTTTTGTTTGTTTTGTTTCAACATGCGTTGAAAATACCGAATCCTTCACCTGGTAATAAACGAGTTTATTTTTTTCCGCTACTATTTCGCCATTCATGGCATTTGACTGGTAAGTTAGTTGCTCAACCTTCAGTGTTTTCAGATCAACACTATATAATTGTTTATTGCCAGCAGCTATATTGCCGGTTTCCTGTTTTACTGAATCGTTTCTAGCAGTGTTCAGATAATCAGTTCCATAAAAGATCATTTTGTTGCCCATGAATGGGTTATTATGGAAATAGAAACTCATGTTATTGCCATCCCTGCGGGTAAGCTTAATGATCTTATGACCAGTGGATTGATCGATCCATTCATTGGGCATTTTTTGCCCGCCGGTTTCAATCACAGGCTGGGCAAAAACTGAGAAAGCGATGCAAATGAAAATTGATGATGGTAAAACTAGTTTGGAAATATAAATCAAGGACTTCATGACAAGCAATCTTTAGCTTACAAAGTACGCCATCAGGATCTCTTCTGTATCCTGTACAGTCCTGTTATTTTGCAATTGTTTCTTTCGGCAAATGTTACAACGGCAGCAACCCCAAAAATTATTTATATTTTCTCTTTAGCCATTCTTCCGGAACGGGGATGATGCAGATATTCATACTCCTGTTGTCAGCAGACAGCATTGCCGATTGGATCTGCATCTTAGTTCCATCAGCACTCATAGTTGGATGCGGATGATCGGCAGCTGTTGTTTTATGTCCTGCAGAAAGCAAGATCATTTCCTTTGTATGTCTGTCAATTAAATAAATATTGCGGGAAAAATCATCACCCACAGCCCAACGTCCATCCGGCGAACCCGTCACATGCCAGAGACCACTGCCACTTTTTGTTTGCCCAATAATTTCCATTTCTCTTGTACGAAGATTGACAATAGCAAGACCGGTCGGTTTTTCTCTGGTACCAGATGGACCCCATGCAGGATCCTGTCCCGGGTTTGCACCGCCTACATCGGTACCTGGTTCAGCTGTTTTATTTGTACCGGAAATTTTTCTATGCCCCATAATTGCTATTGCTACTTCATCTTTTGAAATAACTGCTTCATGTGTCACCCATTCATAGGCTGCTTCGGGATAAAGAGGACGCAAACCAGAACCATCACTCATCACTGTCCATGTTCGTTGTGGTGATTTACCACCGGTCTCCCAGCAAAAAACAATTTCGCCGGCTACCCATGGATTAGTTTGTATATGCCCAACCTGGAATGGAACTGAAACAACATATTTTATTTCTCCGGTAAAAACATTCATAGCTGCAATACCAGAGGGGCCTGCACCCATATTTCTTGGACCAAAGCTTTTTTCAATTTCAGTTCCCGGCGCCAGGTGTTTTGTTGCTTCCTGAACTCCTACACGGAAATAACCCCATTCTTCATCACTATCTAAAGCCATATCACCACCGGCGCCTAATTCTTTTGGTGTAGTGCCGCAGATTCGTTGGTATGTATCTGCTTTTTTTAATGTGCCGGCTTTACTGTCAGCAAATAACTTTGCAAGATCTACCTCTATTATTTGTACGGGTCTCTGAACACGTCGGCGGGCAGTATCACCTGGTGTAGAAGGTATGGTGTCTGTTCTTTCATTGCGCATAAAATACAACTTCATTGATTTGCGTGCAACATTCAGCATGCCAGTATACCCACCTTCTGTAACCTGGACTATATCCCCAGTCTTTTCATTTACTGCCATTGCTTCCCCTCTCACACGGTTAGAGCGAAAGACAAGCCATTGTCCGTCGGAAGTCCATTGATTATGCGTTTGGTAAATTTTTGAATCGCCACTTTGAGTGCTGGTAAGAAAAATAAGTTTGGTGCCTGTTACAGGATCCATAACTTCTTTGCGTTCGGATGGGAAACGCCTGCCAATTTGTGCATCAGCTGAAAGAACTGCCGCAAAAATTATTGTGATAATCAGAAAATGTTTCATACTATTTTTTTCAATGGCGATAAATATTGTTTACCAATCCAGTTTAAGTAACGATACGCCTTGTCCTGGAAGTCTTATATTCAAACTGGTTTTATCTTTTACTCTCAGCTTTACCGGCATATTTATTTTTTCTAACTGTCCTGCTTTCTCCAATACGCCTATTTGTTCTATTGTCGGATTTTGTGGTGAGCCCATTTTCTTCCATACTTCATAAGAGTTGCTATGCTCTTTATCTATCCTGTATTCAGTCATTGTAACGGACGTTGCCGGCAACCCATCCAGATCAATTTTTATTTCTTCACCGGCGTCTTGCCTGTCTTCATCGTGATAATTCCAGACCATGATGGTTGCTGATCTTTTATCAATTGCTGCTAATGCCCCGATATCTGTTTGTTTTCTTACACTGCTGTCAACAAAAGTTTTTAGATCATACATCCGGTTGCCACTTACTGCGACACGTTTTCCTTTCATCATTCCAAACATTCGGAATACATTCAATACAGGTTTATCCACTCCATTGGTTGCTAAATCTCTGAATCCGGCGAACCATGGCTGATCCTCAAATTCAAATGACCATGATACTGCGCCGAGAAGATTTACTTTATACTCATCAGCCAGTAAATATTTTCTTGCAAACGAAGCAGCCGTATAACTGGAATACATCGTACCGTTGCGGTAAGCATTCTCAGGATTGGTGCTCATCCCACATGCAGCACAACCTTCAGGATCACTCTCACCGATCACCAGTGGGATATTTTTTAACGAAGGAAAATTATTGACTGTGCTAAATGCATCCCTGATATTTCGCATTTGTATTCCTACATTCATTATCACCCTTCCATCAACAAATCGCGGTTGGCCCTTTGCATGGAACAAAACTATATCCAGTGGTGAACCTATCTTACCAGTTGCATAATTGGTGCCGCTGGTACAATGCTGAATAAAGCCTGCTAAAAATTTTGAACCGCCTCCTGTTATATTGCAGCCACCAATTTTGGCTGTGGGCAACGCTTTTAATACTCCATCAGCTGCATAATCATAGGTCTTATAAAACTCCTCTGGTGTTCCCTGCCAGTAACCAATGTTGGGTTCGTTCCATACTTCCCACCACCAGCTTTCTACTTCTTTTTTTCCATAACGTTCTACGCAATGTTTTGCCCATTGATAAATAAGCTCTCGCCATTTATTGTAATCATTTGGCGGATAAGCCCAGCCGGTGAAGACCTCTTTATATGAAGCCCCCGGTTTCCAGTTATGTTTGTACGGCTGCGGTTTTGATGAAAGAGCCTCGGGCATAAAACCAATTTGTACCAAAGGCTTCATCCCTCTCTGAATATAAGTATCAAAAATGCTGTCAACAATTTTCCAATTGTAAACGGGCTTACCTGCTGCATCTTCGGTGTATGCATTGGTGCTACCCCACTTCAAAGCTGGCGTACCATCACCGGTTGTTAACAGATTATGGGTTCTTACAAAAACAGGAACAGGGCTTAACGCCGCGATCTCAGATAATAGTTTTTTTCCGTCCTTCATATAGGTATAGTTCGGTTCATCATAACCAAACCAAGCCCAGATAGGGGTCATATCACCAATCGCTTTGCTGAAGTCAATATTCAGCTGTGCTGTTTGTGAGAACAGAGAGTTTGAAATCAGTAAAGCAACAATCAATTTTTTCATATGTTACTTATTACGCCAAACTAATTACACCGATCATTATCGAATCTGAAAGAGGTTTGCCGGGCCGGAAGAGAACAGGCACTCTTAAAAAAAATGGTATGAACACTGTCTTTTTCATCTTAATGAATAAGCCAGTTTAATCACATTAACAGAATAGGGAGCTAATTGTTGGTTTATTTTATTTGATTTTAGCTCTATCGTTTTTTCAACCGTCTTTAGTTTATCAAGCTCATTTAGTTTATTGTAACTATATAGATCATTAGCAGCAAGCTCCTGCGTCACTGCATTCTTCTTTGCAGGCTTTACACCTTCAATGCTCAACTCTATTTGTTGAACTTTTGATGAACTGTTCACAAGCTTGATAATTAACTCTCCTGTTTTTTTATCAATCACAGCATTGGAATATAAACTGTCTTTACCTGCAATCACCATATTGTTCTCCAGAATTTTCACTACATCCGTTCCTTTGTTCGTAGAAAATAATTTCTGAACATAATAATTAGGAGTAGCAACCGTGTTTAAATTATCAAACCATATCAGGTCCGGTCTCCATTGCCATGCATCTACATGTGCAAACAACGGTGCATAGGAACACATCTGGACGATATCGGCATTTCTTTCAAGTCCTGTCATGAATGCTGCTTCTGCAAGAGCAGATTCCCAGTTGTTACGACTTTCGGCTTCTGCACTTTCTTTTGAATGCGCAGCATACTCACCGGCAAAAACTTTGGGGCCGGTTCTTTCATAGTTATCATAACGACCGGCATTATTAAAAAACCAGGCTGGCGGTTTGTAATAATGTTCATCGATCAAAGCAGGCTTTAATTGCATAAGCTCTTTCCATGCATAGTTAAAATATTCCCCTTCGGCAAATGGTCCGGAGCCGGAAACAATTTTTATATCAGGATATTTTGAAAGAATTGCCTTTTCAAAAATTGTATAGCGTTCAATATACTGAGGCTCCCATTGTTCATTGCCAACACCAAGAAATTTCAAATTGAATTTTTCAGGATGCCCCATCTCATTTCTGAGCCTACCCCATTTGGAAGTTATGTCGCCATTGGCAAATTCTATCAGGTCGAGAGCATCATCGATATAAGGCTGCAACTCATCAATCGCCACTACTTCGCCACTATTGAACTGGCAGGCCATGCCACAATTCAGAATTGGTAACGGCTCTGCGCCCAGATCTTCACTCAATAAAAAGTATTCATAAAAACCCAAACCAAAGCTCTGGTAATAATCAGCAGCTGGACGATGACGAAATTCTACGTTCCACCTGTTCATAATAAGTTTTCTATCCGGGACACTCCCGACAGTTGTTTTCCATTGGTAACGGTTAGTCAAGTCTTTCCCTTCAACAATACAACCACCAGGAAATCGAATGAAGCCGGGTTTCAGATCCGCGATCTTTTGAACAAGGTCATTTCTCAATCCACCGGGACGATTTTTCCATGTTTCATGCGGGAATAAAGAAACCATATCAATGTCAATTGCTCCTTCTCCTTCAAATATTAAATTGAGTTTTCCTCTTTGTGCGGTGTCAGTTGTTGTAATACTTGCAACATATTTTTTCCAATCATTACTGAAGTTGTTTATCGAAGTGCTTCCTATTTCCTTTCCTGCATAATTCAGTAACTGAACTTTGATTTTAATATTCGTTGGCTTTTCGGTTCTTACCATAATAGAAAAATCATATTGCTTGTCCTTATGTAAACCGATACCACGGAAGCCTTCATTGCTCAATGAATAATTGCCTTCCAGGTTATTTATTGTTATTCTTGCAAACCTTGCATTAGCTGAGTTGTCCGATTTGTTGATAATAAGAAATCTTCCCTTCTGGTAATTCACCCTGTTCTCCCGCCAGCCCATCATGGCTGTTGGGAATTCAAAGGAACGGTTCTTTACCAGCTCAGCATATAAGCCACCATCTGCACCAAAATTTATGTCCTCGAAAAACACGCCCCACATCGTCGGCGCAACGGATGCAATGGGTTTATCGGCAACAACCGTCAGTTTTCTTTGAGAAAAAGAGTTGAAGCTTAAACTCAATACCAACAAACAAACCATTCCTTTTTTCATTTATTCTTTTCTTTTAGCTGCAATGAACTGTCGTTAATATAAAATGAATAGTTCTTTAAAAGCTCTATTATTTCCGCTGCCGCTAAAATTGCAGGACCATACCCGTGTGCGGCAAATACATTTACGGGCCGGTGATAATAAAACGCAGGATCAAATGCCATTCCTGTGCCAACGCATGTTCCTTCTACCTGTCCCTTGTCATTGATCTTTGTTGAAACGGCATTCCATGCGAGTATACCCATAGGCCCATATATCATTGGATCGAGCCAACCTTTATTGCATGCATGTGCTATGCAATAAGCATAGATAGCAGTTGCTGATGTTTCTAAATAAGAATCCTCCTTGTCCAGCAACTGATGCCAGAAACCTGAGCCACTTTGATAATTCGCAAGCCCTTTTGCATGATCTTTGAATTGCTGCAGCACTGCAGCTCTTCCCGGATGATTGCCAGGTAATACATCCAGCAATTCACTCATTGCCATTAATGCCCATCCGTTTGCCCGTGCCCACCGAAACTCAGGATGTGTTTGCATACTCTCCACCCAGCCATGCATGTACAACCCTTTTTCTTTATTAAACATCCTTTTGCTGTATAACAACACCTGTCTTACCGCATCATCAAAATATTTTTTATCCCCGGTGAGTTTCCCCACCTGCGCTACAGCTGGTATGTACATATACAGATCATCCAGCCATAATGTATTTTTCTGCGGACGATTGCGGCCAATCGTGCCATCTTTAAAACGATACTCTCTTGTAAAAATATAATTGATATAATTATCAATCAATGGGCGAAGATTGGAATTCAATCCACTTTGTTGTGCCTTTATCATCGATGCACATACGGCACCTGCATCATCGAGTGCATGTGGGTCTATAGGTTGATTGAACAATCTTTTTTTCTGAATATAATCAAGTGGAAATTTTGATTTAATTGCCGGGATCCATTTCGCCAAAAAATCGAATCTCGTTTTTACATACTCACTATATTTTTTATCGCCTGTTGTTTCAAAAGCTCTCTGTATAGCCGAATAGGTAACGCCCCATTCATAGCTTGTCAAACGAAAATCACCTTGTTTGATAACTGTATTTGTATCCAGTTGGCTTATCTCATTTACAATTTCTCCTGATTGCTTATTCATCATTTGCGCCGGTGTAGTAGCATCGAGATAGCTAAATATTCTATCCAGTACTGCTTTCACACTTTCTTTTGTTGGCGCCTCATATGGAACAGGATAGTCCACCTTCATTGCATGAAGTGGCGTATTGACATCAGTCTTCGCATCTGTCGGCTTTTGACCTTTAAGAGCAATGATAAAAAATAATGAAAGGAATAACAAACAGGCATTTGAAATGAGTTTCATATTTGGAGCAATTGTTATTTTTAAAATTAAAAGAAAACGGTTTCGCTTTCATCCTGCGCTATCCTGTATTCTGCAAAATGAAAATGGCGGTCAAAAAAATATGACTCGCCATTTTCTGCTGCTTGCTTTATGTCCATACTTCAGCTCAATAACCTGGGTTTTGATAGGATGCTTTTGCAGCATCATCCAGGGGCTTTCCGGATTCATCGGTAAGTAATACTAAATATGCATTTGGCCATGGCCTGAATGTATAATGTTTCTTCATTTGACCTTTTCCATTTCCATTCTGCCCATTTCCGCTTGCGGTATTAAAGGCAATCGGCCATAAGCCTGCCTTATCGGAGGCCATCTGGTTAAGATATACTACACGATCGTATAATATTCCTGCATTATGCTGATCCTCCCAGGCAATACTTTCAGAAAGGAATTCACGAACCTTTTCATTATAAATAAAGTGAACAAACATATCTGGCTTAGAACTAACAGTTGGAATATATCCCTCAGCCAGGGCTTGAGGAGTACCGGGCGTAAAATGATCTTCTGTTACCATGATCTTGTTATAAGCATCTCCATTTGCCGGATATGGAGGAACTTTTTCTGATGGTGCAAGCAAGCTCGCCTTGGGTTCCCATTCTACCAGCACATTGGGACGACTTTCCCCGCCCTTGTATGCAGCACGTTGCCTTAATACGTTGATGTCATTTACCGCCTGGCCGTATTGCCCCTTACGTCCATAGGCTTCTGCACGGATCAGAAAGGTCTCAGCTAAACGCATGAGTATCGCATCCCGTGTACCGTTCTCACTATTGAAATTGGCTTCGTCGCTACTTCCGCCTCTTAGGGGATCAACATATTTTTTTGACGCTAAATAAGGAGCTGCCATTCCTGTCGCAAGTCCCATATTGGCACCGTTATGCCAAAGCCTGTAGTAGTACCGCCCGGTCGTAGCCGATCTTATCCACCGAACCATAAATTGAAAAGGCATACTCATCACCATTGCTGAATCAAGTGCTTCATCTTTTTGATTTTCGAGATAGATAAGTGCCCGCTTACCTTGCAGAATTCTTTTAGGTGCAGGGTTAGACAACGGCAATGGTATGGCAGGTTCGCTTGCCGGCTTATTTGCATTCCACCATGTTGCTGCTGCTGTATTCCAGGTATATGACGTGCTGGTTGCAGTTGGCATATTGCCTATATACTCATAAGAAAACGTTTTATAATAACGGGAATCATAGACCTTATCACGGAAGTTATCGTACGCAAAGTCTGTTGGCTTAAAAGTTCCAAAGGGCCGGCCATAAGCCTGCACACGGGTTACACCAGTTTGATTGGTATAATCTCCAATATGATAATTGCATGATCGATTACCCCCAAAGCGACCGTCCAGGGAAATATTAATATCGAATTGAGCGGCCCATATCACTTCATTGTGCGGATTGGTTTCAGAAACTGCAGGATTGAACAAAGTCCAGTAATCCGGGGCTAAACCTGCAACACCGCCCTTGCCATTTATTACCTCCGTTGCAATGGCAATTACTGAATCGAGATCTGTTAGAACAGTGCCTTTGTATAACATTTTCAAATGGTCCTCACCGCTATTTTGAAACGCTGCAGCCTGGGCCCGGTTAAGATAAAGCTTCGACAGCAGGTGACCCGCCGCCCATTTGGTTATCCGGCCCCTATCTGTGGTGGTCGTCGGAAGATTTTCATATGCATATCGTAAGTCGGAAATTATTTGCTTATAAATATCTTCGAGTTTCGCTTTTGGAAAATAATAGATACCATTGTCCTCACGACGCGGGGTAAGCAAAAGCGGTACATCACCCAGTTGATTAGAGACGAGATAATATGCCCATGCCCGCAGAAAAAGTATTTCAGACCTTCTGGTTTTTCGATAGTTTTCATCGGAACCAAATTTACCCGGTTTGATATTGTCAATGATATCAAGTGCAATATTGCAATTATTAATGTGGGGATATGCGCCCATTGGTGCATAGTTAGAGTTAGCACTACCCAAAAAATTGGTAACATTATTAGTAGCGATAGAGCTTACATTAGTACCATACGTTGCAGCTGTCATTTGTGCATTTGCTGCAGCAGCCGTCATATAAGCATCCGTTTCAGGTTCCATGAGCCTGCCCCCGTTTGCCTCCCACTCGTGTTTCACCCGGGCATATACATAGAGCCCGTTGATTAGTGAATTAAGCCCGTTCTCATCGTTATAGTAATCTTGTGTCAGGCTGGCCACTTGCTTTTCGGTAAGAAACTTTTTGCACGATCCAAGGAACGTAACTATCAGAAGTACCAGTCCCGGCATTAAAAGATATTTTTTCATATGCAGTTTCATAAAAATATTTTTATAGTTTTTTTTGTAAACAAGAATTTTCAGTATTAAAAACCTGCTCTTATACCAAATACAAAGCTTTGTGGAAGTATCGTGTTATTGTTTGTGCCGCCAAGCGGATTGGTATTGGTTGAAGCAATGCTCCAGTTAGTATCATCATCAGGATTGATACCCCACTTTACAACCTCGCCTCCGAATATGAAAGGATTGAGTACCTGAAAATTGAATACGATTTCCTTCGCCGTAATTTTCTGCAACCATTTTTGAGGACAACTATATGAGAGCGATATATTTCTGACTACTGCAAATGAACCTTCATTGTATTGCATCGCAGCGGTGTGATTAGTTAGGGCCGAAGCAGCATTAGGCATTGGCCATTTTCCATTTGTCTTATCCCATGACCACACATCGTTTTCCACCCGGCCATTGGGGTTAACACCACCATAGGAATTAGGATAACCACCAAAATAAGTTTGTCCCCAGCGGAAATAAATAAAACTATTTAATGACCAGTTCTTGTAAGTGAATGTATTGGTAATGCCACCTGTCCAATCAGGACGAACAGAACCCAGGATTATGAAATCAGATGCATCGATCCTCTTATCACCATTTTGATCAACAACTTTAACGGTACCAGGTCGGAAATTAGTTCCATTCGCATTAAAGAGAGCCATCTCTGCAAGATCTTTTGCGTCGGCGCCCCAGATACCAGCATTCTGATAATTAAAAAAAACTTGCGTCGGTTGTCCAATAAACAAGCGATCAGCCACCATGTCCTGCTTACCATTTATTAATTCAACAATTTCTTCTTTGTTAGTTGACCAGTTGAGATCAACGTCCCATGTAAAATCTTTTATTTTAACAGGTGTACCTGAAAGAGTGATCTCCACACCCTTGTTCCTTGTTTTACCTATGTTTTCAAATTTTTGAACATACCCCGATACAGCCGGAAGTGTTTTTGGGAAGATGAGATCGGAGGTGTTTTGCTGATAATACTCCAGTGAGCCGGATAATCGATTTTTAAAGAATGTAAAATCTATCCCCACATTTGTTTGCGCTGTTTCTTCCCATTTGAGTTCAGGGTTTTGAACTAATTGCGGCAAATAACCAATCCCTGCTGCCGAACCAAAGACATATGGGTTCCTGCTTAATGGGCCAGATGTTGTATAAGGGTTGACCGATGAATTGCCAACTACTCCATATCCAACCCGAAGTTTAAGTTCATTGATCCAATTCACTGAACTCAAAAAACTTTCCTGTTGCATTTTCCACGCAACTGCAAATGATGGAAAGAAATCCCATTTATGTTCAGGAGCTAATACAGAAGCTCCATCTGCACGACCCGAAACTGTAAGCAGATATTTATCACTCAAAGTATAATTAATACGACCCATAAAAGAAGCAAGTGTGTTTTCAGTAAAACCCGTACCATAGCTAGGATTTCCTGCCGTATTTGATCCCAGGTCATACCATAAACTAAGAGGATTAATAAGACCCGTTACGCTGGTGCTAATATTTTCTCTCCTCGATTTTTGAGTTGATTGAAGCAACGTAATATTCACTTTGTGTTTTTCCGCGAAAGTCTTATCAATATAAATCAGGTTCTCCACTACCCACGAGAAATTCTCCTGCGTAGCATAACCAGCGGTATTCGGCCGGTTGGTTAAATGGCTGGTTGCATTGGGGCCCGTCCATGACCCTGATCTAAACTGCCGATACTGACCGCTGAAGTTGATACGATATCTTAACCATTGAGTAAATTTCAATTCGGCAAAAACGCTTGCAAGTATTGCTGCAGTTCTTCGCTCATTCAATACCTCGTCAATATCAATTAAAGGATTCCATAAACTAATATTACCGCCAGGATTTCTAACTGGAAAACCGTTAGGATCATTAGGCAATGCATAAGGAAACTGATCCGTGGCTCTTGAGTAGAGATCTTTTGAACCGGTGTTAGAGGTATTCGGTCCGAGGATGCCATAATTCTGCGTGGAAAGAGAAGTAATTATGTTTGTTCCAAGATTAAGCCATTTGTTTGGAGTTACATCTCCATTTATAGTTGCCGTATAACGTTTATAATCCTGATCTTTCTGAACACCCTGCTGGTTATAATAATTAAGTGATATCAGGAGGCGCGAAATATCAGATCCTGCTGTTAAGGAAATCTGGTGGTTTTGAGTGATACCAGTTCGTGTTGCAGCATCCAACCAATCATAACTTCGTATATTTTCAGAATTATATACAGGAACCGCTGCAGGCCAGCCGAGAGCCTGTTCCGCCGCCGTTGTTGGTCGTGTCTTAACTGTACCATCAGGATTCCATTCATATCCCATCATTACAGATTCAAGAGCAACCTGATCTGTAGTAAGTCCAGGCATCCTTAACTTATCAAGATCAGGATCGGGATACCACATCACGGCGGGCACATTGAGGTTAGCATTTGCTGCACCAAGGTCTTTATATAAACGGCCGTTTATCAAACTCAGGCGCCATCTGTCTATATACTCGCCTCCATCCATCCAGTCGGTTAATGATTTATAAGAATCGATAGAAACGGTTGATTGGAAGCTGACTCCGACTCTTCCTTTTTTTCCTTTATTAGTTGTAATAAGAACCACCCCATTAGCACCGCGGGAACCATAGATCGCAGTAGCCGATGCATCTTTTAATATTTCTACAGAAGCAATATCGTTTGGATTGAGATCACTCATGGTAAATGAGTTGACTCCAAGTGAATTCACCAGCGGTATTCCATCGATCACATAAAGCGGTTCATTCGAAGCACCGATTGAACGATTACCACGTACTCTCAATACTGGCAGCTCACCCGGTTTAAAGTTTGAAGTAACATGCACACCTGCTGCTTTACCTTGTATAGCTTGTAAAACATTCTGCGCAGGCCGTTCCTGGATATCGGAGGCTGTCAAGCGACTAACAGCCCCTGTTACATCACTCTTTCTTTGCGTACCATAACCCACGACGACTACATCCTGGAGGGAAGTAGCCAGACTTGCCATCCCGATTGTTATCTCAGCCCTGTCATTAATAGCTACTTCCATTTCTGTGAATCCAATTGAAGTAACTACCAAAACAGACTTACCGGAAGGAGCATTCAACGCAAATGTTCCCTCGGTTGAAGTAGCGGTTGCAATTGTCGTTCCTTTTACAGTCACAGTGGCGCCGGATACCGGTTTGCCCGTTTCATCCGTTACTTTTCCTGATACCCTAAAATTGTTTTGCGAAAAAGCGAAGGTGGTAATGGAGAAAAAAAATAATAGCAATGTACCACATCTTGCTAAAGCAGTTTTTCTTTTCATACAGCAGCAGTTTTAATGAATACACAAGGTAAAACTGCCGTTATTACTCTGCGTCCTGACCTGTCCTGATAAATATTAAAAATTTACGCAATCGTTCCCGGAAAATATGGATCGGTTAATAAGTGCTTGGAAAAATCAGTAGGTTTTTCACAACAAACCTGCTCCATAACTTGCTTCAGTTGTGTCTTTAATATTGAAATAATATGATTACCGCCTTCGTCACCCAGCGCTGCAACGGCATACATAAATGAACGACCCATGAAAGCAAACTCTGCACCACTCGCCAATGTTCTTGCAACATCCGGACCCGTACGAATGCCACTATCCATCATTATTTTTATCCGGCCTTTATAATTTTTTACAATTGGTTCCAGTGATTTAATCGTTGATTGTCCGGCATCCAATTGCCGGCCTCCATGATTGGAAACGATAATCCCATCCAATCCGAGTTTGATAGCTAATTCAGTATCTTCTTCTGTTGCTACACCTTTTAAAACAATTTTGCCTTTCCATTTATCTCTTATCGGGGCAATCTTTTCTGCATTCAGTCTGCCTGAAAAAGTTTTATTCATGAATGCACCAAGTTGTTTCATGTCTAAACCTTTCGGCATATAAGGTTTCATTGTTGCAAAACCTGGTGTTCCGTGATACAAAGTCTTTAATGCCCATTCAGGTCTTGTCATTATTTGCAGCATATTTCTCAACGTCATTCGTGGCGGCATAGCGAGACCATTCCTGATATCCCATGGTCTATAACCAAATGAAGGAACATCACACAACAAAGCCAACACACCATAATTTGCAGCCTGCAATCTTTTTAAAATATCATCACGTAAGGAATCTTCTGCCGGGTGATATAATTGATACCATGCTCTACCTTCTGTTAATTCACTGATCCTTTCAATACTTGAAGTAGTTACCGTACTTAATATAAATGGTATGTTATGCTGAAGAGCCGCCTTAGCAAGTATTTCAGGTGAATTCGGCCATATCAATCCCTGCAAACCCACCGGTGCAATACCAAATGGTGCATCGTACACATGCCCGAATAATTCAGTTCTGAGATCCGAACCATGATGCTGACTGAGGTAGTAAGGCAATAACTCTACTTCCCTTAATTCAGCAGTGTTCTTGTGAAGATTTACATTCTCATTACATCCACCTTCAAGATATTCGAACGCAAATTTTGGGACCTTTCGTTTTGCTTTCTTTCGCAGATCGTCGATCGCCGGGTAGTTGTTATTATATTCCCACTTCATCTTATTTTAAATTGAAGTTTGATGTGTAACAGAATACAATTTCATATCAATGATATTTGAAGGAAGAGGTTTGTTGTTCCAGTGCTGGTGAATAACCAATGCTGCTCCTAATGCGCTTGCCTGTGCCACTGAAGCTGCATATACTTCAATGTTTGGAAAAGCTTCCGCCATCAAATACATATAAATCGGGTTTTTGCTGAAGCCACCGTCAACAAAAATTCTTTTTACACCTGTTCCCCTAAGAACAAGGTTAGTACTTCTTACTTGTTGCGTAACAATATCAACAATAAACTGGTGATAGGCTTCTTCATAGCTTTTATAATCCGCCAATTTCCTTTTCCCAAAAGCAGATCTTGCAGGCTCACTTCCTTCATTCATCAACTGCAGGTTCTTAATGGCATGCTTCTGTTTCTTCAGCAATTCTGTGTCCACCTCAATGGTAGTATAGTAAGTAAGTGGCTTTTTAAAATGTTCTGCAAGATGTTTCACTTGTTGCTCATGTTCATAACCAGCAAATATTCTTGAAGCCTTTACAGCCTGGCCTTCGTAACTTAAATAGCAAAGACAATCTTCGTGCAGTTCATAATCAGAAAGCATGGTATGATTAAAAGGATTCAGGCTGATGCACCATGTTCCTGTTGATAATAAAATAAATGGCTCATTGAATGAAGTAAGGTAAGGTATCAGCGCAGAAGAACTATCATGTAATCCTACTCCAGCCAGAATATTGTTGCTGCCACTAACTACCGCATTACATTTTTCAACAGGAGCCAATTTTTCCAGAACTTCTTCTTTTGCCACCCAGTCATGATATTTATTTTGCTGAAAATTCCAAAGATTAGTATGACAACCAATGCTTGTAATGTCTGATTTCAATTGCGACGTAAGAATAAAGCCCAGGTACTGCGGCAAATGCAAAGCATATTTTATTTGCCTGAACAGTTCGGGTTTCTCATACTTAAGTCGATATAATTGCATCCCTGAATTAAGATTGCCCAGCACGGGTGATGCCGTTATTTTTGAAAACTGGCTTTCGCCTCCATAGGACTGGTAGAATTTTTTTTGAAGTGCAGGAGTATAAGGTTTCAAATAGTTATATAATGGAGGAATTACATTTTTATTCTCATCGAGATAAACAAAACTGGCGCCGTAGCCGGAAAAGTTCACGGCTTTTATCTCAAACCGTGGATCAGTTTGTATTTGAGCGAAACTATTTTTGATCCATGCCGTCAATCCTATCACATCTTCACATGAAAATCCATCTTCATCTTTTATTTCGGGCAATTGAATGCTCTCTTCATATACCACGCCGTATTGCTCATCAAACAAAATGAGCTTCTTATTGGTTTTGCCCACATCGTAGATCGCTATGGAAGGAATTTTATTCATTACAGTCCTGTTGCCACTGTTTTAGCACCCCGTTCCTTAATTAATTGTTCCCTGACCTTCATTTCCCGGAAAAATTGCAATGGACTTATGGAACCTCCGCTTCTGACTCTTGCTTCCGCTACGATTGCTCTTACATCAGTACGAAAAGTATTTTGTAAAATTTCCTGCGCCGCCACCACATCATTGCGCTGTTGTGCATCATTCAGTTTTTTCCTGTCAACCAGCAAGGCTTGTGCATAGGAGATCATGATCGCTTCTACGGATTGCAGCAGGTCTTCCAGGGGATCTTTTACATTATGCGAAGCATCGATCATCCAACCGAGGTCGTTTGCATGGTCCATTCCTCTTGCGTCCATACCTTCTACCAATTCATTAAAAATTAAAAATAACTGGTAAGGTTTCATACTACCCACTGTCACATCATCATCCCCGTATTTGCTGTCATTGAAATGAAAACCGGCTAGCTTTCCTTCCATTAATAATAAAGCGACGATCTGTTCAATATTTGCATTTGGCAAATGATGCCCAAGATCCACTAACGTGTATGCTTTATGTCCCAACTTGTTTGTATATAATAATGATTGGCCCCAATCACCCACCGTCATTGAATAGAAATTTGGTTCATACGCTTTGTATTCAACAAATACTTTCCAATCAACCGGCAATGCCGAATATATTTCCTGTAAACTCTCCAGTGTATTTTGAAAAGCCTTCCTGAAATTCAATTGGCCCGGGAAACAACTTCCATCGCTCAACCAAACTGTTAATGCCTTGGATCCTAATTCAATTCCATGTTTGATCACCTCTATATTGTGATCGATGGCTTGTTTGCGAACGGCTTTCTCAACATGCTGCAAGGAACCAAACTTATAACTCAACGGTTGATCATTCTGATCCTGGAAGGTATTGGAATTAACTGCGTCAAACTTTAATCCTAACTGAGCGGCCAAGGTTTTTATAGCAGCATAATTTTCCGGAATATCCCAGGGAATATGTAAGGAGATGGCGCCGCTTGACTTATTAAGAGCATGAAGTAATCCAACATCTTCCATTTTTTCTTCAAGATTTCCCGGTTCACCTGCGCCGGAAAATCTTCCGAATCTTGTACCGCCCGTACCCAATGCCCATGATGGGATCGCTACATTGAAATCGATAAGCTTTTGGAGGACGGCTTCAACATCATTTAAACCGCCAGCAACAAAATCAAATTTTCTTTTATGTTCTGCAAGCAATGATCGATTATGTTCTTCGATCTTATATTTTTCAATTCGCATATAAAATTATTTAAGGGAAGTAAAAAACCTCTTTCAAAGGAATGGATACAGGTGAACTATCGGGATTTGATTCCATTATATCTTTCATATGGGCCCACCACTTTTTCATCACCGGATGATCTGGCAGTTCATCCAATTTCAATGCATTTTTAATTTTCAATACCCCAAACAGAATATTTGTTTCTTCATCCAGGTATATGGAATAATCCTCCACACCGGTTTCTTTCAATAATGTTTTCAATTCCGGCCAGATGGCATCATGTCGCTTTTTATATTCTTCCTCATAACCTTTGAATAATTTCATTTTAAAAGCAATACGTTTCATAAATTTTTATTAGCAGGTCCAATCTAAGGTCTCCGCCTCAGGCGGAGGACAGGGGGTTTACCTTGTAAATGCCGTCGCTACTCCGCCATCAACATTTAAAGTATTACCAGTCGATTTACTCAATAAGCCACCAACAAACGCAAAGCAAGCATTGGCAATATCTTCCGGTAGGATCGTTTCATTCAATAAGGTTCTTTTTGCATAATAGGCCGGCAATTCATCCACCGTAATACCATAAGCTTTTGCCCTGCCTTCTGCCCAACCGCCACTCCAAATATTACTATCTGAAATTACCGCATCCGGATTTACAGTGTTCACTCTTATTTTATCGGCGCCTAATTCCGCGGCAAGCAAGCGGCTCAAGTGCGCCTGGGCCGCTTTTGCACTTCCATAGCCGGCATTGTTTGGACCGGCAACAATTGAATTTTTAGAAACTACATTTACAATATCTCCACCAAGATCCTGCTTACGCAGGATCTCAATTCCTTTTTTTGAAACAAGGAATTGTCCTTTTACAAGGATATTATACAGTTTATCCCAATCGTCAATGCTATGTTCTGTAATTGGCTTTGAAATACTGATGCCAGCATTGTTTATGATGATATCAGCGCCGCCAAATGCCAAAACAGTCTGTTCAAACGCTTTTTCAATTGTTGATTCATCAACAACATTCAACAATGCAGAAGCTACGATATCTTTTCCAAATGTCTCTTCAAATTCCTGCACTGCGCCATTTAATCTTTCCTGGTTGATATCATTCAGGACCACGCAAGCTCCTTCTTCTGCAAATTTTTTGGCAATCGCTTTACCAATACCGCCAGCACTGCCGGTTACCAACGCAATTCTTCCGCTCAATGATTTTGGTTTTGGCATACGTTGCAGCTTTGCTTCTTCCAATAGCCAATACTCAATATCAAATGCTTCCTGTCTGGGCAAAGATGTGTATTCACTCACTGCTTCAGCTCCACGCATTACATTAATTGCATTGATATAAAATTCAGCAGCCACTCTTGCCGTTTGTTTATCTTTTGCAAAAGTGAACATACCGACACCAGGATATAAGATCACCACGGGGTTTGGATCACGCATTGCAGGACTATTAGCATGTTTGCATTTATTATAATAATCAGCATACATTTTTCTATACTCATCAAACTGCGGCGATAACTTTTCTTTCACAGTAGCTGTATTACTCAGATCTTCCTGCGGTGTTAATTTTAAAACCAATGGAGAAATTTTTGTACGCAGAAAATGATCAGGACAACTGGTTCCCATCGGGGCTAATCTTCCCAGGTCATTCGAGTTGATATATTGAAGCACCCTGTCATCATCAGTAAAATGACCGATCATTTTTATATACGATGAACAAAAACCTCTTAACACTGGTGCTAATGCAGATGCTTTTTTCAATCGCTCTTCTTTCGGTAATGATTTTATTTTTTCACCACCAAAGACAGCGCCTTTCTTTCCATAATTATCTTCCAGGTATTGAGCACAACGTTCAATTACTTCCAGGGTATTGATATAACTCTCGTATGCCGTATCTCCCCATGTAAATAAACCATGTGAGCCGAGCATGATACCACGGATGCCAGGATTTTCATCGAGACATTGTTTTAGTTTTAATCCAAGATCAAAACCCGGACGCTGCCATTCTACCCAACCAATAGTTCCACTAAATAATTCCTTTGTGATCTTCTTTCCATCTTTTGCGGCTGCAATAGCGATCGCTGCATCCGGATGTAAGTGATCAATGTGTTTGAAGGGAAGAAACCCATGTAATGGGGTATCAATGGACGGAGCTTTTGATGCCAGGTCATAGATACAATGATTGAAAAGTTCCACCATTTCATCTTCCTGTTCTATTCCGCGATAAATATTTTTCAAAGCTCTTAGCCTATCCACATACAGTGCAGCTAATCCGCTTCTCTTCATTGTCCCAAGATCGCCGCCACTTCCTTTTACCCACATCACTTCTATATCCTTTCCTGTCAAAGGATCTTTTGCAATTGCTTTACAGGACGTATTACCGCCACCATAATTAGTAAGACGCAGATCAGCGCCTAATAAATTCGACCGGTAAACCAACAGGGCCACTTCATCACCTGCGAGTTCAGCTGCTTTGGCTTCATCCCATAAGTAGCTTACATGCTTAAATTTTACTGCTACTGTTGACATATGATAGTGCTTTTTGGTTTTTTAATTTTTCGTGGCGATTATTTCCGATGCCAACGATGATCACTGCAAGGATGATCGTCAGAATGCCGACCGCAATTGTTCTTGCAGTTTTCTTGGATACACCCTTCCATTCTTTTAATATGATGCCCCACATGTTTGCAACAAGAATGATAAATGCCATGTGAAGTATCCATGAACTGGGACCATTTCCTAATTTGCTTTCTCCCATACCATAGAAAAAGAATTGGAGAAACCAGGTAGTGCCAGCCAATGCTGCAAAAAGATAATTGGATCCTAAAGGAGTTTTTTTGTTTGTATAATCACCAAATGTTTTATTACGGGCATTCAGGATCATACACCAGATAAAATTAGTAGTAAGGCCTCCCCATAATAGAACAACATATATAACATTGTTACGGAATAAAAATTCTCCTTCGCCGGGATGAGCTGCTTTCCACGCTTCATTCGCAACTACTCCCATCGATTGACCCGCTTCTAATCCGAAATTAAAACAGGCACTAAGCACACCAGATATAATTGAAACAAACATTCCTAATGCGAACTTGTATTCTGTTTTTACATCCATTCCATGTGGATCACTACCTGCGGCTTTCAATTGTTTTTCCTTCATCACTCCCGCCTTTCCACAAATAATAATTCCAAGAATACAAACAACCAGACCTGCTAAAACAGTGAGGCCCCAGCCAGAACCTACCATTTCACTGAATGTATCTTTTCCTTCTACAGGAGAAAAATCATAATATATAGAAGGTATCAGGGCACCGAATACCATACATAAACCAAGTATGATACTGCTACCAAGCGATACACCGAGATAACGAACGCCCAGTCCATAGGTCAGGCCACCGATTCCCCACAGCAGGCCGAAAAAGAAAGTAAGAAACAGCGTAGAAAAACCAGTGGTCTTTATGATCTCGGTAAAGCCCGGGATGGTAAGCCATGCAGCCAGCGGGGGAACGATCAGCCAGGAAAATAATCCGCCCACGATCCAATAAGATTCCCAATGCCATCCTTTTACTTTTTTATACGGTATATAAAAACTGCCTGAGGCAAACCCACCAATAAAATGAAAGAGAACTCCTAAGATGACTTGCATTCGTTTATCGTTTAGTCAAAAGAAAATTATTTTCTGTCTGCTCTAAAAATCCCACCCAAATATTTCCAAACCTGTGATCACCTAAAATTAATGATTCAAAATAAACAATGCAGTCAGAGAGATCTTTTGAAAGAAACCCGGGAACATGGCAAAGCGTTTTATTTCGAATTTTTTCAAAAGCAAGATATTTTCATTCTCCTGCTTTAGCATCCTGTATCATCCTGTATTTAAGTCGCTCAGTGGCCTGCAAGCTGTTATAAAAGAATATATATTTACATTTTTTAGAGCATGTCATCTGAAAACATATATCGATTAATAACGATTGACGAACAATCTGTTACCCCCAAATACCAGCAGCTCACTAATTCTATATTATATGCTATAGAAAGAGGAAGCATCGAAAAAGACTACCCGCTCCCTTCAATCAATGACCTCAGTTATGAGTTGGAAATCTCCCGTGATACGGCAGAAAAAGCCTACCGGCATTTAAAACAATTGGGTGTTGTAGGTTCAGTGCCCGGCAAAGGATATTTTATTTCAAAAACTGATTTCAAACAATCAATAAAAGTTTTCCTGCTGTTCAATAAATTAAGTGCACATAAAAAAATTATCTATGATTCATTTGCTGAGATAGTAGGCGAACAGGCTGCGATCGATTTTTATATTTATAACAATGATTTTAGCTTATTTAAAAAGTTGTTGCAAAACCGGAAAGAAGATTATACGCATTACGTCATCATTCCTCATTTTATAGAAGGTGGAGAAAATGCTGCTGCCGTCATCAATGAAATAACCAAAGGGCATTTGATACTGCTGGATAAAATTATCCCGGGCATCAAAAGTGAGTATGGCGCCGTATATGAAAATTTTGAAACTGATATTTATAATGCGCTGAAAGAAGCATTGTCACAGCTTCAAAAATATCAAACACTAAAAATCATTTTTCCCAGCTATAGTTATTTTCCAGGTGAAATTTTAAAGGGCTTTCAATCCTTTTGCACTGACTATGCGTTTACTCATAAAGTAGTTCACAGTGTAGCAGATGAGGAAATAGCGACAGGAGAAGCCTATATTAACCTGATGGAAGATGACCTGGTAACCCTTCTTGAAAAGATCAAAAAGACTAAATTAAAAGTAGGTAAAGATGTGGGCATAATATCTTACAATGAAACCCCGTGGAAACAATTTATTCTTGATGGTATTACCACTATCTCAACTGACTTTAAAAAAATGGGAGCAATGACTGCCGAAATGATCCTCAATCACAAAAGAGATCATGTGCCTGTACCCTTCAAACTTACTTTAAGGAAATCTTTGTAAGATGCTTTCCCAAACGAATACTATTATTTTACCTTATTGACCTGTTCATTATAATATTTTACAGTTTGTATCACCGAAGGAAGATTGCTGGGCTGGTCTTCTGCATCGCGTTCAATATATATATGACCTTTGAATCCTTGTCTTTTTAATTCCTGGAAAATAGCTGGAAAATCAACAACACCGGTTCCAACCGGCACATCTTTTAATGACGGATCATCATACGCAGCAATATCTTTCAGGTGAATGCCGATGATATGTCCGCTTAATTTTTTTACGGCATCCAACGGATTGACGCCGCTTTTTGGCCAATGGCCAAGATCCGCGCATACATAAAAATTCCGGTGCCCTTTTATGGCCATCATCGTTGTATCTGTATCCCAGTAATGGCTCGTGCCTTTCCAATGTTCATGTATTGCTATTTTAATTCCATAAACACCGGCAAGGCTATCAAGTGCATCCCACATCTTTAATGGTGGTTCGGTAGTTACAAACTCAACTCCCAACTGTTTGGCAATATCAAATTGTTTTTTCCATGATCTAATTGTTGAATCTCCCACAATATAAAGTGACTCACAGACCAATCCTTTTGCGGCGATCATTGATCTTAATTTTTCGATTCCGGCTCGTGAGAGTTGCAATATCATTGAATCTTTTAGTTCGGGCCCTGCTCTGTGAAATGTATTTGGTTCAATATACTTCAAGCCAGCACTGTCCACTTTATCTAATGATTCGGAAAAATTGACTGTGTGAAATGTCCATAAAGCCACACCGAATTTCCAGTCTTTGGCAGGGTCAACAGCGGATGCGGTAGTATTAGATTCATTAGTTGTTTTGGGTTCATCATTGCATGAAGTCACAAATATGCTCATACATAAAAACAGAACAACTGAATTACTTTTCAGTATTTGCGTCATACAAGAGGATTTATAAATCAAAATTATTCGTTCCTGGCTTCAATGAATATGTCTTTCCTTGCCAAATAAATCTTCCGGAAATTTTTTCAGGTAAGGTGATCTCAATTTTCCATTTCTTATCTATGAATTGATAGTTTGTTAAAATTGCTCCATCCGGATGCGGCATCTTTCCATTTACATTTTTCAGATCACCCAGATGTGGTTCGATCTTTACTTTCTTGAATCCTGGGGCATCTGTATCAATACCAAGTATAGTTCGGAAAAATTCGATATTCGGACTGGAGCCCCAGGCATGACAATCAGAACGGGCATTATCGATCTCTGAAATTTCAGCCCATGTTGTCAAACCCATTTCAATATTTTCTTTCCATTTGTCCAGCCATTTTAAATAATCATTTCCCAGTCCTGCTTTTATCAAAGCCATATGGAGATAATATTTAAAATAAATAGAAGCTGGAGCTAATGATCCGTCTGCAATTATTCTTTTGGCAAGTTCAGTCGCGGCAGCTCCTTTAATTGTATTGGTAAGTATCGCTAATGTATTTGCATGTTGTGAAAATTTATCTTTATCCTTTGTATCAGCATACATCTTTTTCTGGGCGTTCCAGTAATTGCGTTGAATTGTTTGTTGAAGTTGTAAAGCGCTTTTTTGATATTCAACTGCGATAGCAGGCGATCCAAGCTCTGTTTCGAGTTTTGCCGCAATTTGCAATGCCCATAATAATTGAAGGTCCAATAAAGAAGAACTTCCATCTTTTCCAATTGGTCCCACGCCACCGGGCCACCCGGTTTTACCTTCCACCCAATCAGTGTATATCCAATAAGGAACATTACGCAACGATCCTTCTTCATTCTGATATTTGCTAAAGAACCAAAGTACATCTCTTGTTCCCTGCAGCTTATCTTTTACAAAAGCTGCGTCTCCACGATACATCCAGTAGTCATTCAGCATACCAATATACCAAAGTGAGAAAGTAGGAATTTGCTGAGGAGAAAAAGATGGGTGGCGGCTCAATGTAATGCCCTCCGCCATTCGCGAATGATCCATTTGTGTGATCGCATTTCTTACCAAACGATCATCGCCACTATTATATAAAGAAACCAATGCTTGAATACGGGTATCACCAATATATTGTAATTGTTCATAATAAGGACAATCCATATAGGTCTCCCATGCACATGATCTTGCAGTTCGCCAGCCTATTTCGAATATTTTATCCAGTGTTTTATCATGTGCATTAAATGTTGCATTCATTTGAAAAGGATAGCCAGTGAACAAACTATAAATATCATTGATGATCAATGGTTCTTCTTTTGTACTTATTTTAATTTCAACATACCGAAATGTTCTCCAGCTAAGTGTACTGAAATACTGATCACCTTTTCCGTTGGATATGATGCTGTCTTTTCTTCCTGCAATAATTTTTCCTTCAACCTCGTTGCGGTTACCTTTTTTAAATGTTTTGCCGGGGCCGTCAGGTTTTTCAATAAATAATGCTTCTGCATAGGTCAATAAAATGCCGGCATCTTTTCCTTTACTGAAATCCAATTCAGGATAGGCATTTGTATAAAAAGATTGATCCAGTAAAAATGAAGCTTGGGTGTTTGCTGGAATTGTTATTGTTTTTTGTGTGGCGGGAAAACCATCCGGAATTGTTACTCCAATTGTTTGTCTCACTGTTGCAAAACGTTGTATTCTTAGTTCCATTGGCGGCAACGTTGATGGAATAAGCATCCACTCTGCAATATCAACATTTCCTTTTGGTGTGGCGCCACGCCAATGAGCTTTTACTGCATTCGACCATGCGTTATCATCAAAATTATTTTTTTGCCATCCATCCGGCATCTTATTCATATCAACTAATTCTCCCGGACCGGAAACATAATAAGTATTATAACCAATTCCTGTTAATGGACTATAGGCCGTGTTTCTAAAACATTTCCACGAAGTATTTGTGTTGATTATTTCTTCTTTGGCAGTATTGCCTTGCATTAAAAACCCCGTACGATTTGAAATTTGTCCTTCTGGCCGGTATTCGCCTTCATTCCAAACTGTGGCCGTAATAATATTATCTCCATTGACCAAATAAGGAGCAATATCAACCGTTTCAAAATTCCAATGAAAAAGATCATTTCTTGCAGGACCTAACGAAACAAATTTCTCGTTAATGATCAGCACATACCGGTTGTCCGCGGAAACATGAACAATAAAAGAATCAGGTCTTTCAGGTAAAGAAATCTTCTTTCTGAAGTAATAAACCCCATAAGTTTTTGCAGGTGCGTTAGGCGCGGTTATCCAAAATGCGGACCATGTGTTTTTTAGCAACGAGGGGTTTACTTTTTGCGAATCGGCTGCAATAGAAACCGCCATAAAAAATACCAACAGTAAGTTTTTCATAGATAGATTTTATTTCGGCATTTCAAAATGATATTTGCCCGAACCAAGTTTTAAGACACCCTTACCATTTTCACCTGGTACCACTTGTATATCTTTTGATAATGCATTTCCATTTTCTGTAATCAAATTAGCAGTTGAAACGGGAAGAAAAACAGTAGCCGTTGTGTTTGCTGGTATTTCTATCACCGATACAAATTTATTGCCTTCGATCTTCCATGCACTGATTACTCTGCCATAATAGGTTTGCAAAATTGCCTCTGCATTGGTTAAACCGCCACCAACGTGAGGGTCGATCTTTATATGTTTATACCCGGGAGCATCCTCATAAGTATCCAGCCCTGCAACAACATGATACATCCAGTCACCAATTGCTCCATAAGCATAATGATTAAAAGAATTCATGGATGCAGGCGCAAACGTACTGTCAGGACGAATACCGTTCCATCTTTCCCAAATTGTAGTGGCCCCCATTTTTACAGGATATAACCATGAAGGATAATTCTCCTGCATCAGCAATGTAAATGCAACATCAGTTTTTCCAAAACGATTCAGCACATGACATAAATAGGGCGTACCTAAAAAACCAGTAGTAAGATGATTATTGTAAGCTTTGATATTTTCGACCAATTTTTCAACGGCTTGTCCTCTCAGGTTTTCAGGAAGCATATCAAAATGTAATGCCAATACATAAGCGGTCTGCGTACTGGAAACCAATCTTCCATTTGGCGTTAAATATTCTCTTACAAATGCATCTTTCAAATTTTTCAGTAACTCGGTGTATTTGGTAACATCATCATTTTTTCCCAGCACTTTGGCAGTGTTGATCATTATTTGTACTGAGTTTGCAAAAAAACATTGTGCGATCATGTACTTATCTGTTACTGCAGACCTTCCATCATTATCATCAACTGGCCGGAAGAATAACCAATCACCAAAATGAAAACCTGTATTCCATAAATAATTCTTACTTTCTTTTTCCATATAACCCACCCATGCCTTCATACTATTATACTGATCCGCTAAGATCTTCTTATCTCCATAAGCCAGGTACATGTTCCATGGAATGATCGTTGCGGCATCGGCCCAACCCGCAGATGCGCCAGCTTCCGGCTGCAGAACATTTGGAATAACATGGGGCACTTTGCCACCGGGTCGCTGATCAGCCTCGACATCACGCAGCCACTTTGCAAAAAAATTATTGACACCAAAATTAAATGCAGCCGTTCTTGAGAACGCCTGAGCATCACCCGTCCAACCGAGGCGTTCATCTCTTTGAGGGCAATCAGTCGGTACATCTAAGAAATTTCCTTTCTGCCCCCACTGAATATTATGCTGCAATTGATTGATCAATGCATTTGAAGAAGTAAATGTGCCTGTTGGTTTCATATCAGAATATAACGCCACTGCAGTAAAATTTTCAGGCTTGATATCTGTAACTCCTTCAATTTTTATGTAACGAAATCCATAGAAAGTAAAATGAGGTTCAAATATATCCTCCCCTTTTCCTGATATAAAATAGTTGGCTGTTGCATTGGCTGCACGGAGATTATCGATATAAAAATTCCCCTGCTTATCCAATACTTCTGCATGACGAATAGTGATCTTATCGCCGGCATTTCCTTTTGCTTTTACTATAACCCAGCCAACAAGATTCTGTCCAAAGTCGATCACCTTCTCTCCTTTCGGAGTTGTAAATATCTTTAATGGTTTAAATGTTTCATGCTTTTTTACCGGCTCGTTATAAGTTGCGAGCAAATTATCATTAGAATAATTTGCAACATTTACCCCTGACCATCCAGCATCGTTATAACCGGCCATTGACCATCCCGTTTTTTCCTCTCTTGCATCGATCGTTTCGCCGTGATAAATTTCGGA
>DASUTO010000121.1:0-10634 GCA_036374555.1 Chitinophagaceae bacterium
GCTAATGCAACCGCTGGTGGCAACTGGACAGGTGGTGCCGGTACATTTACTCCTGATAGAAATGCTGCTAATGCAACTTATACTCCTGCAGTATCAGAATTAGGAACAACAGTTACACTCACATGGAATGTTCCTGACCCGGATGGTGCTGGTCCTTGTACTGCTGCAACTGATCAAATGAATATTACTATCAACAATGCAACCGTTGCTAATTCTGGTGCTGATCAAACAACCTGTGGTGCTTCACCAATTACCCTTGCTGCTAATGCAACAACCGGTGGCAACTGGACCGGTGGTACAGGAACATTTAATCCAAACAGGAATACAGCCAACGCAACTTATACTCCAGCCGTATCTGAAAGCGGGACAGCGGTTACACTTACATGGAGTGTACCGGATCCTGATGGTTCAGGTCCTTGTACTGCAGCAACTGATGCCATGACAGTAACAGTAAATGCTAATTGTTGCGTCGTTACGCCTGGGTCAATTTCGGCTAATCAAAGTATCTGTACAAATGTGAACCCGGATCCGTTAACACAAATAACGGCAGCCACTGGCAGCGGTACGTTAACATACAGATGGGAAAGTAGTACATCGAGCTGTTCAACCGGGTTCAGTACAATACCAGGTGCAACGTCCAGCACCTATGATCCCCCGCCAGGATTAACACAAACGACCTATTTCAGAAGAGTGGCAATTAATACAGCAGGTCCTAATACTTGCGAGGCGATTAGTAATTGTATTGTTATAACTATAATCAGTGGACCAGCGGTTAATCCTGTAAGCAATCTCACCTACTGTGTTGGCAACACTGTACCATCGGTTGTCTTCTCAAGCAACATTCCTGGAGCAACGATACAATGGAGCCGTACAGCGCCTATACCAGACATTGGATTGATCCCGGTCTCAGCATTTGGTAATGTGCCATCATTTACAGCTACTAATACCGGCTCATCACCCTTAGTCTCAACTTTTACAGTTGTTGCAACAAATGATGGATGCGCTGGTGCATCAATGCAGTTCACAATTACGGTTGTGCCGAGACCAGTTATAACACTGCAATTACCTTTTGATACCTTAAACAATAATGCTGGCCCAATTACCTTAACTGGCGGCTCTCCAGCCGGCGGTGTTTATTCCGGAACGGGGATCAATAGCACCGGACAATTAATACCTTCATCATTGCTTCCGGGCAATTATACGGTAAACTATCAGTATTCATTAGGTGTTGGTTGTAATGGAACTGCTTCAGACAGGTACACAATAATTCCACGTGCAGCGAGAATAAATATTTATCCTAATCCTGCACCTGACGGTGTATTGGCAATCTCTGCAACTCCGGAAATGGTTGGCGCATGGGTGAGGGTATTCAATACGGCCGGTCAAAAAGTTATGGAATGGAAATTAGCCGGACGACTTACCAATTACCACTTCAAGTGGGCGGCCGGCATTTATATTTTTGAATTTACAAAAGAAAGTATTACGGAAAGAAAACCTGTATTGATTACGAGGTAAGCATTAAAACCAGCTTAATAAATGCTATAGTAACACAATTTGTTTTAATAAAAATCCGTGATTGTGTTGTCAGTTTAATTTTATAAATGGCGTCACTGATTGGATCTCATCGCTACGCAGCAATAGATAGTAATTTCCTGCAGGCAGGTTTGAAAGTGATTTGGTATATAAATTAGCACCCTTTACGCATTTTATACGATCAGTTAAAACTGCCTGGCCCATTAAATTCATAATAGTTATTCCCACATTGTCAGCACTGGTTGTTGTTAATCGCAGATTTAATAAGTTCCTGACCGGATTAGGCAATTCAACTAACACGCCATTATTATTTCCTCTTCGTAGCAAAACGATCTTACTGTAAAACGATTGACCTCCGTTGTCTATGTGTTTTATCCTGTAGTAAGAAACCAAAGTTGGGTCTTTATCTTCAAACTCATAATCCGTATTCTCTGCGCTCGTTTTTACGCTGCTTATACGTCCAATCGTTTTATACTCCCTATTATCATCCGATCGTTGTATTTCATAATAATTACCCGGCTTTTCCTGGAGGCCTGTCCATTTTAATAAATTACTGGATCCCGTTTTTAGCCCGATAAAATCAGCAATTGAAACAGCCAGCACGTTTCCATTGATAACACTGATCTCATACTTACAGTTGGCCCCCGAGACTCCGTCAATGGCGACAAAAACTTCTGTCCCTGCAGTCAATGAAACTGTGGAGGCCGTAACAAAACTTCCTGATCCCGAAAAACAACTGATCGGGGTTAGTGAAGAGCAACTACCGGTAAAGAATCCAATTTGAAAACCATTATTGTTATTGGTGGCTCCATTGTCACAACTGATGTTATTGATATTTATGATACTAACCCCATCCACTATTACAGCATACTTATAAAACGCTGTGTTCTCTAAAGTAGAGGCGCAAAGATCTCCGGGGTTAACGCCGGTTCCAGGAGAGTTACAAGCATTATTATCGGTGATCGGTGTGGCGCCAATACCAATTGCACCAAGGCAGGTATTATTTGGCGGAGTATAATACTTAGCGTTGATTGAAATATTTCCTGCAGTAGTAGTTTTAACTCGCAGTTTGTATGTAGTGTTAGCCTGTATAGCGAAATTATGTCCGAATGACCACAGTCCTCTTCCGTCATCATAACACATACTGCTGGAACTATACACAGTACCACATGAATTGGTATATAATAAAACTTCACAAGGCTGGGCTGTAGGAGCTGTTATATCGATCAAGACCTTATCAGCACTACTGTTGGTAGTAAAAGAAAAATAAGTAACAGGTGAAGTTCCTGCATAACCCGTGCAAATTATCGAAGTGCCCGACGCGGAAGACGTTGCATAATTCCTGGAGACGCCATCCATTATCAGAGGGATCGAATTACCACAATCAGTACCTGTTTGCGCATTGAGCGAAAGAAGTAAATTAAATAAAACACAGGCTGTTACACACACTCTTTTCATAGGATCGGAATTAGAACTCAAATCAATCTTACTTATAAAATTATACAGCAAAAAGCCGACCTGAAAGCGATTTCAATGTTTAGTTTCTAAAATCGATCAAAAGTACTCGGCGACTCAGGTAAAAGTCCCTGTAAAACATCCTTACTGTTATTTTAAGATTTTTTGAACCAGTTATTTAATTTGACTGATCAGCTGAGTTAAAATGACTTCATAAGGCTCAAAACTTTCTACACTGTATTAAAACATATATTGGATGCTGCTTTGAAATATATGCACATACTCTCCTGCCCCTTACCCACATGTTAGGATTTTATAAGAAAGCAGATACAGCGCAGAAACGCGAAATCTTAACATGCTGATTTTTTCACAGTATTTTTTTGAACTTTATTGAGTATTTTGATTAATTAGGGTATTATGCCTAAGATTAAGCAATAAGGTCGTATGGCTAAGAAAAAGAAAATTGAAAAACATAGTCACTCAAAGAAACCGACGCAAACTATCAGTAGTGCTTCACGCTGGCATTTGCCTTTTATTTTAATATTAACCGCAATTGTCTATTTACCAACACTGAATGCCGGATTTGTAAACTGGGATGATCCCGATTATATTTATGACAATTATGTCATTAAGGATTTAAGCCATTTAACAGATTTTTTTACCGTTCCTATCCAGGGAAATTATCATCCGATTACACAGATAAGTCTTGCTTTGAATTATGCAGTTTCCGGGTATGATGCGTGGTCATATCATTTGCTCAACCTGGTTCTTCACCTGGTCAATTGTTTCCTGGTTTATAAACTTGCCCTGCTGCTTAGTCGTAACAATAGCCTGATCGCATTCGTCACTTCATTGTTCTTCGGTATACATCCTATGCATGTCGAATCAGTAGCATGGGTATCGGAAAGGAAGGATGTTTTGTACACACTTTTTTTCCTTGCTGGTCACATCACATTTACGAAATACGTTGATACCGGAGTAAAGAAAGAATACTGGATGACCTTACTCTTTTTAATTTTATCGCTTTCGTCAAAACCGGCAGCAGTGATTTTCCCGGTTTCACTTTTTTGTATTGATATTTTGCGCAACCGGACTCTGTCATTGAAACTGATTACTGAAAAAATCCCGTTTTTTATTCCCGCATTATTAATGGGTCTTCTAACGATAAATGCCCAGAAAGAAATTGGCGCAACCGGCGAGGCCTTTTTTGGTCTTGAAAGTAATATTCTTTTTGGATTCTATGGCGTCATGATGTATTTTTTTAAACTGATACTACCGATCGGTCAGTCAGCATTCTATCCTTTTCCTGCGTTAAATGAAAAACTCTCTGCAATCTATTATATCGCACCATTGTTCACCTTGCTGCTCGCTTTGATAACATATCTTACCTGGAAGAAACACAAAGCTGTAGTTTTTGGTATCAGCTTCTATATTATTAACCTGTTGCTTGTATTACAGGTTTTTTCTGTCGGCAGCGCTGTTATTGCAGAGAGGTATACTTATGTTCCTTACATTGGCATTTTTTATATCGCCGGCTATCTGTTGAACACATTAAAAGGGAATATCAAAAATGGCTATCAGGTTGCGGTACCGATTGCCCTTATCTTTTCAGTTCTGGCTTATTTACAAGTATTAAAATGGAAAGACGGAGTTGTTCTATGGGAAAATGTTATTCGTCATCAACCGTCCTCCAGAGCTTATAATAAAAGAGCAGATCTGTTCAGAGATGAAAAACAATATGCAAAAGCTATTGAGTATTATGCAAAAGCTATCCAGTTAAATAAAGCTGATTACGAATCTTTTAACAACCGGGCAAATGTGTATATGGAATTGGGTAAACTTGATTCGGCCTATATTGATTACAAAAATGTGCTTGCAATAAAACCTGTTTACATTGTAACCTATGATAATTTAGGAGCAATGTTTGCGAGAAAAAATATGTTTGATTCGGCGCTTTACTATCTTAATAAAGCGATACAGTTAAACCCGGATTACAAACCGCCTTATAATAACAGGGCAGTTTGTTACATTAATATGCAACGATTTGACGAGTCTATTAAAGATTGGGAAACCCTCCTTCGGTTTGACCCCGACAATCCGGATATATTGAATTCAATCGGCTTGTGCTACAGGATGCTCGGAAAAAATAATGAAGCGTTGAGCTATATTGACCGGGCTTTAAATATTACTGTCAAAGGCCCTTTCTTATTAAACAGGTCCTACACTTATTTCAATCTAAGAAATATTGATATGGCCCGTAGAGATGCATTGGAGGCAAAAAAGAATGGTGTTCAGCTTGATGCTGCCTATGCTTCATCACTGGGTATTCAATAATATATTTCAAATTTAACGACTACCGCAATTGAAGTAATGATCTATAATCAGCCTCAATAACTTCTCCCATTTCCATAGCTTTAAGTGCATCGGTTTTTGCCATAGCCACATTACCCAACAGGTAATAACATTTTGATCTGTTTAAAAAATACTCCCCTATAGGATTTAGTTCTATTGCCTTATTCAGATCAGCCAGTGCTTCTTTATATTGATGGAAATCATTAAAAAACAGACATCCCCTGGTGTTTAGTACATAGTCAATATCAGGATTTATCCCGAGACATTTATCAAAAAAATACTTTGATGAATCAGGACGGTTTGACCGGAAATAAAACATCCCTTTTGTGTAATACCCCATATGATTGCCGGGTTCCATAGCAATTAATTTATCAGCATCTGCAAAAGCTGCTGAATCTTTTCCAAGTCTTATAAAAATATTTTGCCTGTATTCATATGCTTTGGGATGATCTGGTTTGATCCTGATCGACACATTACAATCTTCCAGCGCATTTAATAGGATCTCATTTTGTTTACTTTTCATCGCAGGCAATGAAGCTTGCCTGATCAGGTAATTGGCCCTGTTATTCCTTGCAACCACCGCATTTCCGTAATGCTTTAAGACATCTGTCCAGAGCGTGCCGCTGTTCTCCCATACTTTTACTCTTTGAAAAGTTATAAAGCAAAAAATGAGAGAAAGAGAACCTGCGAGCAACCAAACCCATTTTTTCCCTTGTTTATTTACATACTGTTCAATTAACATCCCGGCAAAAAATGCTACTCCAATGTAAGCCACATACGTATAGCGTTCTGCTACCAAAGCTGACCCAACAGTTATCAACTGGAGAACTAGCAAAATATTTATCAAATAGAACAGAGATGAAAAAACCAATAATTTATTTTTCCTTTTAACCCATATTGTAACAACTAATGTTAGCATGATTAAAGGAGACACTAATATAGGAAGACCCAAACTGCCGGGAGATGGAAAAGGATGAAATGCTGACAAAGGATAAGGAATAATAAACCGAACGAGGTATGCTACACTCACATAATTGGCAAAAAAGAACCTTGTCCATATTGGATAAGAATCAAATCCTGTGATGGCAGATCTTGACTGTAGTTTTAAAGTAATGATCGCAAATATCAATGCCAGTAAAAAAAAGGGGATCTTTTCAATTACTACTTTTTTATTAAAAGCTCTTCCTCGCCAATAGTCAAGTAATAATAATAACAATGGAAGTACGATAGCCGCGGGCTTGGATAATATAGACAATAAGAAAAATAAAAAGCATAGGATCAATTTTGATCTGTTCCCACTTTGCAGAAACCCCCAATACTTGATAAGTGATATAAGGAAAAACAAAGTATAGAGTAAGTCTTTTCTTTCAGAGACCCACGCTACCGATTCCACGTGCATTGGATGTATCCCAAAGATCAATGCCGTAAAGGCTGCCACATAATTTTTGCCTGACGATATCTGCAAAATAAAATAGTAAACCAAGGCTGTGTTTGCAAGATGAAGCAATAAATTAAAAACCATATACGACGATGGATCGGTTCCTGAAATAGCAAAATTTATAGCAAGACTGATGATCGTCAGCGGATGATAATTTGAGACAACAGGCTTAGTAAAAATCCCTGTCCAATCAGGACCCCTGAGCAGTTGATTATTGATAACATAGAATTCATCGTCCCAGTTGGTAAAACTATTTCTAAACATTGGTAAAAAACAAATAGCAGTTATAACAACTAAAGCCAGTATCCACTGCAATGTTTTATTACCGGGCTTTTTATTTTTTCTTTCAGCCGGCGCTTGCGATAGATTGGTGTTTTTTACCCGCTTCTGCTTTTTCTTTGCCATAATTGGGTTTTGATATAAAGTGAGTCTGATAGCCAAAACAAAAAAATAAAAACAGAGGAAGCTCTCTTACTGTTATTAAAAAGTCCGTCAAAATATTATTATCCTCCTCTGACTGGGGCAGTTGCTCAATCATTTTAAATTATTCATGCGGCGAATTTTTAATTTGTTGTCATACAGCTGATTTAAAAAAAAATGAGGTTGTTGTTAGATCATTAAAAAATCTTTAAAATATTTTTTTCTAAAAGCACTTTTGGCACGATAAGCATCCTATCATTCTACATTGATTCAAATCATTTTTATTCCCCGAAAAAAAATTTCCACACGATGTGTTTGGGGAATTCATACCACAAAAACCAAAATAATAAAATAACAAAAAATTATGTTCATAAATAAATAATAAACGATTGCTCGTGTACATACATTACTGATAATAAGCTTGATAGCCCGATTAGAAAAATAGTAAAACTTTCACGAATTGAACACAATAAATACCTAGTCCACACTTTGCAGCCTTTTCTTCTCCAAATCCTCACAATTACCTCCAATTAGTCCTCTTGGAAAACTTATTTTATCTCATACCCACTGGAAACCTCATGTACCGATGTCCGTGAAAGGCTTATTGCTCTAACTAGTACTACCAATTAAACTTAAAAAACAACACTAATTGTTTATGAAAACAACAGCGGAACAGCCTTCCTGTAAATGGAATTTGCAGTGGCTTTTCACAGTAATCTGTACTACCCTTGTTAGTACTTTATCTTTTGGACAGGCAGGAAATGCCCCCATGCAGTCTTTACCAAATTTTCCCGGGCCGATGGCGATCGATGGTTTTGTGACCCGTCAGGGAGCAGCAGGTGATTGGCTTCCTGGCCCCGGTGGCGCAACAAACACCGTCTTTACAAGCACCTGCGTCCCGCTTGTCCCCTTGGCTTATCGTTTAACTGATCTTTTCAATGACCAGGTAAACGATGACATCTTTGATGGTGGTAACAAACTTTTTCAGGATCCGAATACGTGGGGTTGGCGAAGCCAGAAACCCCCGGCTAAAGATGATATCAATACCGCAATGGTATTTTTGGCGTTGAACCCGGTTGACAACCATATCTGGTTAGCGATTTCCGGTGACCGTATGTCAACAAATGGTACCAGTTACCTGGATTTTGAATTTTATCAAAACCCAATTACTAAAACAGGAGGTCCTATTCCCGGCGGTACCGGTGGTTTTGTTTCAACCGGTCCTCATGGAGGAAGAACAGTTGGTGATATCAGTATCACTCTTGAATATACTGGTGGCGGATCTCTTGCTGCTGTATCATATCTTCAATGGCAACCTGGTGCTGAAGCGGGCAGTTATGATTATTTTCCGTACAATCCACCTGCAGGTACAGCATATGCCGCAGCTAATGCCGGTGTGATAGATGTGCCTTGTGGTGCTTTTGGTGAAACAACCTACCAGCCTTTACAATTTGTAGAAGCCGCTATCGACCTAACCCTATTGATTGGTGGTACCGGTTTTCCAAGTGAGTGCGGATCTCTTCCATTTAGATCGTTATTCATAAAATCAAAATCATCAGCTGAAAGAACAGCTGACCTTAAAGATTTTATTTCTCCGTTCCAAATAGACATATGTTTTGATAATACTGCTCCTGTTATAAATTGCCCGGCGCCAATAGTGCTTGGCTGTAACCCAGTTAATCTTCCTATGCCAACTGGTGCTACTGCTTCCGATAATTGCAATGGTCCGATTATACCGGTTGCTGCTGATGGTCCTGTTTCAAGTAATGGCTGTTCAAGAAGCATGACAAGGATATGGAGAGCAACAGATGCTTGTGGTAATTCAGCAACCTGTGGTCAATTAATTACATGGACACAAGATAATTCAGGACCAGTCTTCACGGGCAGCTATTCAAATGTTAACCTTGGATGCAACCCCGCTGACCCAACTGGTTCATTGGGTGGCGCAACTGCATCAGATGCTTGTGGTACTGTAACAATATCACAAAGCGATGGTGCTGTAAGCAGTGATGGTTGTTCCCGTTCACAAACAAGAACATTCAGTGCAATAGATGCTTGTGGTAATACTTCATCCGTTTCAAGAACGGCAACATGGGTTGCTGATAATAATACTCCTCCTGCATTTACCGGTAGTTATGCTGATGTAAATCTTGGTTGTAACCCGGCTAATCCTGATGGTTCACTCGGTACTGCTACTGCAACTGATGGTTGCGGTGCTGTTACAATTACCTCATCTGATGGTGCAGTAGGCAGCGACGGATGTAATCGTTCAAGAACAAGAACATTCACCGCCAGAGATGCATGTAACAGTACGGCTACTACTTCCCGCACGGTAAGATGGATCTCCGATAATACTCCTCCTGCATTTACGGGCAGCTATGCTGATGTAAATCTTGGTTGTAACCCGGCTAATCCTGATGGTTCACTCGGTACTGCTACTGCCACTGATGCATGTGGTGCAGTAACTATTACTTCATCTGATGGCTCTGTTGTAAGTGATGGTTGTAACCGTTCAAGAACAAGAACATTCACTGCTAGTGATGGATGTAACAATATATCTACGACGGCACGTACTGTAAGATGGACTGCTGACAACACTTCTCCAGTCTTTACCAGTGAAACCACACCGATCAATCTGGGCTGCATTTCTGCAACTGTTGATGTATTTGCTGCTATTGGTGGCGCCACAGCTACTGATGCTTGTAGCACACCAACTATAACTTTCAGTGATGGCAGCATACAAAGCGATGGATGTGCACGTACAGCTACAAGAACATTCACCGCGAGAGATGCCTGTGGTAACTCAGCTACTGCGACACGAATTGTAACCTTTATAAATGACCTTACTCCTCCTGTATTTACCGGCAGTTATGCCGATGTAAATCTCGGTTGTAACCCGGCTAATCCTGGTGGGTCACTCGGCACTGCTACAGCAACTGATGCTTGCGGTGCTGTAACTATTACTTCGTCAGATGGCTCTATATCTTCGGACGGATGTAATCGTATACAAACAAGAACGTTCACGGCCAGAGATGCATGTAATAATACGGCTACTACTTCCCGTACAGTAAGATGGACTGCAGATAATACGCCTCCTGCATTTACAGGCAGCTATGCTGATGTAAATCTTGGTTGTAACCCGGCTAATCCTGATGGTTCGCTTGGTACCGCTACTGCAACAGATGCTTGTGGTGCTGTAACCATTACTTCTTCTGATGGTGCTGTTATAAGCGATGGGTGTAATCGTTCAAGAACAAGAACATTCACTGCTATTGACGGATGTCTCAATACTGCTACAACATCCCGTACTGTAAGATGGATCGCTGATGTTACTCCTCCTGCATTCACCGGCAGCTATGCTGATGTGAATCTTGGTTGTAACCCGGCTAATCCTGGTGGTTCTCTTGGTACTGCTACAGCAACTGATGCTTGTGGT
>DASUTO010000122.1:0-2356 GCA_036374555.1 Chitinophagaceae bacterium
TCCCCGCATTGCTCTTACCCAGTTATAATGATGATCATAATGTGCCCCTTTGTATCCATCCTGGACCTTAAACGTAGTTACATCCGGGTCTTTAATTTTTTTACGATCATAATCCGGTGCATATTGTTTTGCTTTTAATACCTGCGCATAATTATCCGGTGGATATGAAAAGTTTTTCGTCAGTGTTACATAATCCCATTCAACCGTCATTGAGCCTTCATTACCTACCATTCTGAAATAAGATCCATCCCGATTACTATCAACAAAATTTACACGCAATGATAAGTTGAATGCAGGATGTTTGTCTGTCTGCGGGTAATCAAACATACCCAGCATGATATCCGGGACATCCCGGCCGTCTTTCCAATAACGAAGTCCGCCGGTTGACATAATTCTTGTGGGCCCCATTGAACTTATAATATAATGCAGGCTCGAGATCAAGTGAACAAACAGGTCACCGCAAACACCAGTGCCATAATCTTTAAAACAACGCCAGCGGAAAAAGCGTTTCGGGTCGTAAGGGACTTGCGGCTTATCTTTTAAAAACCTTTTCCAGTCAACATTTTTTTCTGAAGCATCTTCCGGCAAATTATATTGCCAGGCACCGCCGGGAGTATTGCGGGCCCAGAAGCCTTCGACATAATTCAGTTGACCGATCGCTCCCGCTTCAAACAATTCTTTTGCTTTTTCATTTCCAACAGAGCTCAATCCCTGGCTGCCTACCTGCAATACCTTACCACTTTTCCTTTGTGCATCAACCACAGCCTGTCCTTCGGATATCTGCTGTACCATTGGTTTTTCACAATAAACATGTTTGCCACTATTTAGTGCATCCACGGCAATTTCTTTATGCCAGTGATCAGGAGTACCAATTATGACCGCATCAATTTCTTTCCTTGACAGTATTTCCTTATAATCTCTTGTTGTAAAAATATCTGTGCCAAAATTTTTCTTTGCTTCATCCAGTCGTGGATCAAAAAGATCGCAGGCTGCCACGATCTTAACTCCCGGTATTGTTATAGCCGTTTGTGCGTCACCGGTTCCCATACCACCGGCGCCGATCAATGCTACCTGGATATTATCATTGGCGCTATAATAATCACGGAGTTTTAGTTGTTCATTTCTTTCATTGCCTGATGCCTTTATAATTTGCGGAACTGAAGCGGCAAGGGCGGTACCTGCAATACCTTTAATAAACTTACGGCGAGAATCGTTTCCCATATTTTTAAGGGGTTAAATAACAGCGAAGAAAGTTACATTAAAAATCAAAAGAAGGTAAATTTTATTCCATATCTCGAAAAATGAATTTGTTTGGCATCATTGTTTCAATCGTAAATTTGTTATCCGGTAAAACATTAAATCACAAGATAAATCAAATCGTATGGCATTTACATTAGCTCCGCTTCCATATGCACATGATGCATTGGAACCACATATTGATACTACAACCATGCAAATACATCATGGCAAACACCACCAGGCCTATATTGACAACCTCAATAAAGCAATTGCGGGTACAGAACATGAAAATAAAAGCCTGGATGAACTAGTTAAAAGTGCAGGCAAAATTTCCCCTGCAGTCCGTAATAACGGGGGTGGCCACTGGAATCATACTTTCTTTTGGGAAAGCCTGGATGAAAATGCAGGCGGCCCACCAGCGGGTGACCTGGCAAAAGCTATACATGATGCATTTGGCACATTTGAAGCATTTAAAGAAAAATTTGCCAATGCTGGTATGACAAGATTCGGAAGTGGCTGGGCATGGCTTATTGTAAAAGATGGTAAGCTGGAGATCACTTCAACTCCTAACCAGGATAATCCTTTGATGGATGTAGCCGAGGTAAAAGGCACTCCGATCCTTGGCGTGGATGTTTGGGAACATGCATATTATTTAAAATACCAGAATCGCAGGGCGGAATACCTGGCTGCTTTCTGGAATGTGGTTGATTGGAAAAAAGTAGCTGAAAGATATGAGGTAGCAATGCCAAAGGCGAAAGCTTAAAGTAGCCATCATTAAATTTTAACCGTTCTATTAGATATAGAGCGGTTTTTTATTTTTAGATTTAAGTAGTAAGAATTGCCTGCTTAAAAAATTGGATTTGGGTTTAAAGAAAATCATATTCATCGTCCTCTCATTCGTACTTTTTATAATTTCATGCAGAAATAGGGTAAACTGGAAATATCTTTCCCAAGAGGATCTCGGAAACTTCAGAAAAGAATTCAACCTGCCAGAAGAAAGAACTTTCAGGCTTGATACAAATTATATCCTGTACCTTTTTTCACTTGACACAGCAAAATACGCAGATGAAATTCAAAATCATTACCAACCACTGCAAGCAACATACTACGATAATAC
>DASUTO010000123.1:0-6056 GCA_036374555.1 Chitinophagaceae bacterium
AAATGGAATTATTTCTAATAGCCCGCAAATGATAGCAAATAGAACTGCATATTTAACACCTACGATTGAAAAGCCAATACTATACATGATCCAAAGACAAGCTATCATCATACCAAGCCCGGTTATGTATTGCTGCGAAACTTTTTGTATATCATGGATGATGGTCTCTGCATTTTTCTTTTGTTGTGAAGAGATTAATTGCAGGATAAATGTTTTTATGCGGCTGCGAAAAAACATAAAAAGAAAAATATAAACCAGCATTAAAATAAAGTCAACCACGAAACCAGTAAGAGAAGATCCTAAATTGGATATCATGCCACCATTTTGTTCCGCCTGTTCAGTTATTATTTTCTCTTGTTGTTTTTTTGAAATGCCAAAATGAGTTCCGATATATTCTTTTGTCTGGCTGATCATTTTCCGGATCTTATTTTCAACATCCGTTGATTCACTTGCGAGATCGCTGATCTGCCAACTGATCAACCAAATAATTCCTGTTATAAGACCTAAGAAAATAATTATACAAAGCAAAATGGATAGCGCTTTTGGTATTTTTTTACTTTCAAACCAGCGGTTCAGCGGAAGAAAAAGCATAGCGAGCAAACCTCCAAAACACAAGGGGACTAAAAACGGTTTAGCATAATACATTGCTCCCACAATGAGGAAACCAAGCAGCAAAAAAAGCACAACTTTTTGCAAAGCCGAAGTCTGAAGCATGTTGAAATTCAATAAAAATGATGCCGAAGGCTAAACATCTGAACTTGTTAGTGTGGGCTACTTATTTAAATGTGGTAATATTTGCCCATTGCCAACAATCAATACAGATGGTCTGATAATTGTTTTATGAAAGGTATAAATAAAAATAGAAAAATATGAGACAACTATTATTGGCAAGCCTTACAATCGCATTAATATTTACAGCTTGTAAAAGGGAAAGATATTATGATCTGACAGCAGGCAAGTATATAAATCTTGAAAAAGATGAGAAGACAGGCAGGATGGTAAATGCAGAAACACATGAGCCTGTTTATATTTATGTGGATAGGGAAACAAAGGACACTATTTATGGTGCAACAGGCGATGTGGTCAACGGCCATGTAGTAAAAACAAGTGATGGCAAATATGATATTGATGATGAATACAAGATCAAATATGGCGATTATAAAAAGAAAGTGGATGGAGATGAAGTGAAGATCAAAGACGGTGATACAAAAATAAAAATAGAGGATGGTGAAAAGAAAGTGAAAAAGGATGATTAAACTGAAGTGGTAAATAGTAGCTGACTGCCCCGATTCAATCGGGGCAGTCATTTTTTATTCCTTATTATCAGGAAAGCGAATGAGCCCAGGTAAGGTCATACTTCCCTTGAACTGTTTTAATACATGTAAACAAAAAACTGGTGACAAAGGAAGTGTTGGTGGAATCTTTCTTATTTGAAAAATGTAAGCCGACACTTGCAAGAACTTCAATAGAAGAAGTATCGATGGCTTTCCAACCCGGCTGTACGTGTTGTAAAGAATAGCCAATATCAACATTGCACTCAGCTAATTTTTCTACCAGAATCTGAAGTAAGTCGGGTTCTTCCAATGTAGCGATAATAGCAATTGTAGGCCCGTTTCCGTTGTTGGATGGTTTTTTCATAAGGAGTGATTTTCAGTTTTTACAGGTACGGGTTTTTTTAGAACGTATAAAAAGCGAATTTATTGGTTTTAATTGAAAATTTGTTTCCGGATCTTCTTTTCAGTAAGCCAATGATGTCCAAAAAGCCGCCAAGGGAGCCGACCCGCTAAAACGGCTTTTGCCATCGGGGCACGAGGGTCGTCTACAAATAAACCGATTCAGATAAAATGCCTTTTAATGTCTACGGACTTAATTCAATATTCCGGTAATTTTTTCATGCCTGTGAAACAATGCTTCATTTATCGATATTTCTGCCACATGCACACTTCCATCATCATTATTTCATTGCCGCAAAACAATCGCATCAAAGCTTTTTTTATAAAATTCAATTGCAGGCGTCATTTCTTTCAGGTATATCATTGGCGCAAAAAATGTGATATTCTTTTTACTACGCTAAAAAATTCTTTTTCCAGATTTCATTTTTCAACCAATAGTTGATTTGGTTGCTTCGATCAAGCGCTGGACCGCTAGTAAAATACCCACAATTTGGTATTGACTTGCATTTTTATGTATGTTAACTTCAGATCAAACTCTTAAAATTACTTAAGAAGGGTTTGAATTGTGAAATATGACCGCATTGTATGGCTGCATGTCAAAAACTTATTTCGTTTTTGGCTAAGTTAAAAGAACAATGCTGCTTTCTTATTTTTTTTTAACGATTGACGTATCCTTTGTTGGTTCGACAACCCAAAATTTTATTCTAAAGGCATTTATCTTACCAGCTATGCTATCTCTGCCCTTGTGACACTCTCTGATCAAGTAAAGCAAAGGAATAAACCGAAAATCCTTAAACAGAGTAGGTATCAGTAAACTTTAAACCAAATTAAAATGGCAGACAAAACGAAATCACAAAGTGACAATTTTATTGCTAAAATTGTGAAGGACCCGAGGCAAGTGCCAGATACACTTTTGCTGAGCGGGTATTTAGGCGCATCTTCAGAAGATAAGTATTCACGCTTATACTTCGATGCGCAATTAAACAGTTATGTAGAAATTCCTGACGATGCGATTTTACATACGCAGGATTATCCCGTAGACCCTCTTGGAAAAAGCTATGTTTGGATAAAGAAGGATGCCGTACTTATACATGGGAAAGCAGGTACTAAAGCAAAGTTCCTAGAGGGGCCAATTGTAAATGATTATATGAATGCTGCAGGCCTTGCGCAAGGTCCTGTTGGTGATACAATATTTGTTTGTCCCGAAACACATCTGGATTTTCCATGTGGTACCACCAGGCACGGATGGGCTTGTACAATTGTTCAGCTTCCCACCCAGGAGCGATATTGTCCGACTCAATATCGTCCGTATTGTCCACCCATAACGCCACGTTGTCCTACGTATTCAGACGGTCCTGCAATCTGCCCAACTAAAATTTGCGAAGTACAATACCAAGATATAGGACAACAGCAAGCACAACCATTGGGATTGACAGTATCTTACCCATTATGTAATCCTACAGTTATTAATCCACCGTATTGTCGTCCAACACTTGTAGGTCCCCATTGCATTACCCAAAATTCACCAATTTGTAATTACACAATAAGTGGCCCAATTTGTCCGACGCATACACCGGCTTGTTATCCTTCAGTTAATAAGATCTGCGTTACTCACACGCCTATTTGTTATCCTTCAGTGCAGCAGATTTGCGTTACACTCAAAACGCCGCCTTGTAATATTAAAACTGTAAATGATCCGATCTGTTTTGAAAGGCAGACCTTGGCACATTGCCCATTCCCAACAGCTGATTGCCCATATGGCGGTGGTTATGGGGGAGGTTATCCTGGATACTAAACCATAATCATAATCAGCCATGAATGAATCCAGAAGTCCTGCTTCCTTATGGCAGGGCTTCTTTATAAAAAAGGAAGTTTAAATAATTAGATATAATCACCATGATTATTACCGGGGAAACCATAGTTCATTATTTAACAGATAAAAATTTTATTACTTCTGAATCTGTTGTTGACGGAGATTTTATGGTTGTTGATATAACCCGCCGGAATCGCAATTTTAAGATTATTCGCAAGCAGGATAAAGGATATTTCGTCAAGCAAGTAAAAAATTACGACCGTCAATCTATTAATTCTCTTACCCGTGAGGCACACAGTTATTATCTTGCACAAAATGAACCGAGTTTTAAGGGAATTGCAGACCTCATGCCCCGCCTTATTCATCATGATCCCGTACGAAACATTCTAATACTCGAGCTTTTCCCTGAATCGGAAAATCTTTCCGAAATGCATTCACGTTTGGGTGTCTTCCCCAACTATATTGCAACCTCACTCGGAACATCGCTCGGAATATATCATAGAGATGTAAATCATACAATCAATGAAGTAAGAACAAGAAAAATATATCCTGAAACGCTGCCGTGGATGTTAACAATGAATCCGCAATACATTTTGCAAATAAAAAATTCAGATCCTAATTTCTATGTTTTCTTCTCAATCATTGATAAATACCCGGAATTTCTTGCTTCAATTGAAGGACTCCGTAATGAATGGAGGGTAAATAGCCTGATACATGGCGATATGAAATGGGATAACTGTATTGTGTATAAAGATCCTGATGGAACATCCGAAAGCCTAAAGCTAAAAATTATTGATTGGGAATTGGCAGATCTTGGCGATTCTTCCTGGGATGTCGGAGCGGTATTTCAAACCTATCTTTCACTGTGGGTAATGTCGATTCCGGCAGCAGGCCAAAACAATCCTCAGCACTCTGAGCAATTTGCGAAATATAGAATAGACGATATGCAGCCCGCTATCAGGTCTTTTTGGAATGCATATGCCACAATCATGTCGTTTGATAAAGAATCACAAATAGCAATGCTTGAAAAGTGCAGTAAGTATGCAGCTATTCGGATGATACAAACGGTTTATGAGCAAATACATTTCACAAAACAACTGTCAAAAAACGCTATCTATCTTTTGCAATTAAGCTTAAACATTATTAAAAATCCATCTGAAGCAATCAGTGCTTTACTTGGACTCTAACCATTTTATGCAATACCAAAACATTTTGAACAGTATTGTTGATGCAGTAAAGATCATTTCGCCGGATTCTTTTTCTTTTGGTGGTAAAGTTTTTACCAGCACTGCAAACATGTTTTACCAGTCTAATACGGGTGCAAAAGCAACTGATCCTTTAGTCAGATCATTGACAAACGTACTCTACGACCAATGTTATTCCAGAAAATTTAATGGCAACTATTACGAATCGATGCCGGTAACTAAAGACAATGGAATGTTCCAGGCGACATTATCAAGGGCTAATACAACAGTAGAAAGATGGGATAACGACTGGATCATAGAACAAATTTTGCCAACAGGACAATATGTTGCTCATAAAAACGGAAAATATAAATTAGTTTATCCCGGCGAGTTTCTTACATCGGAATACCAGGCTGTGTTACCAAATGAAGGAACACGTATTGCAATTCATTGTTTAAAAGAATCTTTTAGTCTTCAACCTGCATTTTATTTTGCTTTTAGTAATGAATTGGGTGATCAGCAGAACCTGTTTACAGTAGTTCGGTTTTATTGGAATATTAAAAGTAGCGGTGCTCCTATTTTAATTGAGCTGCTCACCAAAAACCTTAATAAGTATAGTATACCTTTTTCATTTAAGTGTCTTAATGATCCCGCGTTGTTTACACGTAGTGATGCTGCAGTGTTGTATGTGGGTAAACCTTATTATAGCATTGCCATACAAGTCTTGGCTACTGTTTATTTACAAATAAATAATGAATTAAATCCAGAAGTTCCCGGGTTCACAAAGGAGCTAAACGCCGGGCTTGGTCTTGCCGAAGATCCGGGTACAGGTGAGAGCTTTGGCATGTCACGTTGTGGTATTATCGCTCAGGGGATATATAACGCATATCAATCCGGTTCTGTTACAACTGAGAATATAATGCATAAAATTAAAGAGGTCTTTGATATAGGAGGAATGCAGATAAACAAGCCTTACTTAAATGCAGGCTCAAATGACATTTATGAATTTATTGATTAGTATAATTTTTCAAAATGGATATTAAACACAATCAATTCCTGGAAACTGCTTATAGGATCGGAACGAAGTTATGTCGTGATGCTATATGGGCCGGCAATAAATGTAACTGGGTTGGTCCTTCGATGGAGTATATGGATAATACATGGAAAACGGTACAACGTGCATATGGTACAGATCTATACAGCGGCACTAGTGGGATTGGTTATTTTCTTAGCTACTTATATTCACAGACAAACGACGAGATCATTAAAAAAACTGCATTAGGCTGTTTTGCACAAGCGATTGCCAACATCAACCAAACAATTCCTGGCGCCAGGATAGGTTTTTATACGGGGTGGGCCGGTATTGTCAGAGCATTACAAAATTGC
>DASUTO010000124.1:0-3654 GCA_036374555.1 Chitinophagaceae bacterium
TTTTAAAATAACAATAAAATGAAATGGTAATGCGAGGTGTGGGATCGTTCTTAATGCGTTCTTTCAGCTCCTTACGGGAGATTCGATTATGTAATGCTGCCATGTGTTTGAAATTTGAATCCGCCTTAGCGGATAATTTTAAAAAAATTGGACAGTTGCAGGCTGAACCAAATTTCACTTTAAGAATCCCAATTGTCCCGCCTTAGGCGAGAGGCAAAATTCTAAAGCGCAGCAAAGATAAGATTGTTTGAGGTTTGAAGTTTGAGGTTCGAAGTTGGCAGATTTGAAAGTGAATCAATGATAATTAACATCAAACTTTTCCAAAGGAGTCCTTCGGACAAACCTCGAACTTCAAACTATTTTAGTCATCATTACTCCGGCGGCCCGCACCAAAACGTTTTGAAAAGCCGATCGTGAAATCATTGTCAAACCTCTTGGCATCTTTACGGCCCCAGTAATAATCTATGCGAAAGTTTTTGAGAATATTTTCAAGTCCAACAAAATATTCCAGGTAATTTGTTTTGTCATAATGGAAAGTATTGAGACCGGCGACAAGATACCAGTTTAGTTTCCTGAAACCTGGTATTTTGTTCGTAAGTAATCCATTGAAGTGATGCTCGATATGCGCAAGCACGTAAAATTTCGAAATATTACTAAACTCATAGATGGGCAACAGCTGAAAACTATTAAGATATTCACTGGCAATATGAGAGATGTTACCATTGAAATGCTGGTAATCCGGGATCTGGGTTAATTCGTTATGAATAAATCCACCCATCCCGAGCCTGTAATTAAATTGCCCGGCCATTTTAAAGCGTACGATGTCAGTTACCGCAAATCGCCACCTGCTGTAATTTACATCACTCCCAAAGACTTCATCAAATGTGCGGGAATAACCTAAGGTGAACGTGGGCCATTTAGAACCGATATTAATTTTTTGACCAGGTAATTCGATATACCGTGCACCAGGTTGCCAGGTAAGTCCGAAATTCAAACTGAGAGCCTGGTGTGGCATTATGTTTTGATTGGCAAGTTCTGTTGGATAGTTTGGTGTAAACTCTTTCTTTTCCTCTTTCACAAAAGTAAAATCAGTTGTATTATCCAAAGGCATCCTGCTTTGATAATCAAAACCGGCACTCCAGGTAAAACCATCACCGATCCCCTTTACATACGATGCACGGAGATACCATGCTTCATAGGTCTTCATCAGGTTCTTTCCGCCCAGTAAAGCTGCTAATGTTGTGCTCCTTGGACCTATTGGGCTTGCATTATTAAACTGGAATACTCTTTTCCCTCCGGAAAGATTAATAGTATTAATATATTTTTTTCCGAAAATGTAGGAAGAGCTTATCCATGCATTAAAATGTCCATTACTAAATCCATATCTTATCGTTGGAGTTATGCGGATGGATCTTCTGCCAATAGTTGAGTCAAGCTTTTTTGTGTAAGTACAGGAGAGATTCAAGGTCAATCCTTCCACGATGTTATAATTTACCTGGTCAGTTATTGGCCGGAAGTAATAAGATGAATTCTTTTTCTCTTTATTAATTGTTTGCCCGGTAAGCAAGATGCCGAGGATCTTGACTTTATTATTAACCCGGTCAAGCGAATCAAGGTAAGCCGGGTTTTTGCTTAATTGTTCTATGCTGTCTTTTTTCCGGTAATCCAGCGTTTCTTCATCAAGCAGTCTCAGTGGTCTTACTTCATCCCAATAAGTAGGCGTCTTCCTGTTGGAGCTATCAGTATATTTTAAGATGGTGTTGTCAAAATAGTTCTTTTTGAAATCAGGATCCGGGTCGAAATTAGAGTAAACATTTAAAAAGCTTCCATGAACATCTATCCCAAGGATCTTGATAGATGGATAAATGACCTGGTTGTGCAAAACCCACAAGCTGTCATTATAAGGAACATATAATTGCTCCAAAACCAACGTATCCAGGAATTCCATCTGGTTTACTTTTCTCAGTTCCAATTTTAATGAATGTATACGCCATTCATTTTCGACGATATTTAGATAACCTGAGAAAAGTGGCTCGTATTTTCTTTTGGGCGTCACCTGTATCTTGCTAATTTGCTTGCCATCTTCAAAAAAGACGCCCATGTATTTGTATCTATAATAATTAGTGGCATTATCAGAGATGGGAGAAATAAACCCACGGGGATTAAGACTGGTACCGATCTGTACATTATTATCATACATGGAATAAAACTGTGGTGCAGCAAGACCATAGCTATCACTTTCACCACTTACTTTTGATGAATGGACCTCTATTTTCCGATGGTTTGGTTTTTCTACAGAGTATGTGGAAATTGTTTCTGACAAATAGATGATCCTGTTTTTACTTGTATCTCCGTCATTAAAATCTATTTTTTGGCCCAGCACTTTTTTGGGATAGTCGCGTAGCCGCATTTGTCCTTTTGTATAAACCTCGCAAACAAACTTATCCAGTTGCTTTTGATAAACTGGCCGCATGCGAATAGTGTTCCTGATAATTTCATTGGCCGGGTTTTCACCTGAACGGACGATCACTTCTTCCATTGTGAAATCAACTTCGCTTAGCACAAAATCAAGCTGGAGATCCTTGTCGCCTATTGTAATATTTCTCATATCCCGCTTATAACCCACATGTTGAGCTATGAGTGTATAAGTACCAGGCGAAAGATTCAAAAAATATTTTCCTTCAACATTGCACGACGTACCGCCTTTTTTGTCTTTTATTAAAATAGAAGCATGTGCCAGCGGGTTGCCTTTATCATCTCTTACACTACCCGAAACTGTTTGAGCAAATGAAGTCGCAGTTATTAAAGCAAATACTAAAAGTTGAAAAACTATTTTCATAGATGTGATTATCAAATTACTTTTTTTGAGCTTGATGAACGAAGATAACTGCCGCTAAGTGCAGCAAAGCCTGCTACCAGTCCGCCGATAAGAGCCGTTACGATCATCAGCATCCATTTTGATCCGCCCAGCGGTAATATTGATGCAATTTTTACAGACAGCACTCCCTCATTTGCAAGATCCATCCAGAAAGCTAACACAAACCAAAGGATAAACAATGCAAAGAAACCTGCGAGAAATGCTTTATAGCCTCTTTGATGGATCAATACGGCTACTAAAAAAGCAACTATCGCAAAGAACCACCAGTAGGAAATATAAATACCGGCAATAAAACTTAACAAGGCGGTCAATAAAAAAGAATTAAAAAATTTCATATCGAAAGTTTCAAGGTTTGTCAAGCGTCATTTTCCACCTGGCTTTCTTATCCTGTTTATCGCCGGGATGCATAAACCAAAGTGAATAATATTTTCCAGCCGCCCATTTATCAACAAATGAATCATAATATTTACTACCGGGATTTCCACTTTGTCCCCCGGGATAAACCCCATAAGCTTCTATTTTATCCGTCAATTGAACGATCATTCTCCAGCTTGGTCCATGAAAATCTTTTGTTGCATTAATGATATTCCTGCCACCGCCCACAACAAGATGAAACCTGCTTAATGCTGGTAGTCGAAGCAAATGCTTTACGCCTGCATCCTTATATTTTGACCATTCAAGCCTGCCATCCGCTTCGGCTTTTAATAAAACAGGGACAGCCTTTTTTAACGCAGTCATCACCACATCAGGTGCCGTTTCTATGTCAGACGTATTTT
>DASUTO010000125.1:0-2369 GCA_036374555.1 Chitinophagaceae bacterium
TATTAATTGATTGGCTATTGACGATTCACGATTCAGCCACTTCCTTTCAGCTTACCAGAAATTTTTGGTTCGGTAGCTCAGTTGGATAGAGCAACTGCCTTCTAAGCAGTAGGTCATTGGTTCGAATCCAATCCGGATCACAAGGGCAACTTTTATAGCCTTGCGGGTTAAACACTTTGCGAGGCTTTTTTATTTGGGGTAAAACTTAAGTCAAACATTCTTATGGTGGAATTGCTGAAACTCCATAAGTATATTATCAAAAGAATTATGACCTATGCTTGATTTTTCTAGTTTTATCAATTTATACGTCTTGTTATAAATCTCGACGAACTGTGTCGGAATCTTTCTAAAACCTGCGGCGTCTTTGCCGTCCTTAAATGTTATGTCAGCATAAGGATAGTCTTCTGTTTTTTTCCCACCAATCAAAGTTGTAGTTGTCAAAGTGATTTTTTCATTAACAGTGTCAAACGTTATACTCACAAACCTTTTATGAAAAAGAAAGTAGGCAGATAAGATTATGATGATAGAAAATGTAAAAACCCATTCTACCATCGAGCCTGAGTGGCGATCAGGTTTGATAATTGGGTTTAAAAGTTGAAACCCTATAATTCCTGCAACAATTAAAAAAAGCCACATTAAATAAGTGCTTTTTTTCTTTAAGTTTTCATTTTCAAAGTTTCGAGTAGAGTTCATTAAGTTGGTCGAATTATATTGTGCAAAACTCATAAATATAAGCCTATTTAATGCTATTTTAGGATATGAAAATCCTCATTTGGTTTGTCTCACTTGTTGTTTGCACAGCACCCTTTCAAGACCGATATAAGGCTTGCAGGAATTCTGTCAATTTCCAGTCTTACAATTCAAATTCTTATAAAATTTCATCTGACTCATCATGGAGCATCCGAGCTCGTATGGGAATAATCCGTCCTGATACTGCAACGACTGAAGAAATAATTGCTAATCGAGGGCTGCGTGTTGAATTGAAAGGATTTCCAAAAGAGTACAAATTTTCTTTCCAATCGTTTAGTATCACTTTTATTGATCGATACCAGGATAGCATAGCCAAAAGTGTTCCGGCAGAAAACCAATTCCTGAACCCCGAACAAATTAAATACTTGCGAAAGCTTAATGGAAAGGGTAAGATTATTTTCCATAATATTCGGGTCCATGGACAAGCATCAAAAGCACGCGAACTACCGCCGTTTTCACTTGTGGTAAAAGGATAACAAATTAATGCTGTAAGCCCCGAGAGTACTAACTTTCAGGGCTATTTTATTTTATGGGATATACTTTATTTGCTTTTGTAGGAAAAGAACCAGAATTACGAACAGTCGCCGGCAAATTTAAAAACGCCAAAGTGATCATGTTGGATCACGGAATTGGCATCATACCAATGTCTGGTGATTTGTATGACGAGATGAACAATTTCGAATCTGCCGATGAAGTTGAAAATTTTATCTACTTAAACTCCAATATTCAGAACAAGATACTTGAATTAGTGAGTACAGGAACTATAGGATATATAGAAGCAGATTATTCCGGTGGTCATGGTGAACAGGCAGGGATTATTTATAAAGATGGAGTTAGGGATTCTTTCTCTTCAAACCGCCTTGGTGCAATTAATTCAGTTCTGAGACGCTTAGGTGTGAAGCCTTCGACAGGGCAGGATGAATTTGAAACAATTGGTTTGAATAAGAACCGAAGTGTGGATGACTGGCTTGCAATGTAATTTTGATTGCCTTAGATCGTTTTTTAAAGCTTACGTAATTTTAATAAAGCCCAGCCATGAAATGGATCACCCGTGAGCGTCCTAAAATTGACCGGATCGCCTGTCCCTGGCTCATCAGGCGGTTCATTGACAATGAAGCCGAGTTTATCTATGTTCCGTTCAACGATGTTATTCCGCAGTCCACTGCACTAAATGCAATCCCTTTTGATATTCCCGGAGTAGAGTACACTCATTATAATGATAAATGCACTTTCGACTATTTTCTCGAAAAACATAATCTTACTGAACCCGCACTCCAAACTCTGGCAATAATTGTGAGAGGGGCGGATACTGACAGGCACGACCTGGCAACACAGTCATCCGGCCTATGGGCTATCTCGGCAGGGCTGTCGCACAACAGTGCTACAGACCACGAAATGCTGGAAAGGGGAATGTTTATATACGATGCTTTATATAGTTGGGCAAAATATCATCAAAACGAGAAGCACACGCAAAGCCCGGTTGAACAGGTACTCATCCAGGTCTTTGAAAAATATTTGAAACAGAAACGTTCTGCTAAAACTCCGGGCTGGGTAAAGGAATTAAAGGAAATAATACAGGACCAGATCGATACGAATATCACACTCAAACAGCTCTCTAA
>DASUTO010000126.1:0-6506 GCA_036374555.1 Chitinophagaceae bacterium
ATGATACCAAACCTGTTTTTTATACTTTGAATTTCCATATACCACTTATCCTCCGCCTCCGGCGGAGAGACTTAGATCTGTTAATTAATAATTGTTCCGAGTAATGTTGCCTGTGTACAGTCATTTACTTTCACGGTAACATAGTCGCCTTTCTTAAAACCATAATTTTCTTTAGGAAATACGATCACTTTGTTTTGCGAGCTTCTTCCCATCCAGTCCTTATCACTTCGTTTGCTATCACCTTCAATTAATACAGCAAATGTTTTTCCAATATCCATTTTATTGCTCGCATGCGACAATTTGCCCTGAACATCTACAATTTCCTGCAGTCTTTTTTTCTTGATATCTAACGGCACGTCGTCTTTATACCTTCTTTCTGCAAGAGTGCCGGGGCGTTCGCTGTAAAAGAACATATAGCTCATATCATAACGACTATATTCCATAATATCTAACGTGTCTTTATGATCGGCTTCTTCCTCTGTACAAAAACCCGTGATGATATCAGAAGATATTCCGCAATCAGGCATTATTTCCCTGATGCGATCAACTTTGGCTTTGTACCATTCTCTTGTATACGTGCGGTTCATCAATTGCAAAATTCTTGTGCTTCCACTTTGTACCGGCAGGTGAATGTATTTGCAAATGTTTTCATACCTGGCCATCGTATGCAATACCTCATCTGTAATATCTTTCGGATGCGATGTAGAAAAGCGAACTCTGAGTAATGGTGAAATCAGAGCCACTTTTTCGAGTAAATTGGCAAAGGTCACTAACTCGTCTTTAGATTCATCAACGAAATAATAACTGTCAACATTCTGTCCTAACAAGGTCACTTCCCTAAATCCTCTTTCAAAAAGATCTTTGCATTCATTTATGATTGAAACTGCATCACGGCTTCTTTCTCTTCCTCTTGTAAATGGAACAACACAAAAACTGCACATATTATTACAACCACGCATAATACTTACAAATGCCGTTATACCATTACTATCAAGCCTGACAGGAGAAATATCAGCATAGGTCTCATCACGGCTCAATAACACATTAACTGCTTTCTGTCCGCCTTCTGCTTCTGATATCAATCCAGGTAAACTGCGATAAGCATCCGGTCCAACAACTAAGTCAACCAGCTTTTCTTCTTCCAGTAATTTTGATTTCAATCTTTCCGCCATACAACCGAGCATACCAATGAGCATACCCGGCCTTGCAGCTTTTACTTTTTTAAATTCCGTTAATCTTTTTCTTACAGTCTGTTCTGCTTTTTCCCGGATGGAACAGGTGTTTAATAAAACAAGATCGGCATCTTCAAAATTGCGGGTGGCGCCAAAGCCCTCTTTGTTTAAAATGGAAGCCACGATCTCGCTATCAGAGAAATTCATCTGGCAACCATAGCTTTCAATATAAAAGAGTTTTTTATACTGGTTGGGATCGCTGTTGAATGGAGCAAAAGCCTCACCTTGTCTTGTTTCGTCCTGCACTTTATCGGAAATATAATCAAGCATTAAAATCTAAAATTGGACTGCAAATTTAGGCAAATAAGACCAGTTGGTGACAGGATGGCATGAACAAATATATTTGATGGGATGAGCTTTGCCATAAAAAACATGTTTTCAGGCTATCGGTCATGGAACTTGCTTTATAACGAGGCCATGGTTCTGGCAAATTTTCTGTTAGCAGGTCATCTGAGCGGAAGACGGGACTCGAACCCGCTACCTACAGCTTGGGAAGCTGTCGCTCTACCAGGTGAGCTACTTCCGCTTTTGTGCCCCGATAGCTATCGGGACTAATTTACACATTTACGGTAATCTTTTTTGATAGCCAGCTATCTTTTATTGGAACCAGCCAATTATTTTCTAGTTCGGCCTTGGTTTGCACAAGATTATTGAAGTATAAAGTATGCGAGTCTATAAACCTGTTATCAAATGCATATTGTAATTGAGAAAGCGGCAACAACTGCACCTTATCCTTTACAACAAATGCAAGTGTAGTCCTGTCAAACATACTTACACCAAATCGCTGTTCAATATCTTTTATCAACCGAACTGAGCTATCAGTGCTGCACCCACTAACACCAGTTGCTTTCTCATCAGCCAGTAAAATAATGAACTGTCCAAAGAATAAATAACCAGCCCCTTTAACGGGCACACCATGTGATAACCATTTCGCAGTAAAATCATTTAACAGGTCTTCAATTGACAGGGCCTCGTTTAAGGTAAATAAACGACTGGCCTGGTAGATCCAAACACGACTATCCGGGGAAAAATTTTCGTTGAGGAGGTTTTTATATTCAAGATTCATGCAACAAAATTAAGCTAAACTCGCTGCAACCAATTCCGCAATGTCCAACACTTTTACTGAATCTTCTTTTTCTGCATGTTTTACTCCATCCGTTAGCATGGTATTACAGAAAGGACAGGCAGCGGCAATAATTGTTGCACCAGTGCCGATCGCTTCATTACTGCGTTCGCTGTTTATTCTTATCGTTCCTTTTTCTTCTTCTTTAAACATTTGTGCGCCACCAGCACCGCAACAAAGCCCGTTTGTTTTACAACGCTTCATTTCTACCAGCTCCGTATCAAAAGCCTCCAGCACTTTCCGGGGAGCTTCATAGATATTATTTGCCCGGCCGAGATAACAGCTATCGTGATAAGTGATCTTCTTTCCTTTAAATGCGCCTCCGTCTTTTAGTTTGATCTTTCCCTCATCGATCAATTGTTGCAAGAATACAGTGTGATGAATCACCTCGTAGTTACCACCTAATGCGGGATATTCATTTTTTAAAATATTAAAGCAATGCGGGCATGCAGTTACAATTTTTTTTATCCCATAATTATTCAACGTTTGAATATTCTGGTAAGCCATCATTTGAAACATAAATTCATTACCTGCTCTGCGCACCGGATCGCCATTGCACATTTCTTCTTTACCAAGAATTGCATAGTTGATCTTTATTTTATCCAGTATGGTTACAAACGCTTTGGTGATCTTTTGTGCCCGTTGATCAAAACTGCCGGCACAACCCACCCAAAATAATACTTCGGGTTGTTTGCCTTCTGCAAATAATTCAGCAAGTACAGGAACCTTCATAAATTATTATCACAAAAATTTAAATGAATCATTGAAGCAAAGATGGTATAAATAGATAGATCGACAATGACACAATATTAATCAAATAAAATCTCTTCTCAGTAAGGCAATCGATTTTAAAAATAATCCTAAAATACCATTGTAAAAAAACAGATAGTGGCATTCAATTTATATTTTTGCCAGCTACAAATGAATGTAAAAAAGCTTTTTTCAAAGATCACTAATTGGGAACTGTGGCCATTCTCTGTGCTGTATTTCCCGATTGGCTTTGTGTGGGCATGGTATTGTTTGCGTGCCAGGTCAGTCTGGTTCTTCAGCTCATCAAATCCTACCCTTACTTTTGGCGGGTTTGAAGGAGAGAGTAAAAAAGAAATGTACGACCAGTTGCCGCCCTCTTCATTTCCAAGAACGATCTATATCCTTCATGACCTCCACTTTGATGAAGTAAAGAGAAAGATAACAGAGAATGGATTCAGTTATCCATTTATTGTAAAACCAGATGTAGGTATGAAAGGAATTCTTTTCAGGAGAATTGATAATGATGATCAGTTAAAAAAATATCATGAGAGAATTCCGGTAGAGTATATCGTACAGGAGTTGATCGATCTTCCGGTTGAACTAAGTGTTTTTTATTATCGTCACCCTACACAACAAAAGGGAACGATCAGCGGTTTGATACAAAAAGAATTACTGGAAGTTTATGGCGATGGCAGATCGACTTTATGGGAACTGATCTTACAACACCCCCGGGCTAAATATCGCCTGGAAGAAATGAAACACCGCCATGAACATCGCCTGGACAGGGTATTAAAAAAAGATCAGCATTTTTACCTGTCCTATGCAGGCAATCACAATCGCGGCGCAAGATTTATAGACCTGCATCACCTGGCCGATGATAAATTGCATAAAGTATTTGATGAAATCAGTCATTACACAGATAAATTTTATTATGGCCGCTACGATGTAAAATGTGTGACACTTGATGACCTGAAAGAAGGAAAGAACTTTTCGATCCTCGAATTCAATGGATGTGGGGCAGAGCCCAATCATATATACGATGCAGGACTCAGTGTCTGGCAGGCATACCGGGAAATTCTTAAACACTGGAAAGTGTTGTTTGAAATAAGCAAATACAATCATGAACATGGCACTCCTTATTGGCCATTTAAAAAAGGCCATGATTTTTTGAAACAAGCCCGTCGCCATTTCAAATTGATTGAAAAATATGACTGATGGCGAGTAATGTTTGAATGTTCCGATTTGTTAAACTTAAAATTTTTGCCGGCAAAAGCAACGGTTCCTGATGAAAAACCGTTCTAATCTAACGTAAAGGACAAATGATCTATATGCTTAAAAAAATTTTTACCGCACTAGCCGTACTCTGTGTTTTTGCTACCACATTTGGTCAAAATTATACGCCGGCAGATGCAGGCTCGAAAGTTCGGTTTGTGATAAAGAATTTTGGCATCAATACCGGAGGAACATTCGATGGATTGGCAGGTACTATCACATTTGATCCTTCAAATCTTGCCAGCGCCAGTTTCAATGTAAGCGTTGAAGCAAAAACCGTGGATACTGATTTGGAAGGGAGAGATAATCATTTGAGAAAAGCGGAATACTTCGATGTAGAAAAATATCCAAAGATCAGTTTCAGATCCACAAAGATCACCACAACAAATAAAGAAGGGTATCTCTATATGTTTGGCGTTATTACCATAAAAAATGTATCGAAAGAAATTAGTTTTCCCTTTACACAAACAAGCAAAGACGGTGGAATTCTTTTTGAAGGGGAATTTAAATTGAACCGTTTGGATTTTGGAGTAGGGGGTAAAAGTTTTTCAATGGCTGATGAGCTTAATGTTGAGCTTTCAGTCTTTGCTAAGAAAAATTAGAGCTCACTTGCATGTAATTAGTTTCACTTCTCCCATTTATTTATCTTACCTGTTTGTACATTCGCAAGGTGCGATTAACAAAAGTTTTTTTTATCGGGATGCTTATTAGTTTCCTCGGTTCGTTACCGCTGGGAACATTAAATATTGCCGCAATGCAAATAAGCATTACGGATGGTATAATACAGGCATTACAATTTTCATTAGGCTCATTGCTTGCCGAAGTAATTTATGTTCGCCTTTCACTGGTGGCAATGGATTGGGTACGAAAAAAAGAATTTCTTTTTAAAATGCTCGAATGGATAACGCTTGCGATCGTTATTGTGCTTGCGATATCCAGTTTTCATGCAGCTATGAGTCCAAAAGAACAGGAAAATTTTATCCTCAGCAGCGGATTACCGAAAATATTACTTGGATTCTCCATGAGTGCAGTAAGTCCGGCACAGATCCCTTTTTGGTTTGGATGGAGCACTGTTTTGCTGACAAAAAAGATTTTATTGCCCGTAAACAAGCATTATAATTTTTATATTATTGGGATTGGTTTAGGAACATTGATCGGTAATTGTGTTTTTATTTTCGGAGGGCGACTTGTGGCGAGTAAGTTACGAAACAGCCACCAGGTTATTAATTGGGTGATCGGGGGCATTTTTGTGATAACTGCACTTATTCAAATTTGGAAAATGTCAAAGAAAAAAACTACGGCACACAAGCTGGAGCATCCTGAAGAAATAACGCAAGGGCTGGAGGAAAAAATGGAAGATTTAAAATAACCAGAAAAAGATCCAACGTTTTACCAGTTTTATTATGAAAGAATTTTTTAAAAGATTATTTGAGTGGGAAAGGTGGCCCTATAATATAATGTATGCGCCTGTAGGTGTTGCCTGGTTATATTATGCAATCAAGGCAAGGGCCCTTTGGTTCTTCACGCCTGTTAATCCTTCTTTACAATTTGCCGGTTTTGAAGGCAACAGTAAGAAAGAAATGTATCAGCAATTGCCAAAATGGTGTTTACCTAAAACGATATACGTCGAGAATACAACAAATCTGCAGGAAGTGAAAACTGAATTAAAGAAAGTTGAACTAAACTTTCCGATTATAGCAAAACCAGATAGAGGTATGCAAGGCGTATTATTTCGGGTTATAAAAGATGAAACTGGTTTACAACAATATCATGGAGCAATTGGTGAAACTTATATTTTGCAGGCATTTGTTCAGCTTCCAATGGAGTTCAGTGTCTTTCATATTCGCTACCCGGGGAAAACAAAAGGCATAATAACTGGCATGGTCGCAAAGAATTATTTACATGTGACAGGAGATGGGAAAAAAACATTAAAAGAATTAGTTGCAGTTCACCCGCTGGCCAAATATCAAATAGAGGAAATGAAAAGGAAACATGCTGAAAAGTGGGAATCTGTTCTTTCGGCAAATGAAAACTATGTGTTGAATTATGCCGGCAATCACAGAGTTGGGGCCAGATTTACTAATATGCATAAAGAAATAGATCAAAAGCTTTGCGACGTGTTTGATAAA
>DASUTO010000127.1:0-8418 GCA_036374555.1 Chitinophagaceae bacterium
TATTGTGGCCGGTATAATAAAAAGCAACCATAGGAGGTACTTATCTTTTAAAGATCGGATGTCTAACTTTCCAATCGATTTTATCGTGAGTTTATAACAACTCATGACAATGATACCAATTACAGCTGCGCCTACACCATAAAAAACGGCTTGCATCCAGTAAATCCCCCCATAAAGTTTATAGGCCATTCCTAAAAGCACAACCATGATGAATGAAGGCATAATGAAAGCAAGACCTGCCAGGGTAGCACCTAATACCCGGTAATGAACAAAACCAAGATAAATTCCTAATTGTGCAGCCAAAGGTCCCGGTGCTAGTTGTGCCAAAGCCAAACCCTGTTTATATTCCTCTTCCGGGATCCATTTACGATCTTCAACCAGGTCATGGTGCATATAGCCTACTAATGCAACGGGTCCTCCAAAACCGATGGTGCCTAACTTGAGAAAATATTTTGTTAGCTGTGTTAATGAATAGATTGGTTTGGTTTCTTGTTCCATTTTTTTCGTTTACTGGCTTTGCGTGTCTATTGACATCATTTATTTATATGAGTATTATTCAGCAAGCCAGCCAACCGCACCCTCTTCTAAATAAAAAACATTGGAGAAGCCCATAGCAGAGATTGCTTCTGCCGCATTTTGGGAACGTTCGAGTCCTTTAGTACAGATACAAACTATTGTATCATTCGTGTCATGTTTTGCAATATTGTCGGTAATTGTGTCTGCAGGTATATTTAACGAGCCCGGCACATGCATTTTTTCATATTCTGCAGGTGGACGTATATCAATAAGTTTTACAGTGCAGTTTTGTTGTTGGAGTTCTTCGATCTGTTGTTTGGTAATTGGTTGTTGCATGAAAATTTTATTTTATAAAAATTTAAATCAGGTATCTGAAAAATTCAAACTCGTTCCAATTTTATTTATCAGCGCTTTTTCATAAACAATAGCTGCTGCGGCTACATCTTGCAGGGCGGTTCCGGTACTATCGAAAATAATTATCTCATTATCGGATTCTCGTCCAGCTTTTTGTCCCGTAATTATTTGTCCAAGCCCGGCATGAATATGATCAATCGTGGTCAATCCCTGTTTTATCGCATGATGAAGTTCTCCAATCGTGGCAGCTTGTTCTGCGATGTCAACTACAATCTTGTTTTTGGCGATCAAATCCGGAAACAATTCCTGCTTTTCTTCACTATCAGATCCAACAGCAGCAATAAAAGCTCCCGGCCTTATATCTTTCGCTTGTATAAATGGTTTTTGGGAAGGAGTACAAGTAACACAAATATGACTTTGGATAAGTGCATCATGCAGATCATTTGCTGTTATTGCAATGACATCTATTTCATTTGAAAATTCATGTGCAAGCTTTTCTGTTTGTAGTGGATCAATATCAAATGCATAGATCTTTTCAAGTTTTCGCACTTCCAATAATGCTTTCAGAGATATTTTTCCCTGGTTTCCACACCCGCAAATAGTGGCAACTCTTGCATCCGGAAGAGCGAGATATTTTGCCGCTATACCAGTCGCCGCTCCCGTCCTTAAGATGGTCATTTCAATTGAATCCATCAACGATAGAAGTCGTCCATTTCTCCCGTCGCAAACAACAATAACACCCTGGATGGTGGGAAGACCGTGTTGGCTTGAATTATTGGGAAAGTTAGCATTGGTCTTTGCAGCGAAATATATTTTATCCGATGTCAATACACCCGCCTTAATATGAAAACCTCCATTGTCAACATGAATGCCCAATACTTTCGGGGGCGTCATTTTTCCATTTGCATATAAACCAAATGCGTTTTCAACTGCAACCATGCATTCAGTAATGGTTAAAAGATTGGCTACATCCCGGCGGGTTAAAAGTAAAGTTTCGGTGCTCTCCATCATAAATCAAAGACGCAATGTACCCGCACAGAGATGTTGAAAATAGAATGCAAATAACCTTTTGTATCCTATTTACCTTTTTTGAGTTTTTTTCTATATGCAGAAGGATTCTGCCCCGTATGTTTTTTGAATATCCTTGTAAAATGACTTTGATCTGAGAACCCCGTCAGATAGGCTATTTCAGTCAATGAATAAGAGCCCTTCCTCATTAACTCAATAGCTTTTTCAATTCGCATCTTTCTGGTGTATTCACCAAAGGAAAGGTTATTGAAATGTTTGGAAAATTCACGGGATAAGTAAGATGGATTAATGTCAAGGCTTTTTGAAATGTTGGTTAAATTTAAATTGGTATCGATCTGGTCCTGTATTATTTCTTTTAGTTCTTTTACCCAATCGGGAGTTTTCTTTTGCTTCGCTTTTTGCTTTATGAATTTGTTGAAAACTTCGATGAATAAATGATCAACAGGGTTCTGTGTATGCTTTTCATTTTGTAAATGCTTGGCCCAGCTATATAAAGCATCATAGATCATCATTCCTCTTTCAAGTAATTTGTGATCATCTTTTATATTGTAAGCCAGGCCTGCCGAGATAGCCCAAAGACCTGAAGCCTGGTTTGCTATATCATGCCTGTCTGTGTCGGCGCCTCTGACTATAACAGCCAGTGTATGTAATGCATGATCTTTAATTCTGTATTTTTCAAGAATGTAATCGAAAGTGCATTTATCGTCATGATGAGAAAACTCTACATCCGGAACATCAAAAGGAGTAGCATTTAATTTTTTGGCCTGTTCTTTTACAGTATCAGCAGGCACATAAATAAACTCCGCATCCCCATCTACAAAGTTTTTAATAAGCCAGGGGCAGGCGATCCGATCAATTTTTGGCCGTTCTCTTGTGATCCATTTCATAACAACGTGGGTTGATTATTTTTAAAATTAATACTAAATCCAAATGACTCGCTACTTCGTTAATTTTATTACATGAAAATGAAAAATTTCATTTTCACTTTTTGCAGTTTCCATGTAATCCTTATTTTCAGTTGTGCAAAACAAGGAGGCTACCCTTTACAAATGACCAATCAATCGAAAATGGCCCATTCTTTTCTTGCCCTGGGAGATTCTTATACTATCGGCGAAAGTGTTTTACCCCAGGGGAATTTTCCGAATCAAACAGTTCAAATATTGACACAGTCAGGATACGATTTCAACCCGCCGGAAATAGTTGCAAAAACAGGATGGACAACTGATGAACTTCAAAACAATATCAATGATCGAACACTTACGCCACCTTATGATATCGTTACTTTATTGATCGGTGTAAACAATCAATACCGCGGCCGGCCGGTTGAAACTTATAAGCCAGAATTTGAAAATTTATTAAAGCAGGCATTACAATTTGCCGGCGGCAAAGCTGACCATGTAATAGTATTGTCAATCCCTGACTGGGGAGTTACACCATTTGCGGCAGGCAGAGACAGGAATCAAATTGCGAGAGAGATTGATGAGTACAATGCAGCCAATAAAACTATTTCAGAAAATTATAATGCGAATTATCTTGATATTACTCCATGGACAAGAGAAGCCGCAAATGATCTCACTTTGCTGGCGGCGGATGGCTTGCATCCTTCTGCCAGGGAATATAAGCGGTGGTCAGAAAAACTCGCCGAAAAAATAAAAGCCTTTATTCAATAGCTAAAAAACATAACTTTCGGTCATGAAAAAATATTTCCTGATCGTTTGCAGTTTTATTGCGCTGAATAGTTCTGCGCAGGATATCCCCATTTCAAAAGATATAAAGAAAGCAATGGATAGAATTGACACCAATACTATCCGCGCACATATTGCTTACCTGGCCGATGATAAATTGAAGGGTCGCTTACCCGGAACGGAAGGTTATCAAATGGCGGTTGATTATGTGATCGATCAATACAAAAAAATTGGATTAACCCCCGGGGGTGATAACGGCGGATATACCCAGAAACTGCTGATCAGGAAATCAATTGTTGAAAATAGCTCAGCGGTTGCTATGTTAAAGGATAAGTTCGGTAATACAGATTCGTTGACATTTATGAAAGATTTTGCCCCGGCTCCTCATCCGATAAATAAAAATGCCGCTGCGGAAGGGCAGTTGGTTTTTGCGGGTTATGGAGTTGAAATTCCGGGTGGTTATTCTGATTATGCAGGAATAGATGTGAAAGGAAAAATTGTTGTGTTGGTTGCCGGCGCACCAGATGGATTACATTCAACTGTAACTGCACATTTTTCAAACGGTGGAAATAAAATGAATGTTGCTTTTGAGAAAGGAGCAATTGGTGTTATCATGTATAGTCCGCAAAACCGCCCATCTACCAATTCAAATCCAACACTGCAATCAAACACTACGATAAATCCTGGCAAGACGATGGCCTTTAGCCGTGGTTTTACAGGGAATTTAAATGTAGCTGTAAATGCTGCCACGCCGCTGATGAGAAGACTTTTTATGAATTCAGGTAAGAACCTGCAACAAGTATTAGCTGACATTAAAAAAGGAAATGCTTCATCTTTTGAATTTGGCTATGCTCTTTCTGTTAGTTATACAACCACGCATACGGATATTGAAAGTTATAATGTCATTGGATTGATCCCTGGTATTGATAAAGTTTTAAAAAATGAATACGTTGTTCATTCTGCACACCTTGATCATGTAGGAATCGGCAGAGTGGTTCAAGGAGATTCAATTTATAACGGAGCTCATGATAATGCATCAGGAGTTGCTTCATTGCTCGAGATCGCAAGAGTGTATAAATCCTCAGGTGCAAAAACAAAACGCTCTGTCTTAATTGTAATGGTGACTGCAGAAGAAATGGGATTGCTTGGCTCCTCTTATTTTGCTGCCAATCCAACAGTTCCCAAAGCATCCATTGTGGCCGATGTAAATACAGATATGCCCACCGTGATCGCTCCGCTTCTTTCGGTTGTTCCGTTAGGCGCCGAACATTCGAGCCTGATGAATAATGTAAAGTTTGCTGCAGGTTATCTTGGATTGGAAGTGGAGAAAGATCCCGAGCCAACTGAAAATCGTTTTGTAAGAAGTGATCAATATAGTTTTGTAATGAATGGAATTCCGGCATTGCATATAAAATACGGGACCAAAACAAATATTCCCGGTTTTGATCTTGTTGCTTTTGTAAAACAATGGCGGGCTAAATATTATCACCAGGCCGCCGATGGTTTGGAAGGCGGCATATTCAATTTTACCGCTGCAAAAACTTATGTGCAATTGAATTTCCTGATCAGTTATTCTATAGCACAAACAACAGAAAGACCGAAGTGGAATGATGGAGACCTGTTTGCTAAGAAGGCATTTTAAAGAAAATGAAATACTAGCGGAACCACATAGACACATAGTGTACAATAGAAAGAAACATCCCGCAGTATTGCGGGATGAAATCCGATGTTTCTATGTTACTATGTGGTGAAAAAAACTGTTCGTGAGTTTAGTTGATGATCATTTTAATAAATTTTGAAAGAAAGAATTCTCTCTCATTTCCAAAAGATTGTATCCACAAGTTTGCCCACAAAAGAACGTCCGATAAGCAAGCAATTTCAGAAAATTGAAATTTCTGCGTTATTATTGCACTCGTCTGGCTGTCTGGCGTACTATATTATATATATGAGGACCGGGATAATTTAATGTTTCTTCCACCTCAAATCGAACCAAAATCAGCAGAATAGCGATAAGAACGTATGCCGACTGAGTCGGGAAGGAAGCATTTGTTGAATGATGATAAGAAAGATGATCCGCCGGGGCGGACGCAACATAAGTTTAATAGTAGCACTGAAGTCGACTAAATAATTACTTGAAAACCTGATATGGCGAAAAACCTGTTGATAGTTGAGAGCCCTGCGAAAGCAAAAACAATTGAAAAGATACTCGGGAGTGATTTCCAGGTAAAGAGTTGTTTTGGCCACATCCGCGACTTGCAAAAGGCCGGAATGGGGATCGATATGGATAAAAATTACGAACCTACCTATATTGTTTCGCCGGAAAAAGAGAAGGTTGTCAAGGACTTAAAGAGTTTAGCGAAAAAATCAAGTGAAGTATGGCTGGCGACGGATGAGGACCGTGAAGGTGAAGCGATCAGCTGGCATTTGTGTGAAGTATTGGGTCTTGATCCGCGAAAAACCAAGCGGATCGTTTTTCATGAGATCACAAAGCCAGCGATAAAAGCAGCAGTTGACAATCCACGGACCGTTGATATGAATCTGGTGATGGCCCAACAAGCCCGTCGTGTTTTGGACAGGATCGTGGGATTTGAATTGAGCCCGGTTCTTTGGCGCAAGATCAGCATGAGGAATAACCTGAGTGCCGGTCGTGTACAAAGCGTTGCCGTGAAACTGATAGCAGAAAGAGAAAGAGAGATCAATGCATTTAATTCTGTCAGCACATTTAAGGTTGAAGGTTTATTCACGGCTAATGATGTTGGCGGTAAACCGGTAACATTTTCGGCTGAAGGCAAAAAACAAAACACAGCCGAAGAGGCAGAAGCATTTTTGAAAAGCTGTATCGGCGCAACCTATACGGTTAGTGATATACAGGTAAGACCGGGGAAAAAATCTCCTGCTCCCCCATTTACCACTTCAACGCTTCAACAGGAAGCATCAAGAAAACTTGGTTATGGTGTAAGCCGTACGATGATGCTCGCACAAAGATTGTATGAAAGCGGTATGATAACTTATATGCGTACTGATAGTGTGAATCTGAGCAATACTGCATTGGGTGATCTTACCAACACAATTAAATCGATGTACGGAGATCAATATCACCAATTCCGGAAATACAAGAGCAAGAATGAAAGTGCACAGGAGGCACACGAAGCTATTCGCCCGACCTACATGAGCAATACTACAGTTGATGATGCTGAGCTGAAAAGACTGTATGAGCTGATCTGGAAACGTACAATGGCCTGCCAGATGTCGGATGCTGAAACAGAAAAGACAACAGCGAAGATCGATATCTCTACAAATAATGACCAATTAACTGCACAAGGCGAAGTATTAAAATTTGATGGTTTCCTGAAAGTGTATCGGGAAGACAGGGATGATGATGATATAACTGAAGAAGAACAGGAAGGAATGTTGCCACCATTAACTGTCGGGCAAAAATTGCCATTGAAAGAAATGAAGGCGACAGAAAGATTCAGTCGTGCTGCGCCGAGATATACCGAAGCTTCCCTTGTAAAAAAATTAGAAGAACTTGGGATCGGTCGTCCTTCTACTTATGCTCCTACAATTTCAACAATTCAGAAAAGAGGCTATGTTGAAAAGAGAGATAAAGAAGCAATACAAAGAGAGTATCGTGTTTTGCTCCTGAAAAAAGATAATGTAACAAAGGTTACTGAAGTTGAAAATACCGGCGCTGAAAAATCAAAACTATTTCCTACTGATCTTGGCTTGGTAGTGACTGATTTTCTGACACAGTATTTTGATGACATCATGGATTATAGCTTTACGGCCAGGATCGAAGAAGAGTTTGATGAAGTGGCCGAAGGCAAAATGAAATGGCATAAGATGATCGATGATTTTTATTTGCCATTTAAAAAAGATGTAGATAAAACAATTGAAACTGCCGAAAGGGCAAGCGGCGAAAGAGAGTTGGGTGTTGATCCGATCACAGGCAAACCAGTTATTGCGAGAATGGGTCGTTATGGCCCGATGGTGCAGATGGGAATATCGGATGAAGAAGAGAAACCGCACTTTGCCGGGTTAAAACGTGACCAGAGTATTGAAACAATAACGCTGGAACAGGCACTTGATCTTTTTAAGCTACCACTTACACTTGGTGAATACGAAGGTGAAGAAGTATATGTGAATACCGGTCGTTTTGGTCCGTATGTAAAATTTGGTGAAGCGTTTATTTCTATTCCACGCGGTGAAGATCCGCTGGAGATGGATCTTGAGAGAGCTATTGAGCTGATAAAAGAAAAACAAAAAGCGGATGCACCGATCGCCATGTTTGATGGGAAACCTGTAACAAAAGGCAAAGGACGTTTCGGCCCCTACATTAAATGGAACGACATGTTCATTAATGTACCCCGGCGTTATAATCATGATAATTTAAGCCAGGCAGATATCAATGAGCTGGTAGAGGCGAAAATCAAAAAAGAAGCAAACCGCTATATACAACATTGGCCCGAAGAAAAAATTTCTGTTGAAAATGCCCGTTGGGGTCCCCTAATCAAGTTCGGTAAAAAGATAATAAGACTGCCAAAGAAAGCGGATGATACCAAATACACTGCTGATGATCTGAAAGACCTTCCATTAGAAGAAGTAAAGAAAATGATCGAGGCAGCGATACCAAATGCATTTGGAAAAAAGAAAGCGGCGAAGAAAGCTCCTGCTAAAACTGCGGCGAAACCACCTGCTAAAAAGAAGGCTGCAACAAAGAAGAAGAAATAAACTTTCACATAGTTGAATTTGGAATCTTTAATGGCAACTAAAACAAGGCTTGACAAAGCAATTGATGGACTAAATAAAATTGTTGAACGCAACAGGCAAGACA
>DASUTO010000128.1:0-5752 GCA_036374555.1 Chitinophagaceae bacterium
TTCCATTCCCTTGCTATCAAAATGACCGTCTACATTTTTAAAACGATAAACGGGCACACTCGAAAAAGAATCCAATAGTAACGGATCACGAATCCGTGTATAAAAGAAAAGATGATTTATACTAAAACTGATTTTTTCATCAGCAAATCTTGTACGGTAATTAATATCAGCGTTCACTCCATAACTTCCTTCCATTTCATTTTCATCAGGATCTATGGGGAGTACATTCTTGTACAATAATCTTTCACTTTCTTCGGTAAAAATCGTTGGTGTTTTATAACCTATACCACCTCCGATTCTGGAAGAAAGTTCTGAAGAAAATTTAAATAACATTGAAAGCCGCGGAAGGAATGCAAAACCATAATCTTTTACATAATCACCACGTAAACCTGTTTCAATACTAAACTTATCACTCGCTTTGAGACTGTTCTGAATAAATAACCCGGTTGTGATCTGCTCGTAGTCTCTCGAAGGAGTTGCTGTCCATTGTATTTCTTCGAAATGATCGGTAACAAAATTGATCCCCCCTGTCCATTCAGATCTTTCACCGTGATAAGAGTAAGTGGCTTCACTAAATGTGCCTGTTTGAGTTCCATCAAAAGCGTAGGCAGGGATACCGATCGCCCGTTTGAAATAATTAATACTATTCTTTAATGTAAACTGGCTTTTTTCATTAAAACGATGATCGAGCGAAAGCTGTGAACTATAGCGGTCGGTATAATTGCTTTCTGTATATCCGTATTGCTTAATTCCTTTAATGAATGCTATATCACCACCTGTTCTGTTTTCAGTTGTTATATTTCCACCAACTACCAATTGTGTTTTTTCCTTTATATAAATGAAAAGTTTGGGATTAACCGTGTACCGTTCAAATTTTGGAATGGCTGTCAACCCAACATCAGAGGGATCATAAGCTGAATTACTGTTGCGTGAAGCAAATAAAGTTATTCCAGCCTTTTTAAATTTTTGTCCATAGAAACCGCTGGTGTTTAATCCGCCTCCACTTGTTATATCAATATGAAAATTCAATTCTCTTTCCTCTTCCGGAGTTTTAGAAATAAGATTAACCAAGCCTGCAATGGCTCCGCCTCCATATAATGTAGAAGATGAACCTTTGATAACCTCAAATTGTTTCAGGTCGAGTGGTGGCGTTTGTAATAATCCTAATCCTCCACTGAATCCTGCATATAAAGGCAATCCATCTTTTAATATCTGGGTATATCGCCCATCTAATCCCTGTATCCGGATCGAAGCGTTTGCAGAAGTGGCTGAGGTTTGTTGAGTCGTGATCCCGGTACTTTCATTCAATACCATTCTTATATCACCGGGTTTCATATTTGCCTTTTCATCGAGCTCTTCTCCGGCAACAAACTCTACTCTTGTAGGAATATCCTGTATGGTCCGTGTGCTTCTTGTGGATTGGATGACTACCTCTTCCTCCTCTTCATGCTCCGTTTCCATTTCTATCGTCACATCCTGATCTGGTGGAAAGTCGTAAGTAACTTCTTTTTCCGCATAGCCAACTGATGTGAACTTAACTGTATACTTTCCCGCAGGAATGTCTGTTATTAATATAGCACCTGCGGAATCAGCGGGTACTGTTTTTTTTAATTCTACTAAAGTCACTGATGCTTTAGCGACGCCTTCACCCGTTTCCTTATTTATAATTTTTGCTTTGAATGTATGTTGAGCAGATGCAGTAAACACTGTAACCAGCATCACTGCAACTAAAAAAAATCGTTGCATAGGTAATTGATTAATTAAAAAACTTGTTGACTTTGATTTAATTTATCAAACAAGTTTAGGCGGTTGCCAAAAATCATAATGAACATCGGGAATAGAACGGAGAATATACCCGGCATATTGTTGACCAGAGAAAGCCGGATCTATTTCAAGATTTGTAATTCCAAATGAAACGGTAAAACCCGAGCAACCGGTACAAGTAAAAAATGGGGAGCAGCTACCACAATCACCATCACCTTTTTCATGATTTGCTTCCTGCGCAGTTTTATCTTCAGGACAATTGTCAAAACTGCAACAGGGAATAGCAAAAAGAAAAACTAAATAAGCAGCTAATATGAAAGCGAATACTTTCATTGTTGTTTTAAGCTCTTAACAATAATTCGCAAGGCTTTAGCCCGGTATGTTTTTTAAATGCAGTGGAGAAATGCGAGATAGATGAATATCCCAGCAGCATAGAAACTTCAGTTACACTCAATCCTTTTTCATACAATAAGTATTTAGCATGTTCCATTCTTTGAGATTGATAAAAATCAAAGATGGTGCTGCCAAACATTTCTTTAAACCCTTTTTTCAGGTAACATTCATTGATCGCTACTTTCCTGCTAAGCTCCTTGATAGTGATCGGTTCGCCAATATGCTGGATCAAAATTTCCCTTGCCTTAGTAATTTTATCGCGATCAGCTTCATTAGCCAAAAACTTGCAATTGATCACATCAATTTCCTTTTCGCCCAGCATGCAGTCAAGACTATAAAGCAATAGCATCTGGGTTTGGGCATTGATGTAAATATTTTCGAGACTGTCTGTGAAAGTATGATTCAGCAATCCTTCCAACACCATTCTTGTTTTGCCACAGAGCGGTAATATTTTAGTAAAAGAAGAAACGTGTTTGAATTTCAGCACATCGTCACTCAATACCTCGTTTCCTTTACGTGTGACAAATTGAGAAAGATGTGCCGGTGAAAAACGAAAGCTCAATACATCGACGCTTTCCACTCTTTCCACACAGGATCTGGATGCACTGTATTTACACATATTGCATTCAGTATCTTTCTGACGGCAGTACACATTACCCGACACGCAGAATTTCAATTCAAGATAATTTTCTTTCGGCTTGCTCTTTTCGTAATGATAAACCAGCATGCCCATATCTTCCATGTTCCAGTTGCCGGTATTGTGATACCTGTTAATAGTATATTGCACAGAACCGGGTATCAATCTTACTTTTTCCTGGAGCATTACAAACTGATCCCGCAAAACAGATTGCCGATAAGCCAGTGATAATATATCCGGAGGATTATGCATTAGTCGGCAAATTTACAACACAAACGGCGAATTGCCTTAACATAGATCAATCATAACGGTAATTCTACCTTAAAATGTAGAGTTTTAAAAAAAATTCTCTGTTTGGCTTTAACGATTAACTTTGCCGGGCCTCCCCCGAACAGATCGGGGGAGACTTTTATTAAATGATTCATCCCCATACTTATATTCACCCAAATGCACGTTTGGCAACCAACGTCAAGGTTGATCCTTTTACTGTTATTCACCAGGATGTTGAGATCGGTGACGGCACCTGGATCGGATCGAACGTAACTATTATGGAAGGGGCAAGGATCGGAAAGAACTGCCGCATTTTCCCCGGGGCCGTTATAGCCGCTATTCCTCAGGATCTGAAATTCCAGGGCGAATATTCGCAGGTGATAATCGGCGATAATACCACCATTCGCGAATTTGTAACCATTAATCGCGGAACCGTTGACAGGGAAAAAACGGTGATCGGCAGAAATTGTCTTATTATGGCCTATTGTCATTTTGCCCATGATTGCATTGTTGGCAACAACTGTATCATGAGCAATAACACCCAGGTAGCAGGCCACGTTACGATTGGTGACTGGTCAATCCTGGGTGGCATGACGGCTGTTCACCAGTTTGTTCGCATTGGCCAGCATTCATTTCTTAGTGGGGGTTCATTGGTTGGTAAAGATGTACCTCCGTATATTAAGGCAGCAAGAACTCCTCTTTCTTATGCAGGAGTAAATTCCATTGGCTTAAAGAGAAGAGGTTTCGGAGTAGAAAAGATCAATCACATACTCGATATTTATCGTTGCATATATAATAAAGGACTAAACACAACACAAGCTATCGAATACTTAGATGAAGAATTTGATGCAACAGATGAAAGAGATGAGATCGTAACATTTATCCGCGAATCAAACCGCGGTATTATAAAACGCTTCACCAAAAACAGTGTGGATGAAGATATCGCTGACTGATGCGGGAAAACGCTTCAACCGCGACTGGATCTTTCGCCATCTTACCTACGAGTTTTCTGCAGGACAATCTTATGCTATCATCGGGCCGAATGGTTCGGGGAAATCAACCTTACTGCAAGTATTGAGCGGGGGCATGCATTTAAATGAAGGAACTGGAGAATGGGCAATAGACAATAAACCACTGGCAAGTGAAAATGTTTACAACTATATTTCCATCTGCGCTCCCTACTTAGAAGTTGTTGAAGAAATGACGTTAATAGAATTCTTAAACTTTCATGCTGGCTTTAAACCATTTCTTTCTTCGATCACTTCAGAAAAAATAATTTCAATTCTTGGTTTGGAAAATGCAGTGAATAAACAGATCCGTAATTATTCATCAGGCATGAGGCAAAGAGTAAAACTGGCCCAGTCTATTTTTTCTGATGTACCTGTTGTTTTACTGGATGAGCCCTGTACAAATTTGGATACAATAGGAGTTGAACTGTACAAGCAGCTTATACAGGAGTATTGTCAAAAAAGAATGGTGATCGTCAGTTCAAACGACCACCATGAATATGATTTTTGTAGTAACAGGATCAATATTACTGACTGGAAATAGAATTATTTCTTCCGGTAAGTGTACGTTCTCTTTGTTATAGCTGTTGCTTTTCCTTTGTCATCCCAGGTAGTACGCTGTGTCCAGTTTCCCATGTCATCATGAGTTTCGTAAGTATATTTTGTAACTTTTGTAGTCGTGGAATCTTTGGTAATAGTTGTAGTGGAATTTTCAGTTTGTTCTCCTTTGTCATTATATTTTGAAGCATAAAGTTGTTTCTCTTTACCTACACTGTCCTTAATGACAAATGAGACCTGCAAATTTTTGTCAAACGTTGCTGCCCCTTCCTGGCGAAAAACGCTGTCCTTATCATATTCTTTCCAGGAAGCCACTTGTCCAAATTCATTTTGTGTAATATCCTTATAATATACATCTGGTTTGCCGGTTGAATCAAATGTTTGAGCCAATGCATATTGGCCTTTATCATCAATCGTAACTTTCATTGAACCCGATGGTTTACCTCCTTCCTTTGTATCGTCTGAACCGGTCCATAAACCGCTTTCGTGCCTTGTATAAGTAGACTCATTCTTTATAGTTCCTTTGCTATCCTTCGAAGTATATTTAACACTGTTACCATTTTCATCAAATTGACTCACTGTAATACAACAAGAATCCATTTCGCCCATTTTCCCAGTGCTGTCTGCCTTGTAAGGCGTTTCTTCAATGGTCTGTATGTCCCCTTTGAGATTATCATTTGCAAGATCACTATACTTTACTTTTGATTCGCCTTTTTCGTTACTGCTGCATCCAAGCAGAAATAACCCTGTCAGGAAGATGAAAAATTTTTTCATTTTTTGGTGGTTTTAAATTAATAAATGGTGGGCAGAATTATAAGAGTCCTTAGGGGAGGAACGTCCAAAATAGGATGATTATTAGAAGCCGCCAAATAAATTACCGTTGACTTGCTATCAGCAAATTCAGATCAGTATATTTCAAATCAAAACGCTGGCTAAGATAGAAATTGGTCAGGGCCCCTTTGAAAAGATAGATGCCACCGCGAAGATGAATATGATGCCATACCAGGTTTTCAAAACCGCCTTCATCACCAGCTTCCATTAATAAAGGCATTAGTACATTGCTGATAGCTTGTGATGCGGTGCGGGCAAAACCCGAAGGAATATTCGGAACACAATAATGAAT
>DASUTO010000129.1:0-5743 GCA_036374555.1 Chitinophagaceae bacterium
GCAAGTCGTTGCCATTCGCCGCCGGATAGATCATGGCCACCTTCAAATAATCTTCCCACTTTTGAATCAAGTCCATTTGCCATTTTCTTTACCAGCCATTCGCTTCGTGAATCACGCAAAGCTTTCATCACTCTTTCATCATCAGCTTTATCATAAGGCCAGCCCATCATTACATTCTCTCTTACCGATAGCTCATAGGTGGCATAATCCTGGAATAGTATGCCGATGCGACTGCGCAAATTTTCCGGATCCATATCTTTCACATTAATACCGCCAATTTTTACTGAACCTTTTTGTACATCATAAAAACGCAGTAATAATTTTACAAGCGTACTTTTGCCGGCACCATTCTCACCAACCAATGCAATTAATTCACCACTTCGGATTTTCAAATTCAAATTTTCTACTGCTTCACCATGGCCTCCCGGATAATGAAAACTGATATTTTCAAAACTAATGCCATCAACAGGCCCATCAGGAATAGAAACCGGTTTTTCTGGTACTGGCAGCAGTGCTTCAATTTTAAGAAACGAAAAATAATCACCGAGAAATCTTGTATGCTGATCAACCGCTACGAAAGTGCTTGAGATCTGTCCGAGTGTTCCAGCTACAGATGAAAAAGCGCCGATCACCAATACAACACCGCCGGGATCAATAGTGCCCTGTATACCACGTAATCCAACAAACAAATAAGCAAGTGCCAGGGTTGTTCCTGTCACCAATCCACTGATCATAGATATTCTTACACCTGATTGATACATCTTTTCCCTTTGTTTAAAAAGATGATCAGAAATATTTTTATGTCTTCCTAAAAGATAATCGGCCAGCACATACGCTTTGACCTCTTTAATTGTTCTTGGCTGTATTAACAGTTCACCGATATAATTTCTTTCTCTTTCTTCCGGAGTTTCCTGGTAATAGTATTTATATAACCGTGAGGTGACACGGCTTTCAATGATCAATGATAGTAATGAGGTGGCCAATGCAAGAACAACTAATAGCCAATGAAGGCTTGCCAGTAAACCTGCCATTAGAATTATTGTAACAAGATTACCCGATAAACCGAGCACTGACCATGTGAGATCGCCCGGTCTCCATGAAACATCACGTTTGGCACGGGCAAGCCGGTCATGCCAGTCAGAATTATCAAAATGCCCGAGATCAACTCTCGATGCTTTGTCGAGTAAACGTCGTTCTGCTTCTAATTCAACACGTCGTACATACAGATTTCTTCCATAACCTATGTATGAACCAATTGTTCTTTGTATGATAAAGCAGATCCATAATCCGACGAGTATGGGTAAAAGGTCATTGAACTGAAGCGGATGAACTTTTGCTTCTGCAATTTTATTTACCAATAATGCGCCAAGCAAAACTGTAATGGGAGGAATGATCGAATTGAACATTCCCAATAATGTGTAACGAATAAGAAGTTTTGGAGAAGCCGCCCAGGCAAGTGACATTCCTTGTTTCAGATTCTGCCAAACCCTGGCAGCCCGGCCTTTTATTTTTAAAAATCCCGGCGGCATCTTTAAAAATAATCGAAATGAATGATTTAAAAAAAGTGATGATCAGAACTGGCTGGTAGACGTAATATTAAACAATTTAAAAGGTTATTAAGAATATATCCTGTCAATCGCCTCTTTGTACTTCTCCATTATCACTTTCCTTTTCAGTTTTAATGTAGGAGTAAGTTCACCGCCCTCCACACTCCATTCATACGGCAGCAATTCAAATTTTTTTATCTGTTCTACCTGGTTGAAATTTTGATTATATCGTTCTACTGCATCTTTAATTAATGCAACCACTTTTTCATTTTTAATAATTTTTTCATTGCCGTTGAATTCCACTCCATGTTCAGCACACCATTCTTTTAATGCATTAAAAGCAGGAACGATCAACGCACCGGTATATTTCTCACCTGCGCCAGTTACCATCATTTGTTCGATCCATTTTGATTCTTTCATTTTATTTTCGATAGGTTGGGGGGCCACATACTTGCCGCCAGATGTTTTAAAAATCTCTTTTTTGCGATCGGTGATCTTTAAAAACTTATTATCGATCATTACACCAATATCACCGGTATGAAACCATCCATCTTTTATAACTTCCCCGGTAAGGTCCGGGCGTTTGTAGTAACCCATCATGATGTTTGGCCCTTTGCAAAGTATCTCACCATCTTCGGCAATTTTTACCTCTACATTATCAATCAGCGTTCCTACGGTACCAAACATTCTATTCTTTGGATTCATGCGGTTCACAGTTACCACAGGAGACGTTTCTGTTAAACCGTATCCTTCCAATATCGGTACCCTTGCTGCAGTAAACACTCTTAATAGTTTTACCTGGCACGCAGCCGAGCCTGTAACGATTGCTTTGACATTAGCGCCTAATGCTTCCCTCCATTTACTAAAGATCAATTTATTCGCGATGCCTAATTGCAGGTTATACCACATCCCCATGTTCTTGCTAATATCATATTTCAATCCCAGGCTCAATGCCCAGTTAAATAATTTTTTCTTTGTACCTGTAAGTGTTGCAGCTTTCGCCATTATGCGTTCATAAACTTTTTCCAATAAGCGGGGGACGGTTGTAAAGATCAACGGCTTTACTTCTTTAAGATTTTCGCCGATCTTTTCCATGTTTTCAGCATAGTAAACAGATACGCTGTTATATATATATATGTAGCTGACCATTCTTTCAAATACATGATTCAATGGTAAAAAGCTCAATGCCCTTTTACCTTCCACGCCAATTTCTTCAAATACACAATTGCTGTCACAAACATTGCTTACAACATTGTGATGACTTAGCATTACTCCTTTAGGAGTACCGGTAGTTCCTGATGTATAAATGATAGTAGCAAGATCTGATGGAGTAATTTTAGAAGATATTTGTTCTATCGTTGCCAGTGATTCGTCGGTGGCAGGTTTAAGACAATCTTTCCAGTAGGTTGCATTCGTAACATGCTCAAGAGTAAAAATATTTTTCAATGATGGCACAAAATCCTGGATGCTTTTTACTTTCAGGTATAGTTCTTCATCATTTACAAAGATCACTTTTGCCTGGGACTCATTCAGGATAAATTGTAATTCATTTACATTAATAGTTGGGTAGACAGGCACAAGTACTCCCCCGATCTTTTGGGTAGCCAGGTCTATCATTAGCCATTCCGGGCGATTTTTACTAATGATCGCGACCTTATCCCGATTCTCTGCAGACATATCATTTGGAGAAATGCCAAGGTAGAGCAAGCCCGAAGCAAGCTGGTTCACTGTGTCATTCACTTCAGCTGTACTGTATTGTTTCCAACTACCTCCTTCTTTTGCTGCAAACATATCGGGCAAGGGAAGCACTTTTAATTGATATTCCAGGCAATCAAATAATCGTGTAGGTTTTTGCATCGGCGACGAAATTTATCAGTTCAGGAATGGCAAGATGAATCCTGAACAAATTAGGTAAAAATCCAAAGAATAAGAAAGTCTCGCCTCCGGCGAGACAAATGAAGTTTATTTCGCCTGGTAATACTGTCCCGGCGGCACTCTGAAAACCCGTGACTTTTGAAAGGCTGTAAAACCCCTGTATTCGTCAAGATGAGTTTTTGCCCAATTATCGTAAGCAGTAAGATTTTCAATGGTGCCAAACAACCATTGATTGTAAGCTTCAAACATTCCTTCACGCAATAATTGCTGATGATAATCGAAAAGACGATGAGGATATTTTGAAGCACTGGTTTCATACCAATCAAGAATGAACCTCGTTCTTACCATAGTGAGCGAAGCTGTTGTTACTCCCTTTGAAACGAGACCCGATTGTTTGTTCATCGCCTGGAGAAAAGCTTTTGCAAAAGGGCTTTTATTATTTTCTTCGCCCTTCATCAGGTCAGATTCCTTGAACAATTTTTCTTTATACCCTTTGAATATAAGCTCTTTCATGGCCGCTCCACGCTGGCTCAGGCTTTCCATATTCACAAATATTTCTCCGTAAATGAGGCTCCATACTTTGTCTTTTGTGTAAAAATAATAGAGAGCGGCATTATAATAATTGCCCCCAAAGGCCGGGTCAATCTCAATTCCTTTTTCCCAAAGATCAATGGCACTGTAATCTTTCTTTTGCCATAACAACTCTCCATATTCACTGTACAAGGCGCCGCTTTTTGGAAATTTCTTTAACCCTGCTTTATAAACCTTTTCACATTCTTTAGGATCTTCAAGTGCTTTATAAACATTCCCGGCTATTTGAAATGTCATCACATCAGCATCATCACGATTCACAATTGTTTTTACACCCTCCACTGCTTTTTCATAATCTCTTTTGAAATAATAGCATTGCACCATGTCTTTACTATACTCAAGATTATTTTTATCTGCTTGCAGCAAACGATTCAATACAAGAATTGCATTATCCCAATCTGCCTGTGCCATAAAACCACGGGCAGTTTGATGCATCGTTTTCGGATCATCCTGTGCAAATACAGCAAACGAGAGAGCAAAAAACGAGAAGAGAAAAGTTAATTTTTTCATAGTACAAAGTAAATTAAAAGAGAGGCTGCGGTAAAGTTTTCGTTCATAGATTATGGTTTATTTCACACGTTAGATCAAATGTGTCAGCAAGCCATCCCGCAATTTTGGCTCAAACCAGGTGCTTTTGGGCGGCATTACCTTTCCGCTATCGGCAATTGCAAAGAGTTGTTCAAGGGTAACTGGATACAAACTAAATGCTGCCGCCATTTCACCGCTATTCACTCTTTTTTCCAACTCTTCCAGTCCACGTATACCGCCAACAAAATCTACACGGGTATCTGTTCTTGGATCATCAATATCAAGGATCTTATCAAGGACATTTTTTTGCAAAATGGTGACATCCAACACCCCTATCGGATCATTCCGATAGGTCCCTTCTCTTGCTGTCAAAATATACCACTCATCTTCAAGATACATACCAAATTCATGCAATACGGCAGGTTTTACCGGTTCGGGACTGTAAGTGATCATAAAATCCTCTTGTAAGGCACCAATAAATTCTTCAGTAGTAAGATCGTTCAGGTCTTTTACCACCCGGTTATAATCTAGTATCGCTAACTGGCTTTCAGGAAAAATGGTGGTAAGAAAAAATTTTGCATCTCCGCTATCGGGTAATTGCTTGCTTACTTTAGCCGCAGACGCAGCACGATGATGACCATCGGCGATATAAGTATTCGGAACTTTGGTGGCAAATAAATTAGTGATCGAGCCTATCACATCATCACGATTGATCACCCACACTGTATGTTTTATTCCATCACTCGCTGTAAAATCATATTCAGGTGAATTCTTCGCTTTCCATCCGTTGATCAGTGCATTTATTTCCATCACATCGCGGTAAGCCATAAAAACATTTCCTGTTTGGGCACGGATCGTCTGCATATGATCGATCCGATCCTTTTCTTTTTCCGGTCGTGTCAGTTCATGTTTCTTTATGACATCATTAAAATAATCTTCGATGGATGAAACACAAACCAAACCCGTCTGGCTTTTGCCATTCATTACTAATTGATAAATGTAATAACAGGGTTTTTCTTCTGTGAATAGGGTGCCGTTTTGAATGAACAATTCAAGATTGGCTTTTGCCTTATCATACACCTGCTGGCTATGTATATCTATTCCATCCGGCAGATCTATTTCTGATTTTGTTATGCGGAGAAATGAATAGTTGTTGCCTGCTGCTTCTTTTTTGGCTTCCTGCGAATTGAGAACATCATAGG
>DASUTO010000130.1:0-7363 GCA_036374555.1 Chitinophagaceae bacterium
TACCAAGGTCCGGTTCCTGCACATTGCTTAGCGCTTCAAGAATTTTTTCAGTTGTCATTTACAAGTATTTGTTAAAAGTATTTCCAGGCAGCAAAGTTAGCCATTATACACCCGAATTTGTTTTACGAAATCAGCAACTTGTCGCTATTTTTGACGCGGTGAAGAAAATTGTACAATACCTCATTTTACTGCTGTTTTTTATTCCAGTTGCATCAAAAGCACAGTTTGAAAACGTCCGTGATTCCGTCGTTCAGCTTTATGGGGTAGTGATGACAGCAGACAGCCTTGTCGGCATTCCTGCCGTAAGTGTGATGATAAAAGGCCAGAACCGCGGAACGATCACAAATAACCAGGGTGTATTTTCAATCGTGGTGCTGAAAGGCGATGTTGTTGAATTTACCCACGTCAGTTATAAACCAAAGATTGTTGCTATTCCAAAGAACCTGGAAGGCAATCAATATAGCGTGGTGCAATTGATGATCGCTGATACAATTTATCTACCCGCAACCATTATACGACCAAGGCCCAGTGCGGCACAGTTTGCTCGTGATTTTGCCAATACAAAGATCCCGGATGATGATTACGAGACTGCCAGGAAAAATACATCCGTTGCAAAGCGAAGAGCATTAATGCAAAGCACACCTGCCGATGGCGCCGAAGCATCCAATATACAATTGAAAAATGTGGCTACAAAGGCTTACTATGCCGGCGGCCTCCCTCCTCAAAATATTTTTAACCCGGCAGCATGGATGGAATTTATCGAAGCCTGGAAACGGGGAGATTTTAAGAAAAAGAATTAACCCCACCCCTGTCTACGCCAAGGCGGAGAACTTAGATCAGGACAAACTTTAATTAAAATCCCTTTCCAATTTTCGAATCTCTAAATTATTTAGGTAGCCAGCTTTAGTAATTCCTGTCAGCGTCTGTTGCTACGCTCAGTTTATCGTTCCGTTTTCATGGCATCTGTCATTGAGCGAGGCGAAACCCCCGATGAATACCGGGGCACCCTTGTACTACAACAATGCTATTCAGCTTTTTTATTATCGTTGTGATCGCAACTGGGTTTGCGACATAATGGCGTCGCCTGCGTGAAATTTTTCATCGATTCATAAAGTTTATATTTGTGCTCAAACTGAAAGCTGCATATGAAAAACGTATCTGTTATCGGGGCTGGTACTATGGGCAATGGCATTGCACATGTATTTGCACAAAATGGGTTTAAAGTTTCAATTGTTGATGTTTCACTTACCCAGTTAGACAAAGCCATCGCCAATATCAGCAAAAATTTTGACAGGCAAATTGCAAAAGGAGCGGCGACTGAAGAGCAGAAAAAAAATGCATTGGCAAATATTGCTGTTTTTAGCAATATAAGTGAAGGAGTGAAAGATGCAGAGCTTGTGATAGAAGCCGCCACTGAAAACACCGATCTTAAATTAAATATCTTCGAAGAAGTAGACAGGGATGCTCCAAAGCATGCAATCCTGGCAAGTAATACATCTTCTATCTCAATTACAAAAATTGCAAATAGCACAGGCAGGGCCGATAAGGTGATCGGAATGCATTTTATGAATCCTGTCCCTGTAATGAAATTAGTGGAAGTGATCAATGGATATTCAACCGGCAAAGAAGTAACAAATACGATTATTGAACTAAGTAAGCAGCTTGGCAAAACGCCCTGCGTAGTGAATGATTATCCGGGTTTTATTGCGAATCGCATTTTAATGCCTATGATCAATGAAGCTATTTATAGCTTATATGAAGGTGTAGCCGGTGTGGAAGAAATAGATACAGTAATGAAGCTTGGAATGGCACATCCAATGGGACCGCTGCAATTGGCAGACTTTGTCGGTCTGGATGTATGTCTTTCTATTTTACATGTATTGCATGATGGTTTTGGCAATCCTAAATATTCCCCATGCCCTTTATTGGTAAATATGGTAACTGCTGGTAAACTTGGTTGCAAAAGTGGTGAAGGTTTTTATGTTTATACTGCGGGAAGTAAAGAATTGATAGTTAGTAACCGATTTAAATGATCTTTATGCAACAAATGGGCTGGAAAGAACTATCCTAAAAAATTAAATCCTTTTGTCATTTCAATTACGTTATTTCTTTTAATCAGGCTTGTAACATGCAATAATATGATTTAAGTTACTCAGGCATCTAATTTGTAGTCCATTAGTACCAAAACCAACCGATAATAAGAACCGATAATGAACAAAACAGAAATACTTCAACAGCTTCATGAGAAAATGATAACTGAGATTCAGGATTATGCGATCATTCTTCTCGACATTGATGGTACAATTCTTACCTGGAATAAAGGGGCACAAGCCATAAAAGGCTATAAGGAAAAAGAAATTTTGGGGCAAAATTTTCGCATTTTTTACCTACCAAGGGACCGGGAAGAAAAACTTCCTGAAAAATTAATTGAACTGGCTGTCAAAGAAGGAAGAGCCCGGCATATCGGAAGAAGAGTAAGAAAAGATGGTTCAACTTTCTGGGGCAGCATTCTTATTACTGCAATACATGATGAGGATGGTGAAGTAATTGGCTTTACAAAGCTCACAAAAGAGCTGGGCGAAAATGAAATTGATTAATATTTATGAAGTCTCTCCCTTGCCAGTGTTCAAATAACTTTTCACAATTCTCTGCACCAGGTTTCTGATCATAAGATCGGTATTTAGTTAACTTCGAATACGGGTCATGTTAGAATCAGTGAATCATGTTATCGAGATTTTCCTTCGTTAATTTATTTTTCTTTCTAAACCTGCTAGTATCGGCGCAGGATATCTCCGGAATATGGGTTGGCAATTATAAACCGACTTTATTTTCAGCGACTCCGGAAAAATTAGTTGTTGAAATATTCGTCTACAATGATTCATTGATCACCGGCGCCTCTCATCTGTACTACAAAAACGATCAATACGAACATTATAAGATCTATGGAGTATTTAAAAAGAAAGAATCCATCATCTATTTTTCTGAGGACAGCACAATCGCTGTAAAGCTGGGGCCGATGGACGAGAATTGCCTCGGGAATTACACCATGAAACTCACATCGACAGGCAATTTGTTTGAAATGAAAGGAAGATGGGAGGATAATTCAACTGCTTTGTTTCATTGCCCATCTACCGGCGTGTGGCTTGAGAAAATAGTTGACGAGGACATTAAACAAACTCATTCGCAACCGGCGGACAAGAACCTTGAAAGAAGATCAGACATACAAAGTCTTGTTGAGATCAGTGATGCTGAAAAGGATTCTATTCTTATAGAATTATATGATAACGGTATCATTGATAATGATTCTGCATCCATTTACCTCGATGATTCTTTATTATTACACAAACAATTTGTTTCTAATAAACCTATCTCCCTATATATTTCTCTGGATAAACAAAGACCATTAAGTAAATTGAAGCTTGCCGCCGAGAACCTGGGTTCAATACCGCCTTGTACTGTTCTTATGATCATTAAAACAAAGAAAAAAAGATATGAAGTAAATTTATCAAGTAATTTCAGTTCGAATGGTGTTGTTGAATTTTTTCTAAAAGAATAAGGTCCCGGGAAGCCAACGATGAAATTAGCATAAACAACAATTTGTAATTGATATCTTCAATTAAAATATCGCAAACTATTTCTATCCAATCAGAATTGAAACCACTTACCCCAGGTGAAAAAGATATCCTTAAGAAAATAAAGAAAAAGAAAAGTTCATTTTTTCTTTCAACATTAGGCGGCTTTATTGTGTTATTACCGATCGGATGGTGGTTGTCGATCAATATGAGTGGAACAAGATATGGCCGATTTAGCGAAGAGAGCATTAAAATGATCAAAAACCTGACCCCCTTCTTTTATTTGTTTCTTGTTCTATTAATGACGGGATTCCTCATTTACTATTACACTAAACTCGTATCGCCTTTTATTAAAGATCTGAAAGAAGGAGTTAAAGAAGTATTGTACTATAGCCCTGGAAAATATCAAACTCCTTTTTTCGCAGAATATTATATTGTGACCCCACTTTCTAAAAAATCACGGGTTAAAATAAGCAAAGAAATTTTTGATACTATCGGACCAGCTTCAACTGCCGCAATCTCTTATTCAGTGCATTCACATTTTATATTTTCAATTGAAGTTGATGAGAAAGAAATAAAATTTAATGAAACAAATGAATTACTGGACAAATAAAAAATCCCCCGAAAGATCGGGGGATAACAAAACACTGAACCATTACCATTATAACCAAATTCTTAATTATTGCCTTGGAGGACCGCCGCGTCCACGTAATGTAGGCTCTATCTGCTCTTTCCATATCTTGAATTTATCGTCGCCAAGAATGGGTTTAAGTTTTGCATCCAAAGCTTCTGTAAGAGGTTTCAACTTTTCCTGCATAGCTGCACGCATAGCGTCGCGATCGCCATTAGCACTTGCCATCACTTCCTCACGAACTTTATCCTGGGCTTTATAATAATCCAAATACGCTGCGTCCACTTCTTTCATTTTTGCTTCATCCAGCTTAAATGCACTGTCGGCTTTAAAATGAACTCTTTTTACTCTTTCCTCCGGGCTTGGCATCTGGAAACCGCCTCCACCTTGTGCAAACGAGGATACGGTGCCTGCAAGTATCACAACTGCTAAAGCAATGATCGTTTTTTTCATTTGTATGTTTTTTATTTATTTAAAAATTGATGAGCCTTAAAAAAATTATTTACGTTCTTTTTTATCGGATGAAGATTTGCGTGATGGTCCGTTATTGATAATTCTTTTTACGATCTGTTTTATGAAAGAATCCATCTTAGGTTTTTGTTCTTCGTTACACAAAGCTTTTATTGATTGGAAATAATGAAAAGTACTAATATCAAGTTCCATTTGTTTTTCACCGATCTTAGATGCATAAGAATTCAAAACAGAATCGCTGACGCCTTGCTGGTATATAAGAGAGAAAAAATCTTCTTTTGACTTTGTGAGCTCTTTAAACAAGGGCTTCATATTTCTGAACTGCTGCGAGCGAAGAGAATCGTATAATGCTACTTGCTGATCATTCAGGCCCACTTCAGTTTTCACTTTTTCTATTGGATTTTGCATGGGAGGTTTGTGAGATCCTTCCGGTTTATTGAATACAAAAAAATACAACAACCCAATATTGGCAATAAGTAAAACACTTATGATAAGTAACAGAAGCCTGTGATTTCTTAAATAGCTCATTCGTTTGTCATGTTTTCGTAATCGTAATTGTTAATAGAAGCCACCACATTATATTCGTTTGCCAGTTCAGAACCATTCAATTCTGAAGTAACGACTTCACTTGTACCGGAACCGCCCCAGAGAGCCCATCCATTTACTGCCATTACCAGCACTACGATCGCTATAGCTATAGCTGGCTTACTGATAAAAGAAAAAGTCCTTTCCTCCCACCGGCTTGATCTTTTATTCATCCTTGCCTGTATGCGGGTAAAAAGAAATGGATTCGATTCGGCCCTTTTAACGCCATCAAGGCATTGCAGAGTTTGCTCGATCTCGTGTTGTATTTTTTCTTTTGATGTCATTTTACTGGTAATTTGACGATTTATAATATTGATTCCTTCTACCTGTAATGTTTATTATAATATTCCTCGAGTTGTTTCCTAAGGTTCTGATTTGCACGGCTCATCAGTGATTCTACGGCAGAGACCGTGGTATTTAACACTTCACTTACGTCCCGATAACTTAGCCCTTCCAGCTTATGCAGGGTATACGCCGTCTTCTGGTTCTCAGGCAAGCCATCGATCGCTTTAAAAAGAACTGCGGCCCTTTCCTTATTATCCAGGCTTACTCCCGGGTGGTGAAAATCAGGAATTGATACTTTCTCATCTCCATCCCCACCTAAAGCTTGCAAAAATCCAAACCTTTTTTTCCTTTTTTTACTTCGTAAATGATCCAGTGCCGTCGTAGTCGCTATCCGGTAAAGCCATGTCGAGAATTTTGAATCGCCCTTAAAAGTGTTGATCTTTTCAAACACTTTTATAAAAACATCCTGTGCCAGGTCTTCTGCTTCGGTTTCATTTTGAACGATCCCAAGGATCGTATTATAAACCATATCCTTCCATTGCTCTACAATAGTTTTGAACGCAGTCTCATCTCCCTGTTTTAGTTGCTCTATTAATTCCGTTTCGTTGGTCAAGGCAGGTCATTGGTTTTCGGTTTTCAATTTAGGGAAAAACTAGTTCCTTCTGAAATCTCCCATCTGGTTCTGGTTAAAAGTTGGTCTTGCAGGCGCCTTTCCAAAATTCTTGAGGTTATACGTAAATGTCAGCATAAAATACTGCTTTAATACCATGGTCGTTACATCTTCAAAGTAAGTTTCTGTTACATTTCTTGAGATGCTCTGGTTCTGATTCAGCAGGTCAAATACAGAAAGACGTATCTCGCCTTTTTGACCTTTCAATATTTTTTTTGCTATCGCCATATTCAACAACCAATAACTTTGATTATATCCATCACTTAATCCTGTATAAATCTGGTTGCTAAGGTCTGTGTTAAACAACCATCCATTCTTACTCAGAAGATTAAGCTTTGCTGTAGTTGTATGAGAGAAATATTTATTATCCGCTCCTGGCTGCAAAGTGTTTTTAGCGTTATTAAAACTGCCATTATAGGAAAGGGTATAATCAACATACTGGCTGATGTTACTGGCTAATACAGCGCCAGCATTATAATTATAAGAAGTAGTAACTCCCTCTTCATTATTTATAAGGCCAGGAGTCCTGTATGCTACAAAACCCGTATTAATACTGATATTTGTCTTCATAAACTTTAATGGCTGTGCATACGTAACAAATATGTTGAGGTTTCGCTGGCCATCCATGTTTATCGGTTTGGTTAATTGCGAACCCCTATACAAGGTAACTGAAGGTGTGAGAACTGAATCTTTTGTTGCCGTATAAGTTGCAGTAGCAACATAATTGTCAGTAAGCGATCCAAAAAAGTTTACGAACAAACTTTGACTTTTTTTCGTGTTGGTAAATTGGTAACGGCCACCAATTCTATGACCATAAGATTGATCAAGATCCGGATTACCGGTAGAGATCAAAAGTGGATTCGAATTATTGATAACATCCTGCAACTGGTTTACAGAAGGAGGATTTGTATTAGCCCTGTAAAAGATCCTGATCTGCTCTTTCTTTGATAATGGCAGATTGATCATCAGATTGGGTAAAATATTAGTGAACGTTCTTGGCACATTTGTAACATAAGGATATTCCTGGTCACTTTTAAGAGTGGCTGACTGGATATCAATTCCAAAAGATATTTGTTTATTACGGTCACCTTTGCGGAAACTAACTCCGCCTCTTTGCGTCAGGTAAGTATTGTCGAACACACTGGATAA
>DASUTO010000131.1:0-5619 GCA_036374555.1 Chitinophagaceae bacterium
TGCTTGCATTGTGTTGATAGTTTATTCAATAGTAATCGCACAACAAATAAAGTTTATAAATAACAAAGACCTTGGATTTGAAAAGGAACAAACACTGGTCGTTAAAAATCCATTTTGGGGGGACAGGCAGAAAACATTGGCATTAAGGGATCAATTATATCAATATGCGGCAACACAACCAGATTTAACAGGAGCTACGGGTTCTGATTTCAGGTTTGCGGCAATTTCTAATAGGAATGGTCATAATATAGATGGAAGAAAAGAGATAATTGCTTCGATGAACATTGACTATGATTATTTCAGCTTTAATAAAATTTCTCTTCTTAAAGGGAGATTTTTTTCTAAAGAATTTATCAGCGATACAGCAAGACTTAATATCTCCAAAGAACAACTTGATTCAACAGCTACCAGGACACAGGCACATCTTGTGGTGAATGAAACACTTTATAAAATGCTGGGTTCTCCACCACTTAATGAAGTGAACAGGTCGTTGGGAGGAATAATTGTTGGTGTAAGCAGTGATTATTTTTTTATGGGTCTTCAACAAAAAATAGAACCAGCTTATCATAGATGTAATCCAAAAGGATTAGGATATTTCTGGTTTAAGATAGGTGAGAATAAAGACATTGCTGCCGCTACGAACAAACTAAAATCCAGGTTCAAAGAGTTAACAAATGGGGAGGAGCTTAAGTTCAGTTTTATGAATGAGGATATTAATGTTGTATACGAATTACATGAACGATGGCTGAAAGTGATCAATGTAGCATCCTGGATGGCAGTTTTTATTGCATGTCTTGGGTTATTTGGTTTATCAGCGATCATTGCTGTGAATAGAACGAAGGAAATAGGCATTCGCAAAGTACTTGGCGCAAGTGTCGTCCACGTTTTTTATTCATTGAACAGGCAAACGCTCCTCATCGTTTTGCTTTCAATAATTATCGCAGTTCCGGTAGCAATGTATGTTTCCAATAGCTGGCTTCAGAATTTTGCCTATCGTATTGAGCTGAAATGGGGAATATTTGCTTTGGCAGGTATAATCGGTTTTGTCTGCGCATTAGTGGCAGTTAGCTATCATACATTAAGAGCGGCAAATAACAATCCTGTGAAGTCGCTACGAACGGAGTGAGTAGTGACGGAATCCCGATTATTTCGGGGTAAAATCGTTGAGAACAGAATAATTTAACTGAATAAATAAAAAACAATGATCGAACTAAAAGGAATTTACAAATGGGTGAACACGGGTAATAACCGCACTTTTTTATTGAGGGATGTAAATCTTCATGTAAAGGAGGGAGAGTTTATTTCAATAATGGGACCATCGGGTTCCGGCAAATCCACGTTGCTGAATGTAATAGGTATGCTGGATGAATTCAATGAAGGTGAATATAATTTCCTTCATGAGTCGGTTCATAAATTAAAAGAGAAGCAAAGAACTTCTTTATACAAGCAGTATATCGGTTTTGTCTTCCAGGCTTATCACTTGATTGATGAGTTAACGGTGTATGAGAATATTGAAACGCCATTGATCTACCAGAATGTAAAAACATCCGAACGAAAGGCGATGGTGGCTGATATACTTGACCGTTTTAATATTGTTGGAAAAAAAGATCTTTTTCCAACGCAACTTTCAGGTGGTCAGCAGCAGTTAGTCGGTATTGCAAGAGCATTAATTGCAAAGCCAAAGCTATTACTGGCTGACGAACCAACTGGTAACCTGAATTCAAAGCAAGGGGAGGAGATCATGAGTTTGTTCAAAGAATTAAATAACGAAGGCGTAGCCATTATACAAGTAACCCATTCAGAAAAAAATGCATCTTATGGGTCAAGGATCGTTAACCTGCTTGATGGGATGATAGTAAACTGATTTAATCGAAATATTTTTTATCAATTGTAAATGTTATGAAAAGAGTTTTTTTAACTACGTGTTTTCTTTGTGTGCTTGGTTCAGGTATTTTTTCCCAAACTAATACTTCGGGAAAATTGACATTGCAACAATGTATAGAAATAGGTATTGTCAATAATTTGGATGTGTTGCAAAGTGACCTGCAGGCACAGTCAGATGAAGTCAGGTGGAAACAGGCAAAACTTAACCGGCTTCCAGACCTGAATGCTTCGGCAAATTATGCGTTCAACGCGGGCCGCAGTATTGACCAGTTCACTAATACTTACATCACTGATAATAATCAATCATCATTTTTTTCCCTTGGTAGTGGTGTTACCATTTTCAATGGATTTGTAATGCAGAATCTTGTTAAGCAAAACAGGTTCACGTTCGAGGCTTCAAAAATGTCCTTGCAGCAAAGTAAGGATAATTTAACCCTGAGTATAATCCTTGCCTACCTGCAGGTGCTGAACAACGAGGATCAGCTTGTGCAGGCCCGCAACCAAATGGAACTGACGAAACAGCAATTTGATCGCTTAGATATTTTGAATAAAGAAGGAGCGATCCGACCATCCGATTTTTCTGATATAAGAGGACAATATGCCGGTGACCAGGTAAATATAATCAGTGCACAAACGGCAGTAGAAACCGCTAAGATCAATCTTTGCCAATTTATGAATGTGCCTTATGATAAAAATATGTCGGTGGAAAGATTAGATGTAACCACTTTTACTACCATGTATGCAGACACACCCGATAAGATCTATGAAACAGCCATGCAGCAGTTTGCTCAAATAAAAGCGGTGAATTTTTCTACTCAAAGTGCTGAGAAAGCGGTGAAAGTTGCGAAGGGCGGTTTATTCCCGGTCTTCGATGTGAATGCCGGTATTAACACCAGGTATTCCAATACTGCTACAAACCAGATTTTTTTAAATACTACGTATGACCAGTCATCTGATTATGTCATGGTGAATAGTACGCAATCACCGGTTTTTAAACAACAAAATCATTATCAAAATGAAAAAATAAGTTATCTCGATCAATTGAATAACAATCGCAACCAAGGCGTCAGCTTTGATCTGCGTATCCCAATTTTCAATTCATTTCAGCAAAGGAACAGGATCAAGCTGGCAAAGATCGATCTGAAGAATAATGTGCTGGTCGAAAAAACTGCAAAGACACAATTGCAAAGATCAGTGGAGCAGGCTTACATAAATATGACAGCAGCGTTTGACAGGCATAAGATCTTACTGGAGCAGGTTGATGCGCTTACTGAATCCTTTCGTGCTGCGGAGATCCGTTTCAATTCCGGGGTTGGTAATTCTTATGATTATTTATTAGTAAAGAATAGCCTTGATCGTGCAACGATCAATCTTATCAATGCAAAATATGATTATGTGCTTCGTACAAAAGTTCTTGACTTTTATAAAGGGATGAAGTTGTGGTGATATGAATTAATGTGAGAATAATTGCTATCGATCAGGACATGTTCTGAAGCCGCCATTGCGCCAAACCGCTATGCCGATCAAGCAGCGTTAGCTACCCTAATTTTGCTGTATTAGGTTATTACAGTACGTTTGATGTAGAATAATAAATGATTAACCAATTAAACTTATATTTATATGAAATCAGCAGCTATACTATTGTTTGCATTAATGCTTGCTGCCCCTGATATTTTCGCCCAAACCCTGCCAAAAAAGCCATCACGAAGCGATGTTGGATCTTATAACCATGCCAATTTATTAAAAATCGACATTGGGGTTTCTAAAAATAAAGCGCTGGAAGTAATGGGTGGAGTAAAAAAAATACAAACATATACCAGCACCAGTCCTGTGACAAAGAAAGAAGACATCATTATAAACAATCCTGTTAACAGGGAATTTAAAACTGATTCGGCCGGTAATACGGTAGAAATTGTATGGTATTACACCCATATGAAAAAGGCAGAGGGCGACATTACCAAGGAACAACAAACTCCAGTTATTCTTGATAAAAATGCTGTTATTGGCATGGGGTGGGATTTTTATCAAGACTATGCAAAACGCAGAGGAATAACCCTTGAGCCAAGGTGAATATTATGACATTAGGTGTTGTTGGTGCTTAGTGAACTATACTAGAAAAGGAACACAGGAGAATACCAACAACAGCGTAAATACAAAAGCTCAGGTTCGACCACGTCGGCCCGCTGACGCAAAACCCAATTGTTGTACGCCGCTTTTATTTGTCAAGAAAAGCAAGAACTTTTTTTATTAATGCTACTCTCTTGTTAGTAAATTGATGATCTGTTTGCCAAACTTCATATTTGAAATAATTTTTGGTATTATTTTTTATGGCACCCGCTATATGTTCATTTCGTTGATGTTCATCTAACATGATAATTTGCTTAGTCGATAATGCCAAAGAATCATTCGCAAGATTGTAGTATCCAGGATTATCAACTACGGGTTTAAAAAGATCTTTACCCGATTTTTTATTTAATACAAAATAATTATCACCTCTTTTTTCAGTAGTTGATAAAACTTGACTGTTTCTGGTAACATAGGGAATATCCCAGGCTGATAGAACAAACCCTTTTTGAACATCAGGCAATTTCTGTAATGCTTTTAAACAAACCCAGCCGCCCATACTGTGCCCAAATAATGCGATTTTTGAAGTGTCAATTTGTAAAGAGTCCGTATACATTTTACAAAATGCAACAACATTTACCACATCTTCCACGCAGTGCTTAAAACTAAACTCGCCCTGACTTCCCCAAGAGCCCCGATAATTGAAATAGATAACATTCCAGCCATTCGCTCTTACAACCTGTGCCATGTCAAGATTTCTTTCATTGCCGGGATAGCCATGTAATAGTAGTAATGTAGGATGCTTTTGTACCCCATTTGCTTTATAGATAAATCCTTGCAATAGGCTTCCATCAGATGGGATTGTTAATTCTCTCGTACTGGCAGGAGACGATTTATCCCATTCAATGTCCCTTAGCACAATAGAATCCGTGAGATTTTGGCTTAATACTTTATTGTGAATAATTAAAGTCGTAATAAGTAATAAAAAAATCGTTGCCTTCTGCATTTGATTTATTTAAGAGGTTTTTGTGTTTTCAAAGTGGCGTACAAGGTTAACAGCTTTGCGGTCGGCGGGGCAATTCTTTTACGTCGCCCCCAGCGACGACTTCTGAACTAAGAACTAAAGTAGAAATTTTATTCAAAAGCTCAATAGTGAAAGTCAAGCTGGGAAAAAAAAAGCGGAGCAGCGGACCGAACGATGAAAGACGCTATTCATCAGCCCCAATAACACAAATGCGTTTGTTGTGTGCCGCTAGTTTGCAATTATAACAGTTTCATTAATAAATAAATTGAATAAAGCCCACAAAGAATACCAATACAAATTGCACCATACTTATGTACTACGCCTCCACCGGAGGAAGGTTTTTTCCAACCTAGTCCTAAGTACAAACCAATTATACTTATTCCTGCGAACAACAATACATATTTTATATTTTTTTCTTTAGTTGTAGACTCATTTAAACTAAGCCCGAGTAAGAAGCAAAAAATCCCTCCACCGTAAAAGGCTATTGCATATTTAATTGTTTTACTCATTTGTGATTTGGTTGACTTGGATCTGTTAAGTAGAGGTCATCTTAAGTGGCACTCAACGTTTATCAGCTTTGCGAAGGCTGGGCATTTGGTATTCGGCTGCTTAGCCTATGCACAAAAGTTGATTAGTGATTTACAGTT
>DASUTO010000132.1:0-8178 GCA_036374555.1 Chitinophagaceae bacterium
GTAGCAACACGACCTACACGTACCAATTGAGCTTGTGTTGCTTTTGGTCTAAGCTTTGAATAGAAATCCATCGTGAACAAGGATGAAGATGCATTGAATACACCGGCTAATGCACTCATCAACGCTGCCAGCAATCCTGCAACTACGATACCTCTTACACCAACGGGAAGTACATGTGTCACTAGCATCGCGAATGCTCCTTGTGCAGCTTCGCGGTTAACAGTTCCATCTGTATTCATCAAACGTTGTTGTATATCGGCGTTGATCCCACTTTTTGCCAATGCAAAACAGATCATACCCGGAATGATGAAAAGAAAAACAGGAGTAAGTTTTAGAAAGCCGGCGAAGATGCTGCCTCTTCTTGCTTCTTTATCATTCTTTGCTCCTAATATACGTTGCACGATATACTGATCAGTACACCAATACCACACACCAATGATCGGTGCACAGAACAGCATAGCTGGCCATGGGTATTTATCATTAAAGTACCATGCTTGTCTTCCTGCCTCTTTTACCGGGGCCCATGTGCTTTCTACTCCATCTGGCACAATTGGCTTCCATAAATTAAACATTTCGCTACCACATATTTCTCTCAATTTATCCCATCCACCTAATGCTTCTAAACCGTAATATGTTACAAGAAGAGCCCCGATGATTTTTACAAATGTTTGAAGTGTTTCAGTATAAACAACCGCTCTTAATCCTCCAATAATTGTATAGATCCCGGTAAGAATAATTAGTAAGATCGAACCGATCCAAAATGAATCCATTCCCATGAAGTTCACATCCGGTAATAGTGCACGAAAAACAACACCGCCTGCAAAAATGCCAACCGCAATTTTAGTAAGGATGTATGCAAACAATGAAATAAGCGACAGAACTGTTCTTGCTTTTGGAGTAAATCTTCTTTCCAAAAACTCAGGCATGGTAAACACTTTGGATCGCATATAGAAAGGACCCATCACCCAACCCAAAACCAATAAACACCATGCATGTAACTCATAATGAGCCAGGGCAACACCATCCGTTGCTCCGGAGCCTGCTAACCCAACCAAATGTTCAGAACCAATATTGGAGGCGAATATGGAGGCGCCGACAACAAACCAACCTAAATGCCGGCCCGCCAAAAAATAATCGTCAGCTGAAGTTTTATCTTTCTTTTTTACAGCCCACCAGGATATCCCTGCAATAACAGCGAAGTATAATGCAATAATGGCCCAATCAAGACCGGTTAGGTAACTATTCATAGCAGTCGTTTAGGTTTAAATACTATTAAATAAATCTATTGATGATGTTTTCAAAATATTCTTGCTTACCGCTTCTTATTTCCGGCTCACCATTTTCAATAGCATAGGTTCTCAGGTCTTCTAAAGATAGCTTTCCGTCTTCAAACTCTTTTCCTTTACCCCCATCGAATGTAGCATATCTTTCCTTTCTGAGTTTTTTAAAATCAGATTTATTTAAAATATTGTCTGCGGTTATCAATGCTCTTGCAAAAGCATCCATGCCGCCAATATGTGCATGAAACAGGTCTTCTGCATCCGTCGAGTTGCGTCGGATCTTGGCATCGAAATTTATTCCGCCACCCTTAAAACCACCTGCCTGCAAAATGATCAGCATTGCTTCTGTTAATTCATTTATATCATTGGGGAATTGATCTGTATCCCAACCATTCTGATAATCGCCACGGTTGGCGTCAATGCTTCCAAGCATACCGGCATCAGCAGCGACTTGCAATTCATGAGTAAAAGTATGGCCGGCCAGGGTTGCATGATTTACTTCAACATTTAATTTAAAATCATTCAGGAGATCATATTGACGCAGGAAACCAATCACTGTTTCGCAATCGTAATCGTATTGATGTTTACTTGGCTCACATGGTTTTGGTTCAATAAAAAATGTTCCTTTAAAACCATTTTGCCTTGCATAGTCCTTTGCTGCGTGTAAAAATTTTCCAAGATGTTCTTTTTCTCTTTTCATATTTGTATTCAACAAACTCATGTAACCTTCTCTTCCGCCCCAGAATACATAATTCTCGCCTCCTAATTCTATTGTTGCATCAAGAGCAGCCTTCACTTGTGCTGCCGCATGAGATAACACATGAAAGTCAGGATTGGTAGCAGCACCATTCATATATCTTCTGTTTGAAAAGAGATTTGCAGTGCCCCAAAGGAGTTTTACACCAGTTTCTGTTTGTTTTTCTTTCAAATAATCTGTGATCGCATTTAATCTTCTGTCATTTTCATTCACATCATTGGTGTAATCAATTACATCCACATCATGAAAACAATAATAAGGCAAACCGAGCTTTGTAATAAATTCAAAGGCCGCATCAGCCTTATCTTTTGCTCTTTCTATTGCATCTGATTTTTCATTCCAGGAAAATAAATGAGTAGCCTCACCAAAAGGATCGGCGCCGCTTCCATTAAAGCTATGCCAGTAAGCACATGCAAAACGCAAATGATCTTTCAGTGATTTCCCTGCTACAATCTTATTTTCATCATACCAGCGAAATGCCAGGGGATTGTCTGACTCAATCCCTTCAAATTTTATTCTGCCAACACTCTTAAAGTATTTTTTGGTTTCAACTATTGTAGTCATAATTATTTTGGGTTTTAATAAAGGTTTAAAATTATTTCAGGCCCTGCACAAATCCGCTAAATGCAGGTTTTTTCTGATAACTGCTGTTAAATAAAGCTGGAAAATCTTCTTTACCACTTAAAACTATCCAGCTGTCTGCATCGGTAAGATTCCAAACTGTAATTCCATAACGCTGAGCTGCCGGTACATTCTGGAAATATGATTGTGCAACGTACTTATATTTCTGTGCCTGCTGGTCAAGCAAAGCAGAAGTAGCAGAAAATCCCGGTGTGTTGGATGGGTTTATCCGTACGTCCATTTCAGATACGTGGATCAATAAACCGGTTGCTGCCAATTTTTGAAACGCATTATCAATGCCGCTATTATTTGTATTGATACTAATGTGCATTTGCAAACCTACACCATGGATCGGTACGCCGGCTGTTTTTAATTCATTGATCAACTTGATAACGGAGTCGAGTTTCCTGGCATCCGATTCAAGATTATAATCATTGATAAAAAGTTTTGCAGAAGGATCAGCGGCATTTGCCCAACGAAAAGCATTTGCGATATAGTTTCTTCCAAGATGATCGGCCCAGTAAAAATTATCATTGGCTGAACCGGATGAGTTGGCGCTTGTTCTCAGTGCTCCGGTGCCGTCTATCACCACTTCATTCGCGACATCCCAACCCGTTACTTTTCCTTTATAACGATCAACTATCGTAGTGATCCATGTATGCAACGCATTGTCTACAAGTACCGGGTCCACTGCAGTTGAAGAAAGAGCCACACTAACATTATCAATTAAAAAAGTACCTGCATTGGGAAAATGAAATTTTACTGAAACAGAATTTTCTGTTGGTGTAAAGCTAAACGTGTAAGGAGCCCATGAGGTAGTCAATGGCTGATCTTGCTGTGCATAAAATGATGTTCCCTGTGCTACTGCTCTTAAAGATTGAGCATTGGAAGCAGCCTTTGCCCAAAACTTTAATTTATAAACTGAACTGCTGCTAACACCAAAATTATCCGAAACGATCTGTATGCTGTAAGCGTTAGGACCAGCTGTACTTACATTAACTTTTACAGCCTGTGTTCCTGATTGCACATCAGTTGTTTCAAGTGTGATCGAACCAACTGTTGGTGGTGTCGTTGAAACTTGTGTAAACCAATTGGCGAATCCGGTTTCAAATCCTGGATTTAAAACAAGATTAGGCCCGGTTGTACCAGCTAATGACCGAAGATAGTTAGCATTGTTATTTTGATGCCATGCTAATGTGTGGCCAAAAACTGTAAGGCCATTTCCAGCAGCTAACGTATTGACAAGCTCATCCGTTTTTGCAAAATCGAATGAACCGTCATTCTTTACATTGGCGCCGTGTTTCATCTGGTATTCAGCGGTAATTCTGTCAAATTGTGTTTTCACTAAACCAGCATAACTTGAATTATTCTTTAAAAGATCATAACTCACCCCTACGCCAATCGTGTAAGTCGAAGCGTCTTTTAAGGTTGACTCGGTAATGACGGGTGGAATGACCGGAGGCGTCGGCGTATTTTTTTTACTGCAGGAGATTATTCCAGCCATCAAAAATAGTATGAAAGAAAGTACACGGTTCTTCATCGCATCACTCCTTTATTTTTTAATACATCATTTTACCAGCCTGATTAAAGCACATTAAATTTTATTTTTTAAGAACTTGCTTTGGACGAATTTTAAAACAGGGATGAATAATCATCCCTGTTTAACTACTAATGCTTATATGAAAGAAAAATTTAGTAGCCTGGATTTTGATAAGCGGCTTTTTCTTCTGGGGTCATATCCATTCCATCAAGTTGACCCTGTGGAATAGGCCTGAGATAATGAAAAGGCTGAATGGTACGTGTTGTTGTTATTGGTGTATGAGCTCCATAAGTTGGAGCACCAATCTGGTATGAACCAGCCAGCTCGTTCCACTTTTGAGTGCGAACCAGGTCGAACCAGCGAAGGCCTTCTCCGAAAAATTCACGGGAACGCTCAGCTAAAATATAATTAATGTCTATGGTGGCCGGAGTAGCAGCGGTCACTGCTGCGCTATTGTCTGCCACGAATGCTGCATTGTCTTTATTTGAAAACTTCCATTTACCTGCTCTTGCACGCAGCACATTAACAAGTTCCCTTGCATTCTTACCCGCAACTGGAGTTGCCCCTTTCACGGCTGCTTCAGCGGCTATCAAATAGAGTTCAGAAAATTTGGCAATTTTAAATGGACGAGTAAGCGGAGCATTTGGTTCGCCCAGCCCGGTATAGCCAGTACGATATGTTCCAAGTTTCCAAAGACCAGGAAACATGATCCTGCTGATACCGCTGGGAGCAATTACAAAATCAGCCCGGCCCGGCAATTGGCCAGCGCCAACGCCGTTAGCTTGTTTTCCGGGAAACTTTGCACCTGCAGGATAAACGATGCCGGCTGCCTGTGAATCATACTCCAGAAAGCTTAATATCGCCTGTCCCGGAGTAACAGCCATATCATTAGCATTGTAAAGCGTTGTGTTAGTAACGCCGCCCTTGGGCCAGTTGCCTCTATATACCGTACTGAAAGTACCATCGTAACGGGAATCAAGTGTTTTTTCAACAAAAGTATTTGTAAAAACGCCAATAGGCGGAGCCATACGAATGTAAGGCCGACCTAAACCCTGGGCTGCTTCTCGCTGAACAGAGCTTATAGCGGAACCAGTTCCATCGGGATTTGAAGCACTGGCCAGTACTGTATAATTAGGAGTTACAAACCAAACCGCTGTATTTCTGCCATCATTACCTATTTCACCCTGAAAGCCAGTTAAAGGAGATCCATTATAAAATTCGCTTTGTTCCGTGTGATCGGCATACAAAATTATTTCTTTGTTACGATCATTGCCACCAACATGCACATCATAAAATGTATTCTCTAAGCCAAATGGACCAGGATTGTCTATCGCTTGTACCGCTATGTTATATGCCTGCTGAAAATAGTATGCGGCATCTTTACCATCCGGATCAGTTCTTGGCGAAGCAGGATATGTAGGAATGTTGTTCGGATTTTGAAGCCACCATGCGTAAGTTAAATATGCTTTCGCCAGGTAAAGCCGGGCTGCTGTTTTAGTTGCCCCACCAGTTACTCTGCCTGTAGCCGGTAAATCGTTTATCGCTGTTAGCAGGTCGGGAAATATGGCTTTGGTGTAAACTTGCGGAACTGTGTTGCGCACAGATTTTCTTGAAGGTGAAGTATTAAATTTCAGTTCTCCCGCTCCCATATCCAACGGTACTCCACCAAATGTCTGTACAAGCATAAAGTAATCAAAAGCACGGAAAAACCTGGCTTCGGCTATCAGCGCATTTGAGATTCCAACCGCTGCGGCGTTTTCAATTATACCGCTGGCCGTATTGATATTTGAAAAGGCAATACCCCATAATACATCAGACCGGCTACTTGCAGCATTCAGGTTTCCGACACCACTAAGATCCATGTCACGATGGTTACCGTCACCACTTTGCGCATAAGTATATTCGTCAGTACCTGTTTCTAACGCATTATAATAATAAGGTTGTCCATAGATAAAACGCAGATGCGCATACTGGGATGTAATACCTCCCAATACACCTTTTTCGGTTTTGAAAAATTCAGGTGTATAAATGCTGCGGGGTGTTTCTTCCAAAATCTTATTACATCCTGAAGATAACAGTATAAACAGCGTTGATACGATTAGTGATTTTATTTGTATATGTTTCATATTCGTATATTTTAGAATGTCAAATTAACACCAAGAATGTAGTTGCGGGTGGCAGGTGTATTAAACCCTACCGTCAGGATGCGTCTCGGATAACTGCCTGCTGCCTGGTTTTCATTTCCAAAAGAGTTTGTTTCGGGATCGAGCCCAGACTCGTCATGATACGGAGAGAAGAAGACAAACGGATTTTGAGCAGTAAAGTACATTCGCATTTTTATGTCGGAATTTTTTATCAGGCTTCTGCTAAGGTCATATCCTAGTGTTATTGTACGGATCTTCAGGAAGGATGCATCGAAATAACTCATAGTGTTGGCATATTTATGATTGTCATTGCTGATAGGACCAGCAGGATTAGGATATTTTGCTCCTGTGTTAGAAGGCGTCCAGTAGTCAACGTCTAAATTGTTTCTACGACCAGTCAGCATATTGAGATAGCCGTTTGCACCATGTATAGTGCTTACAAGAATGCCACCGCTTCTATACAGCCCCACAAGGCTTAGATCAAATCCTTTATAGCCAACTCTTGTGTTGAAGCCACCCTGGAAGTCCGGATCTACATCGGTGATCTGCCTGTCTGCAGGGCCAATGGCTCTAACAGGTGTACCGTTAGTGTTGTAACCACCGGTGTATAAAACCCTGATCATTCCAACTCTTCCACCTGGCTCGAGCGTACCCATATAGCCATCAACACTATCCTTTGTTGTTTCCCAAAGACCAATTTTTTTATAATCGAAGATGGCATTAATGTTATGTCCTACAAACCACATGTTGCCTTCATCGCGGGTTTGCCCTGATGCAAGTGAGGTCAATTTGTTATTGTTGATATAGAAGTTGAAACCAGCTTCCCAGGTCCAACCATTCTTATTATCGATGATCGTTCCATTCAAGGTAAGCTCAAATCCTTTATTTTGAGTGGTTCCGATATTTGCGGTATAACCGGTTACACCTGATGTCTGGGGCAAACCAAGACCCAGCAGAATGTCTTCTGTTTCTGTTATGTAATACTCCATTGTACCAGACAAGCGATTTTTCAGAAGGGAAAAATCAACTCCAAAGTTCCAGGTCTTAGAGTATTCCCATCCCAGGTCTGCATTTGGAAGTTGTGATACGTAATAACCTGTTGAATAAGTTGAAGGACCAAAGTTGTAAGGTCTTGTGCTCAACAAACCAAGTGTTGAATATGGAGCAATAGCCTGGTTTGAAGTTTGTCCAAATCCTGCACGCAGTTTCAGATTATTTATGAAACCGATCCCATTCATAAATGATTCATTGGAAATATTCCAACCTACAGATACAGCAGGATAAGTATGCCACTTATTACCTTCAGCCAGTCTTGATGATGCATCTGAACGAACCGTAGCAGAGATCATATAGCGGTTATTATAAGAATACATAACCCGTCCCATATATGACGTAAGTCCCCATAACTGGTATTCCTGGTTAGCAGGATTTACAATTATTTGACCAGCTGCCTGTCCAAGATTATAATATAGAAATGCGTCGGCAGGTATATCCTGAGCCGACACGTTTGACCTGGTGGATTTATTTTGCTCGGCGGAATACAATGCTACTGCATTCACGGTATGTCTTCCTCCAAAGGTCTTGTCGTAGGTGAGCAGATTCTCGAGAGTCCAATGATAGGTGTTCCTGTTATCAATAGACGCAGAAGATATAGAATTAGGATTTGCACCATTATTTACTCCCGGCCCTGTATAAGCGCCATTCTGAGATTGTATATAATCCAACCCAAGATTCACTCTATATTTTAATCCCTCCACGAACGCCAGTTTCACTTCACCAAAAATGGCATTGTAAGATGCAAAGCCACGGCTTTCATTCACCCATTGATCGTTATCC
>DASUTO010000133.1:0-3080 GCA_036374555.1 Chitinophagaceae bacterium
CCATTCCTTTCGTATGGAACATCTGTTCCAGTTCATTTACCCAAACAGTTTTACTTCCGTCGGCATTTTCTTCTATACAAAAATCAACAGGAGCAAAAGTTGATGGACGATGATGCTGGGGCCAGTTAAATTCAATACCACCAGAGATCCACGGACCTGTCAAACCCACCAATGCAGGTTTAATAACCTGGTTATAATACACAAAATGATAATCGTTGGTTTTATCAAGCGCCATCTGGATACGACCGCCCAATTCCGGAAGGATCATGATCTTCAAATAATCATTCTCCAGGAAGACAGCTTTGTAAGTTTTATTTTCCTTCTCATCAAAGATTTTATCAATGACAGGATGTGGATACACTGTTCCACTGCTTCCCTGGTAAACTCTCTTCTCAAGGAACATTGGGTTTTTATCGGGTTCACCAGTTTTATATGTTGGGATCACAACGTCCTCCTGCCAGGCTTTTACCTTCATTCCTCTTGTTTTAATGTCTTATAAATGTTTCTTCCATTTGTTCCAGTGATTTTCCTTTTGATTCTTTTACCCTGAACCAGATAAAGAATAAACCGAGAATACAAATGACTGCGTAGATATAAAATGTGTTGTCTTTTAATTCGCTGAATAAAAGCGGGAATGTAAATATGAGAATGAAGTAAGCCATCCAGAGACTTACTACTGCAATAGATGTGGCAGCTCCCCTGATTTTATTGGGAAATATTTCAGAGATCAATACCCAGGTCACAGGTGCCAGGGTCATGGCATAAATACCAATGGCTGTTAATAAATACCATGATACATAAACCGATCCGGTTCCGAGCATTTGAGCAACAAGAATGTATAAAATTGCAAGACCAGCAGCGCCAATCAGCATCAATGGTTTTCGTCCTATCTTATCAACCAGTAACATTGCTATCAATGTAAAAGACAGGTTCACAGCTCCAATAAAAACCGTTTGCAACAACTGATCGTCCTGCGAAGCGCCAATACTTTCAAAAATTTTTGCAGTATAATTAAACACTACGTTAATGCCGCAGAGTTGTTGAAAAACAGCCAGACCAATTCCTACGATCACGGCCGGCAATACAGCTTTTTGAAATACCTGTGCATAGCCGGTTTTTTGATTAACTACGGCTGATTGTTGTATACTGTTGAACGTTTCTTCAACATATGTTCCGTTACCTATTTTTCCCAATATTTCTTTTGCTTTATTGCTATTTCCGGTACTAAGAAGCCAACGTGGACTTTCAGGTAACCACCATGCACCAATCAAAAAAAGCAATGCAGGTATTGCACCGAGTCCAAACATCCATCTCCAGGAATCATCACCTGAATTCCGAAGCGAATAGTTAACAAGATTTGTTATTAAGATACCGATGACAATCGTGAGTTGGTTGATCGCTACCATTCTTCCTCTTACTGGCGCCGGTGAGATCTCTGCAATATACATAGGTGATAATACAGAAGCCATTCCCACTCCTATACCAGCACAAAACCTGGAGAAAATAAAAAAATCTCTTCCAGGCGCAAAAGCCATTGCCAATGAAGAGATCAAAAAACTGCTGCCGCCAAAAGTAACCCGGCTCTTCTACCATATCTATCAGAATAAGAACCAGCAACCAGGCAACCAACAATTGCACCAAGCGCCAGGCTTCCGGTTGCAAACCCCTCCCAATATGCATCCAATTGAAATTGCTTTTGAAGAAATGGTAACGCTCCTGAGATAACAGCAAAGTCAAATCCAAATAAATAACCTCCCAATGCTGAAACAAATGAGATGGCTATGATATAAACACTTCTATATGTCGCTCCATCATTTTTCATATAAACAAAATCGGAGAAATTTCAAGGCCCAAACTTAGTTTGATTTATTGCAGGTGAAAATGGATTTTTGAGGGAGAAGAATAGATTAAATTCCGATTTGCATAATCTTGAAAGTAGCTCAATAACCAAAAGGGCCCGCAAAGGCCCTTTCTCACTAAAACCAACCACTCTAAGGATAAATGGTATTAACGGTTTAGTGTCATAGGATTTTCTTCCAATGCTTTATCCAAATATCTTTTCAACTCTTCTTTTGCTTCCGGTTTGGGACAACGTATCTCTATCCATTTTCCCTGCTTATCTATCAACAAAAATCTGGGGATTGCGGTGATGTCATATTTCTGCCCAAATGATTTTCCAAAATCATCGAGCAATTGTATGCCGGGCAGATTCTCTTTTTGTATAGCCTTTAGCCATTTCTGTTTATCTTTTACTTTATCCAAAGAGATACCCAGGAAAACAATGTTCTCATTGTCTTTGTATTCATCTTCGATCTCCTTCAGATAAGGAAACTGTTCTCTGCATGGGCCACACCAGGTTGCCCATACATCAATAAAAATAACTTTGCCTTTAAAATCTTTCATTGATACAATTCGACCGCTTGTATCCGGCAATGAAAAATTGTAAGATGATTTTCCTATATAAACTGTATCGCCTATAAAGCCTTCATAAACCTGCTGGTATTTTTTCTTCACAACTGTGGGAAATGTATATTTTTCAAATGGTTCGTATATGGATCTGAATTCGCTCAGGTTATTTACTTCATTTGTTTCCAGTTGTTCTTTTAGAAAATAAGCTTTCACAGTATCGTTGGTGATCACATCCATCATGATCTTCATCCTGTCTTCGCTCCAGAGCTTTTTTAGCCCGGCTTCCGGAATAAAGGCAAAATTCAGCTTCTGATATAGATCAATAAAGTTCATTCCCTCTCCCACCCTCAGAATATTTGCATCATTGAACTTTCCTTTTTGAATAAATTGCCTGTAAAAAGCCGGCGGATCATTGATGGTTTTAGAAGAAGAGAAGAATTTACTGTTTCTTTTTGCTGAAAGACATGATAACAAATACAATGGCGCATATTCATTATCTACATCAATAGCCTGGTCAAGTAATTTATTAAAGTGTTCGTTTGAAGTTTTACTGACCACTTTGAAATCTTTTATTGCCGGTTGCAGTTTTTCATAAGTTGAAATATATTTTTCAAGACGAAGGCTATCGTTCTGAAATATACTCCTATTGTATCCGTACTCAGTAATTGGCA
>DASUTO010000134.1:0-6856 GCA_036374555.1 Chitinophagaceae bacterium
CATTACAGTTTGGGCGATGCGATCATTTCTCATTTTAATTTTCTGAAAATACAGGCAAATGCATAATAGTAAAATACTTAATCCTTAAATCCCGAAAAAAAATGAAGCGTTTACTAAAAAACTGGTTTGAGTTGTATAGTATACTTGTCTGTATCACTGCAACCCTGCCGTTGATATTATCTGCTGCCCTATTAAGACACAGCTACCCTTTTCTTTTCCATCTTATTTTATTTTTCACTGGCTGGTTCATATGGACATGGGTGGAATACCATTATCATCGTTTCGTGTTGCATCCCAAAACAGGGAGAAAAAAAACCGCCACATCAAAAAGCCATCAACATCACCACGCAAATCCCTCACAATTTGAGACAACACTATTGCACAGGGTTTTGCTTTTTATTTTCAGCGGTGTGTTTGCCTGCATTGCCTATCAACTGAATAATTATTTTACTCTTTTTTCAGGACTCTTCTGGGGTTGGGCAGCATTCTGCTATATCCATTACCTGCTTCATATAAAATGGACAAAAGTATTGATGCCGCGTCACCACGAATTCCACATTGCTCATCATTGCAAATTCACAGATAAATGTTTTGGAGTAAGTGTAATGTGGTGGGACATTTTATTCGGAACAATTCCAAGAAAGAATCTGTCTGCCGGCGATAAGCTTTTGAATTTCTACTATAAAAAATGACTTGAATTATCAACAACATCTATAAAAAAATAAAAAACTAAACAAATGAAAAAGATCTTAAAAAATTCTGCGGCCTGCTGCCTTCTTATCTTTCTTTTTTTGTATTCGCCGTTTACAATAATGGCACAAAAAAAAGAATCAACTATTAGAAAGGTTTATCTCCAGGCAGGGGCAGGCGGTAATACGCTTGACGGTGATCACGGTGAACTAAGCCTGCAAACAATATTTAATAATAAATGGAGTGCTACTATTTCCTATCACAGTCTTTCAATGAAACCCAAAAATCTTCCATCAGATTATGTGCCGGGAACAGGAACTTTTCTTTTTTTTATCCCTTACTCTGATAATGTGGTAGTAAATATGAATTTATTCAGTCTTACCGCAGGTAAATATTTTCAAACAGGCAAGAAGAGTTGGATAACAACTGAAGCAGGGCTTTCAATCGTAAACGGAGAAACTGCAAGTTTTCAACGAACAGCCAGCACAACCATTGAACCTTTTGGGATAATATTCGGAATAACAGGCACTACTTCAAATTATAATTACACCATTGAAAACAAATCAAGTATTGGCGCCATGATAAGGGCCGATTATAACTGGGCATTTTCCCGTTTTTTTGGATTAGGTGCTGGTGTATTTGCCAACTTTAATTCTATTCAGTCGCCGGTCGGTTACAATTTGAAATTAACAATGGGGTGGATGGGAAGAAAAGCAAAAGGGAAATTATAAAAATGTTTTTTTTAAAAATGGATAGCTTAAACAATTAAAAAACTTAACTATGAGAGAGATCATGATATATTTTCTACTGCTGTCATTGCCCGTAAGCAGTTTTTGTCAAAAGTCAAATGATTCTGTTCCGGTCATTAAAACAGATTACCTGGCAAAAAGTAAAAGTCAAAAAACCGCAGCATTCATCTTGTTGGGTATCGGAGTTACTACGCTTACGATTGCAGCAGTAGGTGACCTGGATTTTGATGCCCTTGGGGCAGTGGTAGTTGTTGGAGGAGTTGCAACAGTGGCCAGTATTCCGCTATTTATTGCTTCGGGAAAAAACAAACGAAAAGCAATGAAAGCTTCCGCCTTTATAAAGTTGGAAACAATTCCATTGCTACAAAAGCAATCCTTTGAATCAAAACCCTTCCCTGCTTTTTCGGTGAATTTCAGTTTATAAAAAAGAGATTGTTCATTTTAAAAACTATTATATGATGAAAAAGATCATACTATACGTAATGTTGTTGGTAATTCCAGGTTTATCATTTGCCCAATCAACTGAGAACAATGTGCCGGATGTAAAAACAGATTATCTTGATAAAAGTAAAAAGCAAAAGACAGCCGCCTGGATATTATTGGGTAGTGGGTTTGCACTATCAGCAACAAGTGTCCTGCTCGCTACACCAAAAGCTGAAGAGGATTACCGATATTACGTTGGAATTTTTGTTGTAGAGCCAGGTCCACAAAATAGCTATTCAATGAAAAGTGTTCTTTTGGTGGCGGGCACAGTATCAATGTTAGGTTCTATTCCTTTATTTGTTGCTTCAGGAAAGAATAAGAAAAAGGCTATGAATATGACCACGAATATTAAAATGGAAAAAGCAACGAGCTTCCAAAGGCAATCTTTTGTTCAAAGTTCTTATCCTGCTATTGCATTCAAAATAAATTTATAAGTCTCTTCTAAATAAAGGTATATGCTTACATCAATGCAGGCATATCCCTTTTGCCTTTTCTGCCTCTAACCAGTACCTTTGCCTACTTTAAGAATTGGCAAAGCAATGAATATATCTCATTTATCAGAACAAGAGCAAATACGAAGAGAAAAATTAGGTGATCTTTTAGGAATGGGTATAGATCCATATCCCGCAGAATTATTTCCTGTAAATAATAATGCTGCAAATATCAAGCAACACTTTAATGCGGAGGATAAAGAAACATTTCAGGATATATGTATTGCAGGCCGCATCATGAGTATCCGGGATATGGGCAAAGCAAATTTTGCCGTGATACAGGATTCATCAGGCCGCATACAATTATATATTAAGCGGGATGATATTTGTCCCGGCGAAGACAAAACACTTTATGATATCATCTGGAAAAAATGTACCGACATTGGTGATATCATTGGTGTAAAAGGTTATGTGTTTAAAACAAAGACAGGAGAAACTTCTATTCATGTAAAGGAGCTTTCCATTCTTGCAAAAGCGTTAAAGCCTTTACCAATAGTTAAAGAAGCAGAAGGACAAACATTTGACGCCGTTACCGATCCTGAATTTAAATATCGCCAGCGCTATGCTGACCTGATAATTAATCCTGAAGTAAAAGAAGTTTTTACCAAAAGAACTAAACTGGTAAATGCCATTCGTGAATTTTTAAATGAACGTGGCGCGTTGGAAGTGGATACTCCTGTTTTGCAAAGCATACCGGGCGGCGCTGCGGCAAGACCATTTGCAACTCATCACAATGCACTGGATATCCCGATGTATTTGCGTATTGCCAATGAACTTTATTTGAAAAGATTAATTGTTGGCGGATTTGACTGGGTGTATGAATTCAGCCGCAACTTTCGTAATGAAGGAATGGACCGGACCCATAATCCCGAATTTACAGTATTGGAGTTTTATGTGGCTTATAAAGATTATGTGTGGATGATGGAAACAACCGAGCAATTGCTTGAAAAGGCTGCACTTGCTGTTAATGGCACTACTATAACGGTCGTCGATGGAAAAGAAATTGATTTCAAAGCTCCTTATCGTCGTGTGACAATGACAGACGCTATTAAAGAACATACTGGCTTTGACATTAGCAACATGAGTGAAGAACATTTACGCAGTGTCTGCAAGCAATTGCATGTTCATGTTGATAAAACAATGGGGAAAGGAAAACTGATCGATGAAATTTTCAGTGAAAAATGTGAAAAGCATTTTGTACAACCTACTTTTATTATTGACTATCCGAAAGAAATGAGTCCGCTTACAAAAAAGCACCGGAGTAAAGAAGGCTTTGTAGAAAGATTTGAATTGATGGTAAATGGAAAAGAAATCGCTAATGCCTACAGTGAATTAAATGATCCCATCGATCAGCGTGACCGGTTTGAAGAACAGACCAAACTGATGGAACGGGGTGATCATGAAGCAATGTATATCGATCATGATTTTCTCAGGGCTTTGGAATATGGCATGCCGCCGACAGCAGGTATTGGTTTTGGTATAGATCGCATTTGTATGCTCTTGTTAAATCAACCTTCCATACAGGATGTACTTTTGTTTCCCATGATGAGACCAGAAAAGAAAGATGACGAATAAGAATGCACAGTTTATCCAGAAATTTTTTTGACTTTGATTTTTTGAAAAATATTTTTGTAGCTTTCTGAGGTCCAACCAAAACTAAGGCTCATCATTATACACATGAGAGAAGATAACCCGGTAATTTTTTTCACCGGGTTTTTTGTTTTGGTCAACAAATAGATATCTCTACAAGTTTGCATCTTCCTGTTTTCACTCATCACATTCCAGGTTGTCTTTTCAGGGGATTTACCTACCTTTCTTTAACTAGCCCTGATTTTTTAACGACCAAAATTTATCTATATGAAAAAATTCATTTTCGTATGCATTATACTTGCTGTACTAATGCCTGGTGTAAATTCCCAAAGCAGTTCTTTTCCGAATATCGACATACCCTACAAAAAATTCGTGCTTGAAAATGGCCTTCGCCTGCTGGTGCATGAAGATCACAAAGCGCCGATCGTTGCCGTCAACATTTGGTATCATGTAGGTAGCAAAAATGAAAAGCCTGGTAAAAGTGGTTTCGCTCATTTATTCGAACACCTGATGTTCAATGGAAGTGAGAATTATAATAAAGATTATTTCAAGCTAATGGAAAGCATCGGGGCCACAGATCTGAACGGCACAACTAATGAAGACCGTACCAATTATTTTCAGAATATTCCTGTATCAGCATTGGACCAGGTATTATGGCTGGAAAGTGACAGGATGGGTCATTTACTTGGGGTCATCGATACTGCAAGACTGAATGAACAGCGCGGCGTAGTTCAGAATGAAAAAAGGCAGGGCGAAAATCAACCTTATGCGATTTCCTGGGAGCTGACCGTGAAAAGCACTTATCCGGTTGGTCACCCTTATTCATGGACCGTGATTGGTAGCATGGAAGATCTGAATGCTGCTTCATTGGACGACGTCAAAGAATGGTTCAAGACTTATTATGGACCAAACAATGCAGTGCTTGTAATAGCGGGTGATATTGATGCGGAAACAGCTTTGCAAAAAGTAAAAAAATATTTTGCCGATATACCTCCCAGCCCGCCAATTTCCAAACACAAGGAATGGATCGCTAAAATGACCGGCAAACATCGGCAGGTGGCCCAGGATCGTGTGCCACAATCAAGAATTCAAAAAACCTGGAATGTTTCACCATGGGGAACAAAAGACGCTGTATTACTCGACTTGCTAAGCAGTATTTTAACCAGTGGTAAACCATCCAGGCTTTATAAGAGATTGAGATATGATGAAGAGCTGGTGAACAATGTTTCTTCATTTCTTGATGACAGGCAGATCAGTAGTCAATTTTATATACAAGCTGATGCAAAACCGGGTATTGAATTGGCAAAAGTTGAGTCCATTATTAACGGGGAGTTGAAAAAAGTTCTAAAAGATGGTGTTACAACGGAAGAGCTGACCCGGGTAAAGACTCAATACTTTGCAAATTTTGTAAAAGGCATGGAACGAATCGGTGGGTTTGGTGGCAAATCTGATATTCTTGCACAAAATGAAGTATATGGTGGCTCCGGTGATTATTATAAGACAATACACAAATGGATCAAAGAAGCCACTCCTGCAGAAATTAAAAGAGTTGCAAACGAATGGCTCAGTGATGGAGAATATGCTTTGGAAATACATCCTTATCCTGAAATGAATGCGAATCTTTCTGACAGAGCCGACAGAACATCTCTGCCACCATTAGCTGCTACTGCTGCGGTTAAATTTCCTGAAGTACAGGAGTTCACTTTATCTAACGGACTTAAAGTAATGTTTGCACAAAGAAGCAGCGTGCCGGTAATTAATATGAACCTGATGATGGATGCCGGTTATGCTGCAGATCAATCAGCCAAACCCGGTACGGCAAGGTTAGCAATGAATATGCTGCGGGAAGGAACTAAGACAAGGAATTCAATACAGATCAGTGATGAAATATTGAATCTCGGCATTTCATTAGGAACTTATTCATCACTGGATAACAGCAATATCACAATGAATGCACTGAAGTCAAACTTTGATAAAAGCCTTGACCTGTTTGCAGATGTTTTATTAAATCCTGTATTCCCCGAAAAAGACCTTGCAAGGCTAAAGAAAGAACAATTGCTTGCAATAAAGCAGGAACAATCACAGCCTTTTGGTATGGCATTACGTATGTTGCCAAAGTTAATTTATGGCGAAGGCCATGCATATAGTAACCCGTTTTCCGGATCTGGTACTGAAGAAAGTGTTGCATCAATTACAAAAGCAGATGTTGTAAAGTTTCATCAAACCTGGTTGGCGCCAAACAGCTCTACCTTAATTGTTGTCGGAGACATAACAGCCGCTGAATTAAAAAATAAATTGGAAGCTAAACTTGCTGGCTGGAAACAAAAACAGGTGCCTGTAAAAAATATCGGGAATGCTAAAGTGCCTGATAAGAAAATGGTTTTTGTAATTGATAAACCGGATGCACTACAAAGTATTCTTATGGTGGGACAACTTGCACCGACAGGTCAGAGTAATGATTGGGTAAATATGGATATGATGAACAGGATACTGGGTGGTGAATTCACATCACGCATTAATATGAACCTGCGGGAAGATAAACACTGGAGCTATGGTGCAGGATCTGTTTTATTAGATACAAAGGGACAGAGTATGTTTGTTGGTTATGCTCCTGTACAAACTGATAAATCTGCCGAATCAGCAATAGAAATGAAAAAGGAAATTGAAAACTTCATCGCTACTAAGCCTGCTACCCAGGAGGAATTCAGTAAGGTGCAGTCCAATGCAGTGATGCAACTACCGGGTGGATGGGAAACCAATGGCGCTGTAGTGGCGGCATTGGAAGAGCAGGTAAAATACAACCGCGGAAAAGATTACTGGCCCAATTATGCAAATAAGATCAAAAACCTTTCC
>DASUTO010000135.1:0-8070 GCA_036374555.1 Chitinophagaceae bacterium
AAACAAGATTATTGATATGTAGCTTGGTTTTTAAACCGCTTAAATAGCTGAGAGCTTTTATTCCATTGTTCGGATCTTCATTTGCTTTTTTTAAACCATAATAAGCGAGGATGCGATTCTCACCCGTCATTGGAACAATATCGGCTGCAATAGCTGTAGCAACCAGATCGAGATTTTCATAAACATCTTCATCGCTTAAATCAAATTGCGGAGCAAGCGCAGAGATCAATTTGAATCCAACCCCGCATCCACATAATTCCTTGTAAGGATAATTACAATCTTTTTGTTTCGGATTCAAGATCGCAATTGCCGGAGGCAATTCTTTATCGGGTAAATGATGATCGCAAACTATAAAGTCAATTTCGAGTTGTTTTGCATAAGAAATAAGATCAATTGATTTTATTCCACAATCCAACGAAATAATTAAGGTAAACCCATTTTCTTTTGCATGATCAATCCCTGCCTTACTTACACCATAACCTTCACGATAACGATGAGGGATATAAAAATCAAGATCAGCATGGATTTTTTTCAGGAAACGGTACATGCACGCAACAGATGTTGTTCCGTCCACATCATAATCGCCAAAAACTAATATCTTTTCTTTATTATTTATAGCACGGATAATTCGTTCAACTGCCTTATCCATATCTTTCATCAGCCACGGATCATGAAGATCCGTCAATTCAGGCCGGAAATATTTTTTTGATTGTTCGAAAGATTCAATGCCCCTTTGTACAAGTATATTGCAGATTACCGGGGAGATTTTAAGAGATTGCTGAAGGAGATCAGACTTCTGCCTGTCTGGAGTTAATATTTTCCATCTCTTTTGCATCATTAAATTTAAGGCTTAATATTTTCTATTGATCACAAAATTGACAAGGTCTTCGAGTCCTTTTCGTGAATCGTCATTAGGAAACTGGTAAAGAATATCTTTTGCTTTGATATAGAATTCATTCATTTTGTCAGCAGCATATTGAATTCCCCCTGACCTGGTAACAATATTTGCCACTTTTTTTACTTGTACAGCGTCCGTGTTTTTATTTTTTATGATATAAATGATTTCCCGGCGGGTTTCTTTATCACAATTTTTCAAAGTATAAATAAGAGGCAGGGTTAATTTTTTTTCCTTGATATCATTGCCTGTGGGTTTACCGATCTTGTCACTTGCATAGTCAAACAGGTCGTCTTTTATTTGAAAAGCCATACCAACATATTCACCAAAAGCTCTCAGCTTTTCGGTTTTCTCTTCATCATTAGAAGATGACCATGCCCCCGCAGCACAGGCAGATGCAAGTAGTGAAGCCGTTTTGTTCCTGATGATGTCATAATACACCTCTTCGGGAATGGCAAGTGTTCTTGTTTTTTCTAATTGCAGCAATTCACCTTCACTCATTTTCCTTACAGCATCGGAAAGTATGTGTAAAATTTTATAATCGTTATTGTCGAGAGATAAAAGAAGTCCTTTTGCAAGCAAATAATCGCCGATCAATACAGAAGCTTTTGTTTTCCATAAAGCATAAACAGAAAAGAAACCTCTTCTTTCGGCAGAATCATCTACTACATCGTCATGAACAAGAGTAGCTGTATGCAGTAATTCAACAAGAGAGGCAGCCCGGTAAGTGCTTTCGGTGATCGATCCGCAAAGCCGGGCAGACAGTAATACAAACATCGGGCGAAGCTGTTTACCTTTTCTCTTTACAACATATCGCATGATGCGATCCAACAGGGGAGCCCTGCTTTTCGCAGCCTCCTTAAACCTGTCTTCAAAGGTTTTAAGTTCAGTTTCGATCAATGCAGTTGGTAAATTCATTTTATTTAATGCAGGGCAATATACGCATCAAAAAAATATTGCCGTCAGGTATAAGCATATTCCCCAACCAGGTTTTCTGTAGAACAATTTCCACAATGATTTTCAGCTAAATAAATGACATAAAAATTTGGTTTTTAAGCATCAATTTATATTTTTGCGTATAATTTTGGACACTCGTATTCTCTTATCAAAAACTAACTCTCAAGTTATGGCAAGCAAAAAGTACATTTTACTAGCTGGCATTATATGTCTGCTGGCAACCGGAAGTTATGCACAGATGGGCGCAAGCTATGATGTAAAAGATTCTTCCGTTATCCCTTCGAAAAGAATGCCTCAGCATTCAGAGTTCTTAAATGGAACTTATAATTTTCCGGCAAAACCACGTAACCAATGGGAAATAGGAGTAAAAGTCGGTGCATTAACCGTTAGTGGTGATGTTCCTTCTGTTTTTCCTACTCTTGGTTTTGGTGCACATGTGAGAAAAGCATTTGGATATGTCTTCTCGATGCGTCTTGAATATTTGTACGGAACTGCTAAAGGACTAAGTTGGAATCCTTCAACAGGATATGCACGAAACACTGCATTGGTTCCTACTTATAGCACTCCTATAATGGTCGTTGGAGGTGGTACCGGGCAACCACAACTTCTTAAAGCCGGAACAGGTACTGTATGGACGGGCAGTACTCCATGGGACCAGGTGTTTTACAATTACAAAACCAATGTTCAGGATCTTTCTATACAAGGTGTGTTTACGCTGAATAATATTCGTTTTCATAAATCAAAGACAGGATTTAACCTGTATGGCTTTGCTGGTGTAGGTGCGACAATTTTTGAAGCAAATGTAAATGCGCTGAATGAGAGTGGAACTTCATATGCTAGTCTATTTAATTCAATTGCCACCTCTTCAAATTTCATCTATGAGAATAGAAAAGATATTCGTGACGCTCTAAAAGACGGTATGGATGATACTTACGAAACTCCTGCAGAAACTGAAGGTGGAATCCGGAGACCAAAATTGGGTGGAAAGACTCTGAAACCTTCTGGTACGATTGGGGCAGGTGTCGCTTTCAAACTGAGTGATCGTTTGAATTTAGCCATTGAAGACAGGCATACTTTAGTAAAAACTGACCTGCTGGATGGTCAACGCTGGCAAGAACATGCCCTGGGTTCTCCGGTACTTACGCCCGATTATGATTCTTATAACTATCTCACAATTGGCCTAAATATCAATATTGGCGGAAAAGCGGTTGAACCACTTTGGTGGCTTAACCCACTGGATTATGCATACAGCGAGATTCGCAATCCTCGCCTGATGCGTTTGCCAAAACCGGTGTTACCTGATAGCGATCTTGATGGGGTAACTGACCAGTTTGACCAGGAACAAACTCCGGAAGGCTGTCCGGTTGACACGCATGGCGTAAGCCGTGATACTGATGGTGACGGTGTTCCTGATTGTAAGGATAAAGAACTTATTACTCCTACTTATTGCCAGCCAGTTGATGCTGATGGTATTGGAAAATGTCCGGTTCCATGTCCAGATTCAACTTGTGAAGGTTGGGGAACTAAGAGGCAGGATTGCGCTTCAACTTTAGGTGCATTGCCAAGCGTAAGCTTTGCGAAGAACTCAGTTAAATTGAGCGATGATGCTAAGAGATTGCTGGCTGTTGTTGCAGATCGTATGCGTAACTCTCCAGGTTGCAACGTAGTAGTAACAGGATATTGCGCAGGAAACAAAGTTGAGCAACAAAGAAGCTGGGATAGAGTAAACGCAATTATCAACTACCTGATCGAGAAGGAGGGTGTAAGCGGTGATCGCCTCATCTTTAAATATGGTGAAGAAGGCGGCGATTGCGATACGGTTGACGTTCGGGCAGCAAACGAAGGTGAAGAAGGACCAAATACTGTTCCTGCTCCTCACCCGAACCTGAGAAAGAATTAATAATTAATTTTTGATATAAAGGACCCCTGAAAAACAGGGGTCTTTTTCTTTTTATGCCTCCCAAACCGGGCAGATTAATTAACCTGACGAGCATGCAAATAGTATTATATTAATCTTAACCACATTATCTTGGCATCAATTAATATTTAGAGCAGATTTGCCGGATTAAAACTATCTTTGCCCACTTTTTATGAGAGTTTTTCTTTTGATTATAATTGTCGGCTTACTCAGCGGTTGTGGCGGAATCAATAAGATTCTGAAGAGTAAGGACCCTGAATATAAGCTACGCATGGCGGAGCAATACTTTGTAAAAAAGAAATACAATTATGCCCAGTCCCTGTATGAGGATGTTATGCCCAACTTTAAAGGAACAGCCATTTTTGAGGATATATATTATAAGTATGCCTATTGTGCGTATTATCAAAAGGACTATTTGAACGCCGAGAACCTGTTCAAAAGCTTTCTTGAAGCATTTCCTAATAGCCCCAAAGCAGACGAGCTTGATTATATGCGTGCCTATTGTTATTATAAAATGTCTCCCAAAGTTGCTTTAGATCAGGCTAATACAATGAAGGCAATGGGGATGTTACAGACATATATTAATACCCATCCCGGTTCTCCGAAGAATAAAGAGGCCAATGAGCTTATCGATATCTGTCGCGTTAAATTGGAAGAAAAAGAAAGGCTTGCAGCTAAATTGTATTACGATCTTGGGCAGTTTAGAGCGGCCGGAGTATCATATACAACCTTACTGAATGATTTCCCGGACTCAGAGAAGAGCGATGAATATAAATTAATGGTCATAAAATCTTATTATAAATTTGCCGAATTGAGTGTTGATGAAAGAAAGGTAGAACGGTACGAACAGGTTATAGCCGAGTGTAATGATTTTATGGACCGTTTTCCTGACAGTAAATTGGTAAAGGAAGTTGAGAACTATATTTCGTTAACAAATAATAACATCAAAAAAATCTAAATAATGAGCAAATTAAGACGCCAGCTTAGTGTTGGTACCAGCAACATTGTGGAGACAAAAAACCTGAATGATATTAAAGAGAAAACAGGCAATTTGTATGAATCAATTTCTATTATCGGTAAAAGAGCTAACCAGATCAATATTTCTCTAAAAGAAGAATTGCATAACAAGCTGGAGGAATTTGCAAGCCACACTGATAGCCTGGAGGAAATACATGAAAATAAAGAGCAGATAGAGATATCAAGGGCTTATGAAAGAATGCCAAACCCTGCATTACTGGCCACCCAGGAGTTTATGGAAGACAAAGTTTATTTCCGTAAAGGAGAAGATGAGCTCTTCAGCTAATAAATGGTAGGTTCCCTTTTTTTAATAAACTTTTTTGGCGTCCCATTCCCGGGACGCTTTTGGTTTCTGATAGTTAGTTTTAATTTTATAACCAAATGTTGAAAGGCAAAAAAATATTGCTGGGAGTTACTGGAAGCATAGCCGCTTATAAATCCGCATTCCTTGTTCGCCTATTAGTAAAAGCAGGAGCTGAAGTAAAAGTGATCATGACTCCGTCTTCGACTGATTTTATTTCAAAACTTACTCTTTCAACACTTTCAAAGAATAAGGTATTGGTCGACATGTTTGATGAAGAGTCATGGGCCAATCATGTTATGCTAGGCAGGTGGGCTGATATAATGCTGATTGCGCCATTGAGTTGCAACACGCTTTCAAAAATGGCTCACGGACAGTGTGATAATTTATTGCTGGCTGTTTACTTATCTGCCACATGCCCGGTTGTTGTAGCCCCGGCAATGGATGAAGATATGTGGCATCATCAATCGACGAAAGAAAACATCGGGAAACTAATTGAATTTGGGAATAGGATAATTCCTGTTGATAAAGGAGAACTTGCCAGCGGATTGGTTGGGGATGGTCGAATGGCTGAACCGGAAACTATCATAACGTTCATTGAAGATAGTTTCAGGGTTTCCAAATCCCTTTCTGGAAAAATAGCACTTGTTTCTGCGGGTCCAACATACGAGCCGCTTGATCCTGTTCGTTTTATTGGTAATCATTCATCAGGTAAAATGGGTTTAGCGATTGCGGAAGAATTATATGCCCGTGGTGCAGATGTTACATTGATCATGGGGCCTTCGTCAATTGATTTACCTGCCAATGGAATTAAATCTGTTAGAGTTAATACAGCCGAGGAAATGCATAGTGCCTGTACAAAACAATTTGACAAATCAGATATTGGTATAATGGCGGCGGCTGTTGCTGATTATACCCCGGTAGAAGTGGCTGCGATTAAAATTAAGAAAACGAGCGGCGACCTTATTATTGAATTAAAAAAAACAAAAGATATCTTAAAAAGCCTCGGTGAAAAAAAATCTTCGAAACAAGTGCTGGTAGGGTTTGCTTTAGAAACAAACAATGAACGTGAATATGCTTTGGTGAAATTAAAAAATAAAAATGCCGACATGATCGTAATGAATTCATTGAATGATAAAGGCGCTGGTTTTGGTACGGATACAAATAAAATCACCATCTTTGATAAAAGCGGCAAAGAATTTAATTATGACCTTATGTCGAAAAAAGAGGCGGCTAAAAATATTGTTGAAACCCTTATCCAGTTATACTATGCTTAAACAAACAATTTTCCTCCTATCATTTTGTGCTTTTTATATATTGGGGCAATCCCAGGAGATCCAGGCACGATTAACGGTGAATGTGAATAAGGACAATGTACCTACAACGATCGACAGGAAGATCTTCCAGACGCTCCAATCGGGGCTTACAAATTTCATTAATAACAGGAAATGGACCACGGATGTTTTCCAACCAGCTGAAAAAATACAATGCCACTTCTTTCTGAATATTAATGATGATATTGGTACAAATGTGTATCGTGCAACGCTAACCGTGCAAGCTGCCCGGCCTGCATACAATTCCAGCTATCAATGCCCGCTAATAAATTATATAGATGAGAATGTAGTTTTCCGGTATGTGGAATTTCAGCCCATAGAATTTAATGAGAACCGGGTCCAGGGAAATGATGCATTGGTAGCAAACCTGACTGCTGTATTTGCCTATTGGATAAATATTATTCTTGGCTTTGATTATGACTCTTTCTCATTGCGTGGCGGCGATCCTTATTTTCTCAAGTCGCAGAATATCGTGAACAATGCACCGGAATCAAGTGAAATCTCGGGATGGAAGAATTATGAAACTCAACGGAACCGCTTTTGGCTTGCTGATAATATAAATAATAACAGGTTCGCACTTTTTCACGATGCAGTTTATTTATATTATCGAACCGGAATGGATCTGTTGTATGAAAATGAAGAAGAAGCCAGGAATGGTGTATTGAACTGTCTTAATTTTTTATCAACTATAAACAAAGAAAATCCCAATTCGATGATCATACCATTCTTTTTCCAGGGGAAAAGCAATGAATTGGTAAAGATTTTCAGCAAGGCCAAAAAGGATGTAAAAGACAGGGCCTTAAACCACCTGTTGAAATTGGATGTAACGAATACCAGCATTTATAATAGCCTGAAATGAGATTTTTCCTTTTTATAACTCTAATCGTTGTAACCGTTGGATGTATTCAGGATAAAAAGATACCTAAGGATATTTTACCTCAAAATGAAATGCGTAAGGTAATGTGGGACCTGATGCGGGCAGATGCTTATGTGGCTGATTTCATTATGAAAGACAGTACCCGTAATCAAAAAGCAGAAAGTGCTATTCTGTATGAAAAAATATTTGACATTCATTCTACCTCCCAGGAAACCTTTAAGAAGAGTCTTGAATTTTACGAAAGCCGGCCTGATCTTTTTAAAGCGATAAGCGATTCCCTCCGAAGTGATGAAAGAAAAGCGCTGGAGTACCAGACTGAAAAAAAACCAGAGCTTGACACCACATTAAGAAAAATAAAACTCAATAAGAAGCTGATCGAAAAGAAACCATAGTTTTACGTCCTCGTATTTTTGTTTAATAGAATTTTCTTATGAATAAAATTGTAAGTGGGGCCGATGAAGCGATCCGCGACATTAATAACGGGGCCACGATCATGCTTGGTGGATTTGGACTTTGTGGTATTCCCGAAAATTGTATCGGTGCGTTGAAACGTAAAGGTTGTACTGATCTCACATGTATCTCCAACAACGCCGGCGTTGATGATTTTGGATTAGGGTTGTTGCTTAAAACAAGACAAATAAAGAAGATGCTAAGCTCTTATGTTGGAGAAAATGAAGAGTTTGAAAGGCAGTTGTTAAGCGGTGAACTTGAAGTGGAGCTGATACCGCAAGGAACCTTAGCAACAAGGATACAGATGGCAGGCATGGGGAT
>DASUTO010000136.1:0-9797 GCA_036374555.1 Chitinophagaceae bacterium
AACAATTTGACGTAAAGAAACTAAAAATGTTGCGCCGGGATTGAAGCCTCGGCAAATATAGCATTCATGCCATCTTCTTCATGCGGGATCAGTACCATAGTAAACGAAATTATTATTGTATTCCTATCAGTTCTACCAGGAAAAACCATTCGCCTGTAGTCCCGGAAATCATCTTCGCATGGTTCTTGCTTTTATTGTTTCAGGCTCATATTTCATTAATCCAGTCCCAACTAACCCCTTTTCCGACGAATTTCGTAACAATACGAGGCTAGACATCATTGGTACCAATTTAAAAACGCTTGTGTTTTGTTTTATTTGTAAGGTCATGAACGCTTTTATCCGCCTTGTCAAGACGCTGCTTATCCCCTGGATCTTATTGATATATCATGCAGACCTTGCTGCGCAGGATTCTATTATATCCATAATCAAAAAAGCAAATGCAGCACCACCCCTCAGAAACTTTCCAAATTCAGTGTTTGTGGAAAGACCAGCCCCAAAACCAGCATTGACACCAGGTTCTGATCTTCCGGAAAATTTTTCCATGTTACCCTATTTACCCGCTGAAAGAATGCAATCAGTTCTGAGTGCTGGCTGTACTGATTCATCTTTTTTAAAAGTATTTGAATCCCCTGACCGGGCTTATTCTTTTTCTACTTCTGCGAAAACAAAAGATGGGAGTATTGTACTTGGAGGATATGGACGTAACAAACTCATCGGGCCTCCATACAAATGGTACGGTGTGATCACAAAATTCGATAGTGTTGGTCAGCATGCCTGGTCCAAAGAATTACAAAGTGATGTGCTCCCTGGAGTGGGAATGTATATTGAAAACATCTTTGTATTATCTGACGGAAGCATCGTTGTATCGGGATGGCATAATAATCCTTTGTCGACCACAGCACCAACACCCACGGTTGATCTTTTTGTTGCAAAGCTGACTGCAGCCGGGGCACTTATATGGTTAAAAACATTTCACTCATTAATGGGCAATGGTTGTACTACCAGTAATATTCGTTATGTGTGGACAGCAGAAGGAGTTCAAGGTGAAATGTACTTCGGTGGCACTATACCCAATTGTCCCGACCCACGATATCTCGTCGTATTTAAGTTGGATAATGCAGGAAATCTTATATGGAAATATAATTTCACCGGCCATTTTACCAAATCCTATTGCATGGGCATTTTTTATAATGGCAGCACCATCACTGTTATCAATCGTGGCGAGGGTTCTTCATCAAGCAGTGCCAGTGTTGACTTTATACAATTGAATTCAACAACGGGTGCTTATCACTCACATAAAAGCTGGGAACCTGATCTTCCGTCTCCGGCAAATTTTTATGCAGGCCTGCTAAACTGGTCGCCCGCAGCAGTGAGACTAAATAATGGAAGTTATTGTTTGTATGGAAATACCTTTGGTGATTTTTTTAATCCTTTCGGCAACCTGCTCCCGCATTTTTCTGTACTTGAATTCAATAGCAATCATGATTTCGTAAATGGATATACGATCAACTCTACACTGGCTTCAAATCCTTATGAGAGCAAGATCAGGGTTGACCGTTTTGGCAAAGTGATCTATAGCATGTCGGTGCAGCTAACCTATCCGGATGAGATCAAATATTATGGTATGGCAGATAATGGTGTGATCCTGCACCAGCGAAAAAAAGATGTAAATGGTTTTGAGGTGTTCTACGATAACACTGAGTTGTTTGATGATGGCTCCGTGGTTTATATCAATAACCTGGCAACACCGGGACAGAGTAATTTTTACCTGCATTATTCATTGATGCATGTTTCTGATACCGGTAGTCAATGCCTTGGAATGATCGATGATTTTTCAAGTATCACGCCTGTAAATTATAAATCATACAATTTTGCATGGACAGCTGCTAATCCCAATCCTTTAATAAGTACCAATAATCAGAATAATGTTATGGTTCCGCTCTCATATACCGGTGGGCCCCCTTGTTATCAAACTACTTTTTGCGACACACTGAAAATTCATGGGGATACTATTTCGTGTGACATCCAGCAGGATCTCATCTTTACGGCGTTTAAAAATAGTCAATGTGGTGCAGGCGTGAACTGGTCGATTGATACGTCTGTTATCCAGTCATTCCAGGTTATCAATGATACGTCATTGTTAGTGCGGTTTAACCAGCAGTGGCAGGGATGGTTATATGCCAGCATGAGGACATCGTGTGGCGAACTTAGAGATTCAATGTTGATCACTATCGCAATTTCACCCGGCCAGGTAAATATCGGTCCTGATACAGCAATTTGTGCATCGAATACGATCAGCCTTAATGCACATAGTGGTTATATAAATTATCAATGGAGCAATGGTGTAACGGACTCATTGATCTCTGTTAGTGTACCAGGTTTATATTATGTAGATGTAACTGATGCATGCGGAAATGTTTTTTCTGATACGGTTACGGTATCGCTGGCACCACCAATTCCCATTTCAATTGGCCCGGACCGTACAAAGTGTAACAGTGATACGATCCATTTGCAGGCACCGCCCGGTTTTATGAACTATCAATGGTCACCGAATTATAATATCAGTGCGTTGAATGCTCAGCAAATTATTGTGAACCCTGCTGTCGATACTTCTTATATGTTGAAAGCTGAGAAAACACCTGGGTGTTTTGCGTTTGATACTGTTAGAATATCTGTAAGTCATTCTCCCCTGATAAAGCTTGGCGCAGATACGGGGATTTGTTCGGGAGATAGTTTGCTACTTGATGCCGGAACGGGATTTAGTCAATACCAATGGAATAATGGGGCCGTTAGTCAGCAGGTCTATATAAATACAGTAGGTTCGTATTCTGTTATTGGTATTACAGCAGAGGGGTGCAAGTCATATGATACATTGGCGATAACGCAACTATTCGCAGTTCCGGTAGTTTCTCTTAACCAGGATTCTACTCTCTGCACTGGTGAGTTAAAAACGTTGAATGCAGGAAGCGGATATGCTGGTTATAACTGGAATACAGGAAGTAATTCACAATCGATCATAGTAAATGATATCGGGCAATATGCGGTTGCAGTGATTGACAAGAACGGTTGTAAAGGAGCCGATACAACTTTGATCACAGAAATGCTGCCGGCACCATCCGGATTTCTTGAAAGGGATACTGCAATTTGCCCCTATGAAAATCTGCCATTAAAAGCCACTGCCAGTTTTAATCAATACGCATGGAGTACAGGTAGTACTGCTCCGTCTGTTATCGTTAAACAACCGGGCATATATTGGTTACAGGTAAAAGATGCGAATGGTTGTGCAGGTAGAGACAGCATTATTGTAAATTCTAAAGTTTGTCCTAACAAGTTTTTTATGCCGACAGGTTTTACCCCCAATAATGATGGTAAGAATGACCTGGTAAAGCCGATCTTGTTAGGTGATGTGGTGAAGTATAGGTATTGGGTATATAATCGCTGGGGCCAACTGATCTTTGAGGCGACGGATCAGATCAAAGGATGGAACGGAGTGTATAAAGGACAGGAGCAACCCGGAGGCGTTTATGTATGGGTCTGTTCTTATCAATTCAAAGACGAACCGGAAAAAATAGAAAAAGGAACATTTGTTTTGATCAGGTGATAACATATTGCTTTTTGTCCTTACAAAAAGGCCATAGGTAAAAAAGATTTGGCACTATGATCCCACACCACTTACTTTGTCGTTCAAAGTGCTTTTTATGATCGACAAGTCCTGCTTTTAGCACCAGGATCTTAGTTCGTAGCATTATAAAAATTCCATGTAATTTTTCGATACTAAATAATAATTGGTAATGGCAACTATACTTAAAATAGATAACCTGGGTAAAACCTATCAGAGTGCAGGCCGCGAGTTGACGGTGCTGGAGAATATTAATTTTTCCGTAGAAGCAGGATCAACAATGGCGATCGTCGGGCCATCGGGGAGTGGCAAAACTACCTTGCTGGGATTGGCTGCAGGATTAGACCGTTCAACTACCGGTTCCGTGGAATTGAATAATATAAAGCTGGATCAATTGAACGAAGATCAGCGTGCAAGTATAAGAAATCAGCATGTGGGTTTTATTTTTCAAAGCTTCCAGTTGCTACCTACACTTACGGCTCTTGAAAATATTATGGTGCCCTTGGAATTGCGGGGAGAAAAACATATAAAACCAAAAGCAGTTGATCTGCTTAACAAAGTTGGTCTTGGCAACCGCGGACATCATTATCCTGCTCAGCTCAGCGGTGGCGAGCAACAAAGAGTATCCATGGCACGAGCGTTTATCAACAAGCCCCAGATCCTTTTTACCGACGAACCTACCGGCAACCTTGATGCTGAAACAAGCAGGGGAATTATTGAGCTGATCTTTAACCTGAATAAAGAAGCCGGCACTACATTGATCATGGTAACACACGATCTTGAGCTGGCAAATAAAACGGGCCGCATCATCAAATTAAAGGGTGGCCGCATTGTATCGGATGAAGCGACTGGAACTAATAATTAATAATTAAGAATCAATAGTTGTGAATAAGCAAAATGGTTTGAATTTCCCCTGGTTAGTAAAGATGGCGTGGCGCGATAGCAGGCGAAACCGTTCGAGGTTGTTCCTGTTCGTATCTTCTATCGTTCTTGGCATTGCTGCCATGGTTGCTATTTATTCCTTGGGAAATAATATGAGCGCAGAAGTAGACAGGCAAGCTGCTTCTTTATTAGGCGCCGATCTGCAACTTGGCTCTGGCAAACAAGTGAGCCCCGCTATCCAGAAAATGGTGGATTCACTTGGTGACAGAAGATCGGAGCAACGGATGTTTCCATCGATGATCTATTTCTTAAAATCAAACAAAACACGGCTGGTGCAGGTTCGTGCATTGGGTGGTGAGTTTCCTTACTATGGTGTGCTGGAGACAGTGCCGGCATCCGCAGGAAAGGCATTTAGAAACGGACAAGCTGCATTGGTGGATCAAACGATGATGTTGCAATATGATGCAAAGGTTGGTGATAGTATAAAAATCGGTAGTGTAAGTTTTGTGATCGCCGGTACGTTGATAAATGCTCCAGGTCAAACAGGTTTGTCAGCATCTGTTGCGCCGCCTGTGTATATACCTCTTCAGTATCTTGAACAAACCGGGCTGTCGCAAAAAGGAAGCAGGATCGTTACACAGTTTTTCTTCAAGTTCGATAAGCCGGTGAATATGAAAAAGCTTATCGATGATCTGGAACCACGGCTCGACATTGAAGGTCTGAGTTATGAGACAGTTGAAACGCAGAAACAAAATACGGCAAGGTCTTTAGAAGATCTTACCAATTTTCTTTCATTGGTCAGCTTTATTGCTTTATTACTTGGTTGCGTTGGTGTAGCCAGTGCTATTCATATTTATGTACGTGAAAAAATAAGATCAGTAGCCATTCTGCGTTGTTTGGGTGCAAAAGGAAAGCAGGCGTTTCTTATCTACCTTATACAGATCGTAGTGGTGGGTTTTCTTGGTTCTTTGGCAGGTGCTGCTTTAGGAACCATCATCCAGCAATTCTTGCCCGTTGCATTCCAGGATTTTTTACCCATAAAGGTTACAACGGATTTTTCCTGGTCCGCTATCGGGCAGGGATTATTATTAGGTATCGTTATTTCCTTTCTTTTTGCGTTGGCGCCACTTGTATCAATTCGCAAGATCTCTCCCTTGAATACGCTTCGGTTATCATTTCAAAAATTCAGCTTATTCAAAGATCCGATAAAATGGTTGGTCTACCTGTCGATCATCGCTTTCATTTGGGCATTTTGTTATTTGCAGATAAAGGAAGTGCAGGAATCAATTGCTTTTTCTATTGTTATTATAATCGCTTTTCTAATATTAGTGGGTTCAGCGGCATTACTGATGTGGGCTGTCAGGCGTTTCTTTCCCAATAGGTGGAGTTATTTATGGCGACAAGGCCTTGCCAATTTATACAGACCCAATAACCAAACCACGATCCTGATCGTGGCGATTGGTTTGGGTACGGCCATTATCTGCACACTTTTTTCTATCCGTGCTATTTTGCTCAATCGAATTGAGCTCACGGCACAAGGCAATCGTTCCAATACGATATTATTTGATATACGACCGCAACAAAAGGATAGTGTGATCGCATTAGCGAAGCAATTTGGTCTCCCCGTAGAGGGAACTGTTCCTGTGGTAAATATGCGGCTGGAAAAAGTGAACAATATCACGGGAGAAGTCTTGAGAAAAGACAGCACGATAAAAATGCGCAGAGGAATATTTGATCGTGAATACCGCGTCACCTTTCGTGATTCGCTGATCAGCTCAGAAAAAATAACAAAGGGGAAATGGTCGGGTAAAAAGGATGGTCCTTCAGGTACCGTGTTCATTTCATTGGACGAAAACTTTGCAACAAACAATAGCATTAAGATCGGGGATACGATGCTATTCAATGTGCAGGGCTCTGTTGTTTCTACTGTTGTTGGCAGCTTTCGAAAAATAGATTGGGGACGTGTGCAAACAAATTTCCTGGTCCTGTTTCCAACAGGAGTATTGGAAGAAGCGCCAATGTTCCATGTGTTGGTTACACGTATCGAGAGCAAAGATGTATCTGCACAACTTCAACAACAAATGGTGCAGCGCTTTCCGAATGTTACGATCATTGACCTGAGTGCGGTGTTGAATATTGTAAGTAATATCATCGATAAAGTAGGATTTATTATTCGTTTCATGGCTGCCTTTAGCATATTCACGGGTTTGATCGTATTGATAGCCTCTGTAATGATCAGTAAATACCAGCGCATACAGGAAAGCGTTCTATTGCGTACGCTTGGTGCAAGTCGTAAACAGATATTTAATATTACAGCACTTGAATATTTTTTCCTGGGTGCTCTTGCCGCAGCTACTGGTATGTTTTTATCGTTAGGTATTAGTTTCCTGGTTGCAAAATTTATGTTTGAAACAGAATTTGTATTGAAGTGGGTGCCCCTGTTGATAGTGTTTGTATCGGTGTGTTTTCTTACTGTCTTCATTGGATTGATCAATAGTCGTGCAGTGGTAACCAGGCCACCATTGGAAATATTGAGAGAAGAAGTATAGGCGCTATCAGATAATTTAAAGGATGTGATGATTTGAAGATATGATCCCTCTTCGTTACAATAGCTTTTCTAATTGTTTCCAAACATTTTCGGCTACTATAAGATGACCTTCTGCAGTTGGATGAATGCCATCTGCCTGGTTGAGTTCTGGTTCACCACCAACACCTTCTAAAAGAAACGGTATGAGCGTCATTGAATTTTTTTTCGCCAGCTCCGTATAGATATTGCGAAACTCAGTAGTATACTCTTGTCCCATGTTTGGCGGGATCTCCATGCCTGCAAAAACCAATTTAGTGGCGGGATACTTTGCTTTTACTTTATCAATAATATCCTGGAGATTTTTTTTAGTTTCTGAAAGCAGAGTACCACGCAGGCCATCATTAGCGCCAAGTTCAAGTACAAAAATGTCCACCGGTTGTTGCAAGATCCAATCAATACGGGTTTTACCACCCGAAGAAGTTTCGCCACTTACACCCGCATTAACCACCTGGTAAGGAAGACCAAGTGAATCGATCCTTTTCTGAATGATGGCAGGGAAAGCTTCTGAAGGACTCAATCCATAACCTGCGGTAAGGCTATTGCCAAAGAAAACAATTGTTTTCTTCTTTGCAACGGGGACACTCTCCGTTGCATTATTATTTTGATTATTACCTTGAGACTTTTCATCATTAGTACAAGCTGAAATGAGTATAATGAGGCTGGCAATAAGAATTGATCCTTTCTTCATGTTGCAAATATAGAACAACATAAAGGCGGTTGGTGGCTTGATTTCGAACCGTAGCTGATTAAAATAGAGATCACCTTCTCAAATTCGATCTGAGAAATGATTCATCCGCCATGTCTTCGTTCATGGCATGAATGTACTGAGGTTGCTCCCCTAAAAAGTTACAGAATTCCTGACCGCTTCTTCCGGAGTCCGGCCTATTTCATTGCTGAACAATGTATGTTCACCAAAGACTTTACCATTATCGTATTTGCTGATAACAATTTTCCTGGGAGTTCCATCAATGATCTTAGTAAGTGTACAGGGATAAGCTATATTGTTACCAAAACAAACATAATAATCTGCGCCAACCTGTAATTCTGGTTCTGTTCTTTTTGAATAATGAACGGGAGTTATTTCCTGGTCAACCTTTATGATATGTTTTTCACTTATCATAACAGCTTGCTTTCTCTATAAATTTACCGAATTTTTTTGATGCTGCATTTGAAATTATGGAGTAAGTATTAGAAACCGGTCAGCTTTGTTATCTATCTTTAATACATGAAGGTGGCTTTTCGGGTTATAAAAAAAATATTTCCTGCTGTTTTATTAATCACGGTCGTGACGGCTTCTGCACAAAATACAACAGCTAAGAATAACACCGAACGTTTACAACTGGCTGATGAGATAGACAAGTCGATCGGCACGGAACTGCTGAATAAATGGTACCCGCAAAGTGTGGATAGTTTGTATGGCGGTTTTCTCACCACGTTTACGTATAACTTTTTACCCACAGGGCTGCAGGATAAAATGATCGTTACGCAAGCACGACATGTGTGGTCAAATGCGATTGCTTCAGGTTTATATCCTGGCGTTGATCATTATAAAAAATGTGCGGCACAGGGTTTTAGTTTTTTAAAAAATAAAATGTGGGATAAAACCAACGGTGGTTTTTATACATTGGTTGACCGCAAAGGAAATGTAAAAGACAGTACAGGAAAAACGGCCTATGGAAATGCATTTGGTATTTATGCATCGGCGGCATGGTACCGGGCTTCGGGTGATCACAACGCATTGCAATTAGCTAAAGATTGTTTTGAGTGGCTGGAAAAACATGCACATGATCCGGTGCTCAAAGGTTATTATCAAAATTTGTTACCGGATGGTACACCTGTCAAACGTACTGCCGCAGATCCTTCCACATCAACTATTGGTTATAAAGATCAGAATAGTTCTATTCATTTACTCGAAGCATTTACGGAACTGTATTCCGTGTGGCCTGATGCGTTAGTTCGCCGGCGGCTAGAAGAAATGTTGTTGCTGATCCGCGATGTTATTACTACTAAAAAAGGAAGTCTCACACTTTTTCTTCAACCCGACTGGACTCCGGTATCATTCAGAGATTCATCAACGGCCGTGATCTTACAACACCGGAATCTTGATCATATATCTTTTGGTCATGATGTAGAAACGGCTTACCTGATGCTTGAAGCGTCGCATGTAATGGGATTAAAAGATGACAAAGCTACGATGCGGGTTGCCAAACGGATGGTGGATCATGCATTGGAAAACGGTTGGGATAAGGTCAACGGAGGTTTTTATGATGAAGGATATTATTTCAAGAATAAAAAAGACATTACCATTATAAAAGAAAGTAAAAACTGGTGGGCACAAGCCGAAGGGTTAAATACATTATTGGTGATGGCTGATCATTTTCCCAATGATCGAATGCAGTATTTTGAAAAATTTAAAATGATGTGGAAGTATATTCAAACTCATTTGATCGATCATGAATGGGGCGACTGGTACGAAGCAGGTCTTGATAAAAGCCCGGAAAAGAAAACTGCGTTAAAAGGTCATATCTGGAAAGCCACCTATCATCAACTGCGGGCATTATCTAATTGCGTGGAAAGACTTCGAAAGAGTGGATAAATAAAATCAGCCTTTGCGTAGCAGCAGGTAATCATTTATGCTTTGCCGCGGCCTTAAGTAAATCAACATAAGATCAATTGCCTTAAAGGGGTTGATTTAAGTACTCTCTAATT
>DASUTO010000137.1:0-6411 GCA_036374555.1 Chitinophagaceae bacterium
GGAACAAGATTGCGATGAACTATAGTTGGCATTAACTGTAAAGTAAATCCTTCACTGATCTTGCTTCCGATGATAGTTTGTCCATAAAACCCCATCCGGGAAGAGAAATAATTTTTTCTTGTTGAATCCGTAAACTTTAATGTGTTTAAGCTGCTGCCTGCAACAAACAAAAGAGAAAAAGGCAATCCGCCATTTTTTGACTGATGGATCAATCGATATTTTAAAAAGCCATCAATTTCCTTCCTATTCGTACTGCGCCCGATACCGATCATCAGGTTCTTTATTAATCCAAAATCAAAACCTAAACGCATGGTTGCATTATCCAAACCAAAAAATTCATAAGCTCCACCATTTATATTTCCAAAGCGATGGAGTATACGCATGTCCATCACTCCCGGTCGTATGATTTCGAGGCTATGACTCATAATAACACGACTTGACTTAAATGCATAGTCAACATATTCCCTTTTTGGTTTATCATCCTCTACCAGTTTCAAAAGATCATCTTGGGCATGAATGTTCATTGCTGAACAAATCAATATAATTGACAACAGGAAACTTTCTTTTTTCATTGCGTTATTTTTTTACCTGACTTTTTAGCTCTTCAACGGCTCCAGTGAACAATCGACGATTATTTTCACTGTATTGGAAACATTATCCTTTACCAACTTTGGTATTTCAATTTTAAAATCTGAAAGAAGAATATTGAATTCAGCACCGGCCTGAAGCTTGCCGGATTTGACAACAACATTGCCAACCGTTTCTACTTCTTTTGTTTCTCCATGCATTGTGAGCATCCCTTTTACTTTAACAATGTATGTTCCATCTTTGGCATAATTTATTTCAGGGTTATTGACTACCTGGCCTTTGAATTCCGCCTTTGGATACTTATGGCTTTCTACGTAATTCTCATTAAAATGTTCCTGCATCAATGCTTTTTCAAATTCAAAACCTTTCATCAGTACGGCGAATTGGACATTGCCTGTTTTAGTATCGAGAACACAGGTGACGGCTTTATTATTACCATCTATATTTTCCAGTGCCGCCTTTGAAACAAAATTTATTCTTCCGCTTTTTGTAAAATATTTATCCTGTGCAATCAATGATGATGTGCTTATCAGACTTGTTGCGATAACTACAAATAAACTTTTCATGGTTTGTTATTTTGGGTTAAAAATTACTTTTCAGTTTGTATCACACAACGATTCAAGATCACATCAGAACCAAGTAACTCATCAGTAGTAAAACCGGTACAGGCACCTTTCACGGTTATATGAAGGCCTTCCTTTACTCCCGCCACATCTTTTACATGTAAGGAGTCCATACTGCAGCGAACAGACGACAGACTGCCCGTTTCTCCAAGAACGATTGTGAAGTAGCCGCGATCATCTCTCTCAACTGCTTTCACATTTCCCTTCACGGCAATTATCTTATCAAGATATTCAGCGTTTGCAGCCGTTTCATTATTCTCAAAAATGGTTATAAGTTCATTCGCCTGCATGGTAAAATGAGCAGTGACATTAGCAAGGTCTTTTACTTTACGTTTATATTCGCTATAACCAAACCATGCTCCGCCAACAATGGCTACAAAGATGATACTGATGAATACTCTTTTCTTTTTCATAGCTTTCTATTTTTAATTATTTAATGCGCCTGCATCTATCCAGGCTTTTATTTTATTTACTGCACAAGCATTCATTTTATTACCTCCTTGTGGCATAGCACTATAACCTGCACTATGATTTATACTTCCATAAAATTTTCCATTCAGCACATAGGTTTTCACATTCGCGTATGTATTTAATAAAATATTACCCGATGGCGCAGAGCCGCTGTGACAACCAATACAACCATAAGTCTGCAGGGCAGGTTGAACCACAGCAGAGTAAGTGCTGTTCGTGGTATCACAAGTGCCGGTTTGAGGATATAACAGATCCTCTTTATCATAATAACATCCGGTGAGTATAACAGTGCAAAAGACAAAAAATACTTTCAGTTTTCTCATAATAAAAATTAATTATTGGGTGAGCCGGCTGCAATCCATTTTTGAAATTGAGTGATCTCGCAGTCCGAAAGTTTTGTTCCATTCATTGGCATTGGTGAAAAACCAGACTGGTGATTGATCGAACCCCAGAGCTTCCCGTCTGTAACTCTTGCTTTTAATAATGTATAGGTACTAAGATCAATTGATCCTTGTGCGTTAGTACCACTGTGGCATCCCTGGCACTTATTCTGAACTAAATTCATAATAGCTCCGCTATAAGTGAATAAAGAACTGTCACACATATTTGCGCAAACAAGATTTTGGGCTCCTTGCTGTATCCACATGTAAACGATCTGGATCTGCTGTGCTGTCAATGGGTTTTGCGGCGGTTCCGGCATTCTATCGCCCGGATCAGTATCAACCAGCACTTTGTATAATTTACTGTTGCCAGGATTACCCGGTCTCACTTCAGCGGTTGCTATTACTTTTTGATAGGATGTGAGCACCACACCTTCTTTATGCGTCGCATCATCATGACAGCCACTCATAGCGCAGTTGGAAACCAGTATTGGTAATACTTGCTGCTGAAAATAGATCTTACTTGCATCGCATGGAGTAGTTGTATCGCCTACCTGTGTCGCATTATCCGATAGCTCACCGTAGGGATGCTTACAGGAGAAAATAAACAACGTGGATACACTCATGCAAATGAGGCAAATTAATCGCCTGCTCATCTTAGTCTGTATTTTGAAGGTTATAAAAACTGCTCAGAAAAATTTTCCTGATCCTGAAGAGTAGTAAGCACAGGATCCAGATTTGTGAGCATAAAAACAAAAACCCCGCCTCCACAATAATGTTGCATCGCATTTTATAAAAATTTGTAAAAACTATTTCTTTGATTAAAGTAATCCATTGCAGTTATTACTTTCTATCGATAGTTTTATCACGATACGATAATTTTCATTGGAAAAAACGATATACATATCGTTTTATATTGAAGATATACATCTCTGTTTTAAATGAATAAACAGAATGATCAATGAATTTTTTTTGATTTGATTCATAAGAAAAGACCAGACCAACTAAACGAGGTTCAGCCTTCCAAGGGGAAGTAATTTAATGACTAAGTATAACGGTTGGCAAAGAGTATCGGTTGCATCACTGATGGTCATATCAACATACCGATTATATACGTCAATAAACACAAATCAGGTACCTACCCTAACTTCAATTGTTGTAGACCTGGAAATCAAAATACTTTAAGAAATAAATAGTTTGATATAACCTCGGCTCAAAAAATAAAGTCTCCTTTTTGAGAGACTTTATCGCCATTAATCGGGATTGAGTTTATCTCCATTTCAGTCTCTTAACCCTTTTGATATACTTTCCGCTAAATTTCTTTGTATATAAATGTGATGAGTTATCATGGATCGTATTCATTAATTCAATAGCCTGGTCGTAATCATTGTTCTTTAAATAAGCCAGCGCCAGATAATACTCGGCTGCATCTTTCAGCTCAGAGGCATTATTATCCTTCACATCGGCAATTACCACCTGGAAAGAGCTGATCGCTCTTGGAAGATCATTTGTTTCCAAATAAGCCATTCCGGTAAGAAAAATATCCTTTACAGATAACACCGAAGACTTATTAATGTTTATTACTTCCCTATATCTTTTTTCACGATAAGTCTTTTCAATTTCTGATGCAATGCTATCATTTTCACTGCGGGCAGTCATTAATTCATAAGCAGTGTAATTTTCATTAAAAAGCCTGTCCGGCGATAAGTGATAAAAATTATATCCCACAATGCAAACAACGATCAGCAGGATACTTGCCGCTACAGCCACCGTGTAGCGAATAATGCGCCTCATTTTACTGACCTTTTTCGCAGTTATTTCGCTGCCATTATCCATTCTGGATTGTTTTATTTGTAGCCGAAGAAACTAAATTTGAACCTTTACCTTTAGCTTTTATTTAGCCAGTCACGAATTTAATTATTATTAACCCAGCAGCATCGCCATGACCGGGCTTTAGTTGCAAGTTTATCCGGAGCGAAGCAAAGGGCCGGTTCAGGTTTCTTAATTCTATCAAACAATTTATGAACTACTTTGAAATATTTGGGATCCCTATTCAGCTGAAAGTCGACAAAAAAGAGTTACCAAAGAAGTTTTTTGAGCTCAGCAGAAAATTTCATCCTGATTTTTATGCCAATACCACTCCATCGGAACAGAACCGGGCATTGGAAATAACTGCCAATCTGAATAAAGCATTCAAGACTTTTCAAAGTCCTGATGATACAATAAAATATGTATTGCAGCTAAAAGAATTGATCGAAGAAGAAGAAAAGTATCAATTGCCACCTGATTTTTTAATGGAAGTGTTAGAAATAAATGAAAAATTAATGGATGCTGAAGACGATCCGGCATTAAAACTAAGTTTGCAATCAGCGATCGATAATTTACAATCTGAGATTTATGAACCTGTTAAAGAAACTGTGGAGCATTACAAGGACGGTGTTACTACCGAAAAAGAATTGCTGCAGGTAAAAGAATATTATTACAAGAAAAAATATCTTCAGCGTATTCAGCAGCAATTAAACGGGATGTCGTAATATTGCAGCCCCCGGCCCGGGTGGCGGAATTGGTAGACGCAGCAGACTCAAAATCTGCCGTCCGCAAGGATGTGCTGGTTCGATTCCAGTCTCGGGCACGAAGGCAATCTTAAAGGTTGCCTTTTTATTTACAGATAACCTCATAACTGGAAATGAGATTGACGATTGGCTTTAAATGATAAATAGTCAATCCGCTGACAATAGCCATACACGCTGACATTACTTTTATCTTCAATTATGTAACTTTAACCAGCATTTATCTACGCCTGGTCACTATGTCAATTACAGCTTCCAATAAAGGTTTTGCAGAAGAATTGCTTCGTAAAGTTTCCGAATCTACTTATGGGCTTACAGGTAAGGATTTTCTTCTCGAGCTTACTAAAAAAGTGGCCGAAATTCTTGGGATGGAATATTGTTTTGTAACCGAATGTGCCAATGAAGATAAAAGCAGGCTTCGTACTGTTGCCTTTGTAAAGGGAGAAAAGATTCTGGATAATATTGAATACAACACCAATGAATCAGGGTGCAGCATGATGATGACCGGGCAACCCTATTTTATACCGAGAGGCGCTCAAGATCTTTTTCCTGCCGCTAAAGGAATAGAAGCATATGTGGGTGCGCCGATCATAAGCCCGGTAAATGGCGAAATTCTGGGACATATCGCAGTTACAAACTCTACACCGGTTGGTGAAGACAAAAATCAAACAGCCGTTTTAAAAATATTTGCTTCACGCATTGGCGCCGAGCTTTTACGGATCAAAACAGAGAGTGAAATGGAAAAAAAGAATTCAGAGCTTCAGCGAAAACTAAATGAAATAGAGTTATACCAATTCACATTGCAAAATCTGCACGAGGATATTTACTGGATCAATGATAGGGGTAGGATCATTCGTGTCAATGATTCGGCTTCCAAAACATCAGGTTATTCAAGAGATGAATTATTAAAAATGACTGTCTTTGATCTGAATCCAACGGAAGTGGTAGCTAATTGGCCCCGTCATTGGGAATTGGTGAAGAAACAAAAGAAGATAACGATTGAAACGAAACATAAGCATAAAAGCGGCCATACATATGATGTTGAAATAACCAATAACTACATTGATTTTGATGGAATGGAATTTTCGTGCAGCGTGGTAAGAGATATACGTAAACGAAAATTAGAAGAAGAGTTGTTATTATCGGTTTCTGAAGCAACATCAGGATATGTTGGACAAGATTATTTTAAAGAATTGGCAAAATTTATCACTCTTACTCTTGGGGTAAAATATTCTTTGGTATCAGAATGTGCTAATGAGGAGAAAACCAGGTTAAGGACCATTGCTTATGTCGAAAACGCCATCCCAATCGAAAATGTCGAATATGATTTGAAAGGAACACCCTGTGAAATAGTGATGGCCGGAAAAGATTATTTCTGTGCAAATGAGCTGGAAAAAATGTTTCCAAAGGAAAAAGGATTACAATCATATGTAGCTGTTCCAATTTATAGCCCTGCCAACAAAGGTGAGATCCTTGGACATATTGCTGCATTGGACGATAAACCAATGAATGAAAGCCATAATCAAACTTCTATCTTAAAAATCTTTGCGGCTCGGGCGGGTTCAGAAATCGACAGGCTAAAAGCCGAGCAAAAACTAAAAGAAACATTAGAAAATGCAAACATTAAACTACAGATCCAACTAAAAGAGAGTGAAAAACGTTATCGTGATCTTTTTGAGGAAGCGCCGATTGCTTATGTTCACGAGGGCCTTGACTCGAAATTTATTACAGCAAACCAGGCTGCATTGAGAAGTCTTGGTATAAGGGCTGAAGACATAC
>DASUTO010000138.1:0-17280 GCA_036374555.1 Chitinophagaceae bacterium
TCCTTCTACGCCATCAATTAATACTAATGCATTACCACCCTGGCCTATTGAAGTTGTTCCCCTAATATTAAATCTCGGTGCCTGGTTTGGTTTTCCATCAAGCATCCTGATATTAAGGTTGGGTAACACCCCTTGTAATCCTTGTGTAAGATTTGGCAGAGATCGGTTCTCAAGAACTTCTGACGTTACCTGGTCGACCGCACCCGTCAGGTTTGCTTTCTTTTGCGTACCATAACCCACTACAACAACTTCACCCAGTTGTACACTTTCAGTGAGCATTTGTACATCAATTACTTTTCTTCCGTTGATCTTTTCTGTAATTGATTTTGCATTGACATAACTAAAGGTCAATTCAGTGGCACTGTCGGGTACATTGATGAAGTAGGTTCCATCTGCATTTGTGATCGTTTGTGTTTTTGTGCCGGCAACAGATACAGTAACACCTTGCAAGGGTGTTTTGTCAACACCTGTAACTTTCCCGCTTACAACATTATCCTGGGAATGGGAGGTAGCATATAGCAATAGCATTAACAGAGAGAGGCAAAAGATCTTTCTCATAATCGTTAGTTTGTGCAGTTAATAAAAAAAGTTGCAGTAGTAGACAAGGGTAGGAACTGGTTAGGTATATGATCGGAAAAAAAGCTTACTTAAATTTCTCATTTGTAAAGTAAGAAGAAATTTGAACTTAACAATAAGGTAATAGAAACTTAATAATCATAAAATCTAAAATCTTTATTTCGATCATCTAATTTTTGCAATGAACTTAGATAGTCTCCTTGTGCGCAAACAAGAGATTGTTGTCAGCACTAGCAGATACCTCACTAATTGAAATTGATTTAACAAACATTTGCTTCCTGTATAAAAAAGCGTAAGTCGTTGCTTCATATTTTTAACAATGATCATCCGGTCAATTGTTATTGCTTTTCTCTCACTCTGCATTTGCAGCCAGGTTGGTGCCCAACCTATGGTCAAAGGGAAAATATATGAGGCCGGAACTGATTCAGCAATTGTGGCAGTAAATGTTTATAATCTCAATACAAAACAGTCTGCCCGGTCAGGTATAGATGGTTATTATGCAATTGCTGCAGCAGAAGGGGAGCGGCTTGTGTTTTCTATCACAGGGTTCAAACCCGATACAGTAACAGTTGTTTACCATATGTTGCTGGTACAATATGATGTGACATTGTATAAGCAGATCGTTACCTTGAAAAATGTAACTGTGACCAGCAGTTACCAGGCAGATTCGCTGGCACGGCGAAATTATTATAGTCATATTTATGAAAGACAACCCGGCATTACTGGCCGCAACACACCTTCGAATGGACTTGGAATATCATTGAGCCCGTTTAGCTATTTTTCTTATCAAGCCAAACAGAAACGACAATTAAAAAAACGGCTTATCAGGCAAGAAGAAGAAAACTATGTTGATCGGTGTTTCCCTGTGGAGTGGGTTGCAAGAGTTACTGGTTTGCGTGGGGATTCCTTATCACGGTTTATGGCTCTTTATCGTCCTTCTTATACATTTTGCAGAAAAAACGACAGGGAAAAAATGTTACTTTATATAAACGAAAAATTTAAAGAGTTTAAAAAGCCATAGACCCGCAATAAACAGCCGTGTGCATTGCGATTGTATCGGCACATGCAGATATTTTCTACCGATTGTTCGAAGCATTTTTTTTATGATTTGGAGCTGGTCGTTTGTCAGGTCCCCAAACCAATCGGATATTTTTTAAACATCAGGCTGTCATCTCTTCTGGGGAAGCAATCTTAAAACCAAGTTGCTGATACATTGAAAGAAAATCAAAATTATTCCATGCTTCAATAATCTTGTCATCCCTTACTTTAATAAACGTCATGCCGGAAAAAGTCGCAGTTTGATTGTTTGCATTCGTTGCCGTAACGGTGCAACGGGATGTTTCATAACCTCCTTCGCAAACGGTGTCTTCCACTTCAACATGCACCTGTGGGAATTGCTGTTTGAAACTGTCATAAAAAACTTTAAATCCTTCCGGTCCGGGTGTATTGATACCTTCAATCCCATGCACGACCGCATTATCATCCAGCAGTTCATCGATCGCAGCTCTGTGGCCGTTGTTCCAAACTTCCTGGAACCAACGATAAGTCAGTGTTGAGTTTTTGTTTGGCATAAAAAATAGTTTAATGATTGATACTTGAAGGTAGGAAAATGGCAGAATATAGTTAGGACCAGGCGGCATAAGTTTACGGAGACCACCTTTTATGGCTTAAATGAGCAACACTTAAATTTGTAAAAACAATTTGTATGAGTACCGTTCGAACAGAAGCTTTTCTTCATGAGTTGAATGCAGAATACAGGGCAACACATGCCTGTCTTGAACGAATACCGGAAACACTTTTCGAATACAAACCTCATCCTAAATCAATGTCGTTAGGCTATCTTGTTTTATTGGTTGCCGAGATACCTCTTTGGATAAAACATATGGTAACAGATGGCGAGATCGACTTCGTTACATTCAAACACGCATCTCCAAAAACTACTAAAGAGCTGGTTGCACATTTTGAAGTAAATATGAACGTGGCAAGAGCGGCTTTACAAGCAGTAACTGATGAAGCATTGGAAAGTAATTTCACATTAAAGGCAAATGGCCAGGTGTTATACACGTCAAAAAAAATCAATGATATTGGCAGTACTCTCAATCACTGGGTGCATCATCGTGGGCAACTGACAGTTTATATGAGATTAAATAATATTGACGTTCCGTCTATCTACGGCCCCTCTGCAGATGATAAAAATTTTACATCACCTTCCTGATCGTTGAACCTCTTGATAACGATCGAATATTTTTTATTTTATTGCGATGACGGCTCTGATCTCCTATATTATTCCTGAAATGCCCGGGTGGTTATATGTTCAGGTTTTAATTCTGCGTTTCTAACCGATTATTTTCATGCTTCAGATTCTTTCCACGAATTATATAACAGCATTTTTCTAATTAGTGCTGTCATTTCAGACGTCCGATTACGTTTTCAGATTTCATTTTTCATTCTTTAACCAAAATTTTTGCTGATGAAAAAGATTATTCTTCTCATTGCACTGCTTCCGCTGTTCCTGTATGCGTTAGCACAAAACCGTACTATTACAGGTAAGGTAACAGATGATAAAGGAAACCCGCTTGCGGGAGTCACAATTTCCTCAGGTCAGGCAGGAACTACAACAAACCCTCTTGGTGAGTTTTCTCTCACAGTGGGACCCTCCGTCAAAAGACTTTCGTTTAGCTATGTTGGTTATACAACATTTTCCCGTGAATTAGGAAACGAATCGAATTTGCAAATAACACTTGCTACTGAAGATAAAAGTCTTACTGAAGTAATTGTAACAGGATATACCCGTGAATCAAAATCCAAGTTTACAGGTTCGGCTTCAAAAATAGATGGAAAGCTTATTGAAACAGTACCTGTCGGATCTTTTGACCAGGCATTACAGGGAAGAGCGGCAGGCCTGCAAATAAATTCAGGTTCAGGACAGCCGGGAGCCAATGCGCAGGTTTGGATCCGTGGTGTGCAATCGGTGACTGCAGCATTTGCTCAGCCATTATATGTTGTTGACGGTGTACCGCTGGCAGCGGGATCATTTCAAACTCTTAATCCAAATGATTTTGAATCGATCACTGTTTTGAAAGATGCAAGCGCTGCATCGCTATATGGATCACGTGCCGGTACAGGTGTTATCGTGATCACAACTAAAAAAGGAAAGAAAGGCGCGACAAGTATTCAATACCGAACTCAACTCGGATTTACGCAGAAACCTTCTCCTACCAACTTTGACATGATGAATGGCAGTGAGATCCTTAGTTATGAAGAAAGGATCAAGGCAACGGGTACACCTGGTTGGACATATGGAAAAACCAATCCTGTCTATGCAGGTTTACCAGCCACGTCACCTGCGGGTAATCCTTTTGGTGCATCACAAGCCAGGTATGATTTTATTCTCGACAGTATGAGAAATATCAATACCAATACCATGGATATTTTTTACAGGCAGGGTTTCTCGCAATTGCACGAGCTTAACCTGAGTGGCGGAGCTGAAAAAACCAATTTTTATCTGTCAGGAAGTTACTTCGACCAGGAAGGAACAGATATGCGTGCCTATTTGAAGCGATACACAACACGATTCAATATAGATCATACTGCCGACAAATTAACTGTTCAGCTTAATGCTGCTGCAGGGTGGTCACAGATCGATCAATCGGAAGGTGAATGGTATGGGAACAGTACAAGAAATACTTTTCAAATGTCATGGAGAGCAAAACCCTATGAATATCCCTATAAAGCCGATGGTACACCAAATTTCGGAGCAAGTACGGGCTTAAGTCAGAAAACGATCGGGACCGCTATTGAGGGAGTTCAAAATTCTACATGGACACAAACACAGATCAAGATCAACGGCGGTCTTACATTAATGTACAGACTACTGCCATCGCTGACTATTAAAAATGTTTTTGGTGTAGATGTTAATGATGACAGGTATCAGCGATGGATAAAACCGGATTCTTATATCGGAAGCCTGCAAACTTTTCAAAAAGGATATGATATAGAAGCATACAGAATAACAAGCCAGCTTATAAATACTTCCAGTGTTGTTTATGCAAAAAGATTTGGTGGTGTACATGATCTTGAAGTAGGAGGATATTTTGAAGCGATCAGGGCCTGGCAAAAAGCACTGGGCTTTACACTCTTTAACCTTGATCCACGTCTCCCGATGACTGGCCAGGGTGCAGGTGCGCTTCCTGTAGCAGCTGGACAAACTACTTATCCGCAGACCTCGTCCAGTGCAAAATCAGGATATGGGATCAGGTCATTTTTTGGAACCGGCAGATACTCTTATGACAATAAGTACACAATTAATGGAACGGTTAGAAGAGATGGTACTTCAAGGATCATGAATCCCGACAATAAAGAAATAACAACATGGTCCGTTGGCTTTGTCTGGAATGCCATTTCAGAAGATTTTATAAACCGGCAAAATTGGTTATCTGATCTAAAAGTAAGGTTGTCTTATGGATCAGTGCCCAATATAGGAAGTATCCCTACCGGCACATATGGAACGCTAAACACAAGTACGATCACAACCGTTACGAATTATTTGAGTCCGCAAGTTCCGGCTTATGGAACAAATGCTTATGCAGGTTCAACAATTCCTGGCCAAGTACCAACTACACCGGGTAACCCAGAGCTAAAGATCGAGACAATTCAGAAATCAAATATTGGAGTTGATTTTGGTGTCTGGAAAAATCGTGCAAGATTCACTGTAGATCTTTATAAAAATAAAACAATTGATCTTTTCGTAAGTCAGCCACTTCCCCGTGAAAGCGGCTTTACAACGGCCACAATTAATGCCGGGGTAATGACTAATAAGGGAATCGAGTTTGTGACAAGTGTTGATTTCATTCAGAAAAAAGACCTGGGTCTTACTCTTAGTTGGAATCACGCCATTAACGAAAATAGGATCGTGGACCTGGGTTTAGTGGATGAGTATGTTACAGGTACTTTTTTAATTAAAGAAGGATTATCGTATGGCTCTCATTATGATGAGCATTATTTAGGCGCCGATGCACAAACAGGTAGGCCAGTGTATGAAACCGCTGATGGTAAGTCAACAACAGATATCGGCCAGGCAGGTAAGTTTGCAAAATTCGGCACCTTTATGCCAAAGCATATCGGTGGTCTCAATCTCGAAATCCGTTTTCATAATCTAACATTTACATCACTCTTCTCTTACCAGTTCGATGTTGTAAGAAACAATAATATTGAAAGTTGGGTCACGAGAGGAACACCAGCTTACACGGCTGCGGTAAACCAGTCAAAAAGACTTTTGACAGAGCAGTGGCGCCAACCTGGTGATAATGCCTATTATCAAAGTTCACTTTATGATCGTGACTTTACCTCTGCCGATTTGCAGGATGCAAAATTCCTTCGTTTTAGAAATTTAATGGTGGCCTACCAAATACCAGAGGTCACTATAAAAGGCACACGCATTATCAGGTCAGCTCGATTCTACGTACAAGGACAAAACCTTGCACTGTGGAGTCCATGGCGCGGACCGGATCCGGAGGATAATAATAATATCAGCCTGAACGAATATCCGAATCCTAAAATGTTTGTAGCAGGCATAGACATCAACTTTTAATGTTTGTATTAACTAACTAAAACTAATCATGATGAACACGGCATACAGATATTTTCTCGCAGCGTTTTTAATAATTACAATGTTCTCCTGTAAAAAGCTGACTGAGATCCAGGAAACTGATTTTATCGACGCCAGTAAAGCATTGAAGACCGTCGAGAATAATGAAAGTGCAATTGTCGGCGCCTATGCTGGTATGCAAATAGAAATGGGAATTTTGATGAATGGTGAATTATCTGATGAATTAAAAACTTCCGGAGAGTTTTATAATTCTATTACCACTCATGAGTGGCAGTATGGTGCGGCCGATATTGTGATCAGGGATAATTATACAGCTATTGGATCTTACTATCCAATCATTGATAGAGTGAATAGGGTACTGGCTGCTCTTCCTGTAGCCGATTCCACACGACCTGGTGACAATGTATTAAAGTTGAGGCTTAAAGCGGAAGCACTTTTTATCAGGGCTTTTTCTCACTTTGAATTATTCAGATATTATGGTGGAAATTATGAACCTAACGGACTGGCGATGCCCTATGTGGTCACTCCATCTTTAGGTTCTATCGCAAGAGATAATATGGCTACTTTTTTTCAAAAATTGGAAGCGGATCTTAACGAAGCAAAACCGTTGCTGCCAAATAATCTTACAGATATCAACAGGGCAACAAGGCTTGCTGCCACTGGTTTGCAGGCAAGGATCGCTTTGTATAAAAAAGATTGGACGAATGCGATCACTTATAGCACTGAATACATCAATGCGATCCCTCTTTCACCAAGAGCTTCTTTTAATGGGATCTGGACAGATGCAAATACGAATGAAGTAGCATTCAGGTTAAAAAGATCACCAACGAATAACCCTTATCTCCAGGGGACAGCGCAAACCAAAGCGGGTTCTATTTATCGTAACATATCTGCAAATGCAACGACTATTGGGACCGTATTTTGGATCCCTTCATCTAAATTGTGGGATAGCTATGACCAGGTAAATGATATCCGGTTCTCTTCTTACATGAAAACCGAACCATTGCTTACGGCAGCTAACAGGCAACCACGATTGATCACCAAATATGCAGGAACAGCCTATGGCACCGCAGGTGAAAACGTAGCCGATGCCAAAGTATTCAGAACAGCAGAGATGTATTTAATACGTGCTGAGGCAAGAGCCGAATCAGGAAACTTCACAGGCGCTAATAGTGCTGAATCTGATATTAATGATCTAAGAGCAGCACGCATTAATAACTATGTACCGGTGACATTTTCTTCCAAGGCTGAAGCGATCGATGCAATAATATTAGAAAGGTTTAAAGAACTTGCTTTTGAGGGTCACAGGTTTTGGGATCTTAAAAGGAGAGGGTTGCCTGTTCAGCGCATAGGAACGGATGCCCCAACCTCAACGGGTGCCACCCTGGCTGCTAATAATTTCAGGTTTGTAATTCCGATTCCTGAGATTGAAATGCAGGCAAACAATTTGATGGTGCAAAACCCGGGTTATTGAGTTTGAAATTATAGTCATGGAAATATGAAGCAGCAAATTTTGCTGACTGAAAGTAAACATCGCCGCCGTCTCGATTTTTCGGGACGGCTTTTTAATTGAAAGATCATTTCCTTAATTCCTTATTAAGAACATCAGCAGCAAAATCAATTTCTTTTTCTGTATTGAAAAGATGACAAGAGAAACGAATGCCATTAAACCATTGTTTATGAGTTGGGCGTATACTTAGTTTATATTTATCCAAAAGCATTTCTGCAAATGATGTTCTTTCACTTGTTTCGGGTATCATGCAGGCAAGCATAGGAGAGGCCAGGGACGATCCGGGAACAGGGCTTACAATTTTTAAATTATTTATACCTGATATCTTTTCATACAATCTATTTCGCAGCGACAAATTATGATTTTCAATTTTAGTGATACCAACAAATTCAAGATATTCAATGGCTTTACCTAACCCTAAAATACCTGCCGAGTTTACCACGCCGTTACCGTTATTGTATGTATTGTAAGATTCTTCAAACTGCATTGGACGAATTATATCCTGTACTTCTTTTGACAAATACAACAGACCAGTTCCTTTTGGTCCCATCAGCCATTTGTGTCCACTCGTGGCATATGCATGACAACCCAATTCTTTTAAATTTACTTTGATTGCTCCCGCTGCTTGTGCACCATCCACAATACATAAAATATTCTTTGATCTTGCCAATGAAGAAATTTCAGCAACAGGCATTCTGAGCCCGGTAGATGAGAAAATATGACTTACACTAATGAGCCGGGTTTCATTTTTAATGTTCTTGTTAATAGTGTTCAATATGGCATCAGCATTATTTTCACGCGGCGGAATAGTTATTGTGTCTATTATGACTCCATAATATTTGGCAATATAATTCCAGCATAGTGTACCTCCGCCATGTTCCTGGTCTGTCGTAAGGATGCGGTCTCCGGCCTTTAATCGTAACCCTTGTGCAACTGCATTCATTCCGTTGGTCGTACTATTAGTGATGAGCATTTCATTCAAATCGCAACCGAGAAACTTTGCGGCGATTGTCCTTGTTTTTTCGGCTAATGACTCTGCGCCCCACCTGCCATAATATTTTAAGGGTAATGATTCCAATTCTTCCCATACTTTTTTTGTTTCTTCTATTGTTTCTCTGCGACAAGGGCCCAATGTTCCGGTATTTAAATAAACAAGGCCTTCAGTAAACAGGTATTCGTTGTTTGTCTCCTCGCCTGCAAGCAATGATTTTGTTCCAGCATTTGCAGTGAAAGGGGAGCCAGTACTGACTAAAAAACTTCCGGCAGCACCCGCTGAAATTTTTCCCAAAAACTTTCTCCTGTTATGTTTGCCATGCTTCATAACGACTGCTTAAGAATTAAAGTTAAGCGATACGGTTGAGATATTTTACCAGCTGAACTACAACTGACGCTGACTTACAAACTCAGGGTCACGATAAGTTTTTTAGGGAAACCTGATTGAAAAAGTTTTAGTAGTAAGTTGCAGATGGAAAAACCAGCAAGAGAATGGGTCACATCCTGGATAATATGATCTGGAATGCTATTACCACAGGTAATAATGATATTGCTATTATTAAAGGGGATGTTGGTTGTTATTTGCCGGAGATTGCTCCGTTTGCCGGGATGAAAGACTTCAATGATATTAATCTTAGAAAATTGTATGAGTTTATTCCGTCAAATCAACGTGTGGCTATTTCATCATTAAATAAAATGAAACATGACGACCGCAGGTGGAAACTGCTTCAGCCAATGGATGTAACCCAAATGGTATATGAACACACCGTGAATTCATTCGGTACAAAGAATAGTCCATTAATAGCTCCTTTATCAGAAGAACATGTTCCCCAAATGATTGAATTAACTGCTCTCACAAGACCCGGTCCTTTTTTACAACAAACCATCAGGTTCAAAAATTATTTCGGCATTTTTATCGAACACCGCCTGGCGGCCATGGCAGGACAACGCATGCATCCGAAACCATATATGGAAGTGAGTGCTGTTTGTACACATCCCGATTTTCGTGGTATGGGTTATGCAAAAACATTGATGCTGCATGTAATGAAAATAATACTGGATAATTCTTTTACTCCTTTTCTGCATGTGTTATCAAATAATAGTAATGCCATTGAGCTTTATAAAACGATCGGCTTCCGAACACGGAAACAAATATTTGTCGATGTGATACGACGGTTATGATGATTGATAGAAAATAGGGAAGCAAATCTCTTATTTTGAAGAACCAAAAATTCCAAACAGATCATAAGGCTGCTTACTGAACTGATGATTAAAGAACCAGGCAGTGATAAAAATAAGTGTAGCAAATGAAAACACAATTAGTAGCTGGGTCCCGGAAATTCTTTGAATATCTTGTTTTGACCTGGTATCACAAGCCTCCCCGGGACAACGTTGTGCTTTTTCTTTAAAGAACAGTGGATAAAATTTGCACCCCAAACAAATACCAAAAGCAGATTCAAAGAACAGGAATAGCAGGCAGATGAAACAAATGATCCCTGTAACGGGACTATAGGAGTTAATGATCACCATAAAAATAAACATGGTAGCTGATAGGATCACACCAATTGTCCATGCAAATTTCTTTTGTTGTGCTCCAACATATTCAGGTGCCTGGTTACTTACTATCAAACGGCCGATTATTAACGTAGGAGAAAACCTGGGATTAATAAAAACACGGATGATGAAATCAGCAAGGAACGCAGTTAAAACATACTTGATGGGTAAAAAATTATTTTTAAATAAGATGAACATTAAAGAGATGAACGTTGCTAAAAATAATATGCCGGCTGCTGCTCTTATTTCTCTTTCATTTAAAACCCGGATGTTATATCCTTCTATATTTTCCCCGAATTGTATGAGTTTTTTCATATACTTATTTTTTACCGTCAGTCTATCGCAGATCTTTTCACAAGAATATTTCATATATAAATAAGTCCAATGCAGATGTCAATAAACAACAGGATATCGTAAACGAACAACTGCGAAAACACAGGAAGAAACGACAAAACAGCTTACACCCCGTTTCTATAAGCGATCAAGTAGACATTTCTATAAGTATATTTATACTACTAAAACTTAACTGCATGAAGAAGGTCATTTCTTTTATCCTCCTTATTCTTTTCGCTTATACCTCCACATCACAATCGATCACAAAAAGTGATTATGCAAGAGCAGTAAGCTTTCTGCCGCAAAATCTTAATGGTAAAAAAATGTTCAATATAAATGTGCAGTCGGCCTGGGCAGCTGATAGTACGGGTTTTTTATTCGTTACTCAAGGTAAAGAAGGCAAGCAATTCAATAAGATAGATCTGAAGAAAATGCAACCAGAACTTTTGTTCGATCATGAACGTCTCGCAAAATTGCTTACCGATTCATTAAAAACTCAAGTTAGATCAAACAACCTCCCTTTTAATACGGCAAGGTATATTGATAAAAACACCATTTCATTTAGTGCCGGAGGAAAGGGTTACAAACTTGATCTCACTACTTACCAGTTGTCACAAACTGATGCGGAGAATGAGATGGAGTCAATATCGCCTGACGGGAAATGGATCGCTTATTCTGAGAATTATAACCTTTATATAAAATCAGCATCAACCGGGCAGGTAAAACAATTAAGTAAAGCCGGGTTTAAAAATTATGAATATGCGAGTTGGTATGGCTGGGGTGAAATAATCGAAGGTGAAAACGGTGAAAGACCAAAACATTTTAATATAAGCTGGTCGCCTGATTCAAGATGGATACAAACTTTTATTTGCGACCTGCGTAAGGGACAAAAAATGTACCTGCTCGATTGGAGCGTTGATACTTTGTACAGGGCCAGGCTGCTTTCTTATTACCGTGGCTCACCGGGTGATACAGATATGGTTTACATGACCCCCGTGATATTTAACACAGAAACAGGTGAGGAAAACATACTAAGTGAATTCAGGAATGTTAACCAGGCATCGTTCGAATGGTCCAAAGAACCAGGGATCATTTATTGTGAGAACCAGGTGAGGGGTTATCAGCAAACCGATCTTTACCGACTTGATCTAAATAAAAAAACCAATGAATTACTTTATAGTGAAACAAGCAAAACAAATATTGATGGCTATTCTTCCGAAATATTTGAAAAACCTGGCAAGATCATTCTCTTGTCCGAAAAAGATGGCTGGCGCCAGTTGTATACATTGGAGCTTAAAACAAGATCACTTACCTCCTTAACAAGGGGTGCTTACTATATCAATAACTTCTTACTTGATGAAAAAACAAAAACAATTTTCTTCACAGCTTCAGGAAAAGAGAACGGCCGTAATCCATACTATCAGCATTTATATAAAACCGGAATGGATGGAAAAGGTTTTGCATTACTTACCCCTGAAAATGCCAATCATGACATAACTGTTTCTCCTGATGGAAAATATTTTATTGATAATATATCTGCGCCTGATCAGCCAACAAGAACATTGCTAAGAGAAACAGCAACCGGAAAAATTTTAAGGGAACTGGCAAAAGCGGATATAGAGGGATTGCTTGCACTTGGGTATAAATATCCGGAAACATTTACGGCTACTGCAAGAGATGACAGTACTATAATATACGGTGCTATCTGGAAGCCTACTAATTTCGACCCGCAAAAGAAATACCCGGTCATTGATCAATCTTATACTGGTCCGCATACATACATGTTCCCAAGAACCTTTGCTGCGGCGATCAACCGGGGTAACCAATCACTTGCTGAGCTTGGGTTTATTGTAGTTGCGATCGATGGGATGGGTACCGCCAACCGTTCAAAAGCATTTCATAATATGTCATACAAAAACATGGGCAAGAATCTCGTTGATCATATAATTGCAATAAAGGAATTGGCGAAAAAATATTCATGGATCGATATAAACAGGGTAGGGATCTTTGGACATTCCGCCGGCGGTTTTGATGCGGGGCATGCTGTACTTGAGTTTCCTGATTTTTATAAAGTAGCTGTTGCAAGCTCTGCTGATCATGATTTCAGAATGGAAAAAGATTGGTGGCCGGAAATGTATATGGGCTGGCCTGTAGATTCAACTTATCATCTCGTGTCAAACATAACAATGGCCGGTAACTTAAAAGGAAAACTACTCATTACCCATGGCGGTATTGATGAAAATGTAAATCCTTCTGCAACTTTTAAATTAGCTGAGGCATTAGTAAGAGCAAATAAGGAATTTGATATGCTTATTTTCCCAAGCCAGCGGCATGGTTATACGGGTGTATTTAATGATTACTTTACAAAAAAGAGGTGGAACTATTTTGTTGAACATTTACTCGGAGTAAAACCGATCTGGGATTTTGAATTAAGATAGAAGGATGTCCTTTCAATATGGTTTGTTGCTACACTTAAAGTTGCCCCCAAGATCTTTTAATTAAACCAAACTGCATATCCTTGTCTTCGCAGATCCCATGCAAGTTTTTCTTCTGCTAAAAGAGCTTGTGGCCGGGTCATTGGCTCCAAATTGATATGATCATAAAGGCTGGGACGCAAATATGATCCATATTTCTGAACGATATAGGCCGATAGTTTATGACCTTTAGTGTTTATGTACCCGGTCTTATGCTGCCTGAATCTTTCGATTGGGGTCTTGCTTGTCATTCCAACATATAAACATTCCAACACCCCGTTAAATTGAGGATTGGCCGCTCTGAATCGCCAGTTTTCGGTAAACACCCGCTTTGAAAGTTCAACAACATAAACCCGGTATATAAATCGTGCCACAGGATCTGATTACTGAATGAATTTGTAGAATAGAAATACCTTTACACTTACAAAAGAAAAACAAAAAATAATTATATGAAACTATTTTTATTCATAGCCGCTGTATTTATACTGTGTAGTGGCTCAACAGTGTCGTCAAGCAATGAGGAAAGATGTTTTTATTTCTGTATTTCCAGGCCAATGAAGGCAGATTCCACATTGGTTTTGCTTTATACAGAGGTAAAAGACACCACATGTACGCTTCTTCAATCTGGTGCTATTGCATCTAAATGGGGGGAGTTGGCAGATAGTCGTTGTCAAACTACAAGTGGATGTACCAGCGACGTGAATATTTATAAAGCTAAAGGGGATGCTCAAAAAAATTTTGATAACGCTATTAACAGATACCGCACGTACTATAAATTAGAAAAGGTAAAGCTCTGATTACCTCGTTTGTCCCAATTGCATATAGTTGCCTTAGTTTTTATAAGATTTGATAGGACCCGGCATGAGTTATTAACTCTGTTGCGAACGCTACTGGTAAAATGGTGTTTCTAAATAAACATTTCTTTAAAAATGGGTCACACTATTCTGAGTGGAACCAGAGCGAAGTATTTTTTGAATAATAATTGGTTTAAATTTAGAAGTCTTATAATCTCTTCATCGATAATTGGAAAAGCTAGATTTATGGCAAAGGAGAAGCAAAACAAATCAAACGCTAAGGATATAACTATTCTTAGTAAAAAAGAATTGATTGAGCAGGCCAAAAAATTTTCGGAACAGTATTGTGTTGGTGATGGCGATAAGTTCCGGCTGGAAGATTATAAGACAAATGTCAACTTTGATTTGGGGCCGGAAGATAAGCCGCTTGTTAGAAAAACATTGGAATCAGGTGTTGACGCATTGGCAGACATGCAGGATATTTTGTATGCACAGGATAAGTGGTCATTATTGCTGATCTTCCAGGCAATGGATGCAGCGGGTAAAGATGGTGCGATCAAACATGTAATGTCAGGCGTCAATCCGCAGGGTTGCCAGGTATTCTCCTTCAAAGCGCCGAGTGCCGAAGATATGGATCATGATTTTATGTGGCGTTGCCAGAAACATTTACCAGAACGTGGACGCATTGGAATTTTTAATCGTTCATATTATGAAGAAGTATTAGTGGTCCGCGTTCATCAACAGATATTGGAAGGGCAAAAGCTGCCAAAAAAACTGGTTAGCAAAAATATCTGGAAAGAACGTTTTAAAGACATTCGCAATTTTGAAGAATACCTGGCACGAAACGGAACGGTCGTTATCAAATTTTTCCTGCACGTTTCAAAAGATGAACAGAAAAAGCGTTTTATTGAACGTGTTGACAACCCCGATAAGAACTGGAAATTTAGTACGGCAGATGTCCGTGAGCGGGGTTACTGGAGGGACTATATGAATGCTTACGAAGACATGATCAAAAATACGTCAACGGAAAAGTCACCCTGGTATGTGGTTCCTGCAGACAATAAATCGTATGCCCGTATTGTAATTGCATCCGCCATTCTTCATGCACTCGACGAAATGAAATTGGAATATCCAAAGGTGAGTAAGGAAAAAATTGAAGAGTTGCAGGCTATAAAAAAAGCATTGTTGGCAGAAAAATAGCAATAGATGAGAAGTTGAAGTGGCTTCATCCTTCTTTGTTATTTTAAAAAGATCTTTTTAAATCGTGGTGTCAGAAAAGCAGACAGGGAGGTGTACGTATATTTTAATTCAAAGGTGGGTTGTTGTGATCTTATGGCATGAGGGAATTCGCAGGTGTCTTTGATCTCCAGGCTAACGCTTGAAAATGAAAAATCTTCCAGTTTAACATCTTTAATGCAATTGCTATCGACTTGTTCTAATGCCCAATCATAAGTAGTTGAATCAACATCTCCTTGCTTGAGCATACTTAGTTCCTCTTCCTTGTATACTCTTAAATATTTTACTTTATCTGCAAAAACTATATTATAAAAGCTGTCGAGTTTATTTTCAATTATAAGATCAGTTATCGATAATTTTTTTCCTGTTTTCAGATCAAAATTAAAATAGGTTCTCCAGGACGAGCAATAAGCTCCGCATCCTTCCGAAAAGATACTGAAGGAAAGTAATCCATTTTTCTTATAGGTAACTTCATAAGAAAGATTAATTAACCCATCATTAATATTCTCAACCAAAGTTTTATTTATACTTTGTTTTTCATCATCAGGACTAAATAGCTCGTTTTTAATTTGAAAATTTATTAAACTATCAACTCTTTTATTGCTGGTGACCACGATAGGATAGATAATAGTTTTCTCTGTTGTCTTATAATAACGGGAATTCGGTGTGAATTTTATTTCCCGAAATGTAATAGTTTGTCCGTAAGATGAAAAAGAAACCAGTAACATAACAGTAAAATAAGACTTCATTTTTATCGGGTCTGAAACATAAATATACATTATAAGCAAGCTCAACATGATGAGAAGATCTGCTTGTTGAACATCAACTACGGGCAAACAATGGCATTAATTTCGATTGCACATAAGAATGCGCTGGATTTTTATTTTCATGCTTGCAACGCTAAGGATCTTCCAGCATAGGCCTTTGCCTCCACCCAACCAGGGATTTATCACCGTGCCCGCTTCTGAAAAATATAGTTCACCCTCTTTGCTGGAGAAAATATTTTTTGGTTCAAATTATAGAAGCGAGTGGGGAACACCCGTCACAATGCCGGTATTCGACATAAGGAAAACAAATTTCCGGATCGTACAGATGGGAGGAGGTCAGCAGACAACAAGTCTTGAACTTGTGGATGATAAAGACAGGGAATGGGTATTAAGATCGGTAGATAAAGATGTTCAGTCGGACAAAAAAATTGCCCAAAACAGAATTGTCAAAACCATCGTCCAGGAGCATGTATCAGGCTCGTATCCTTATGCAGGACTATCAGTTCCTGATATTGCGCAGGCTGCCGGTGTTTCCGCCGGTGAACAACATTTATATTTTGTACCTGATGACACCGCTTTTGGCCAATATCGCCAGGCGATGGCCAATAAAGTATTTATCCTTGTAAATAACCAGCCACACCTGCAAAAAGGGATCACCACAGCCGAAATGCTGGAAAAATTGAAATCGGACAAACGCTATTATGTTCATCCAAAAGAATATTTAAAAGCAAGACTCGTTGATTGGCTGGTGGCCGATTGGGACCGGCACGAAGACCAGTGGAGTTGGATAGAGAAAAAAACGGATTCCGCTATTGCCTTTTATGTTGTGCCAAAAGATCGTGACCAGGCATTTTTCAGGTCAAACGGGCTGCTGGTAAAGATTGTTTCATTATTCTCTATGCCACATATCAATCAATTTAATAAAAGTGGCCGCGGCATACAAAAATTAGGTAAAAAGGCAAAAGAATTGGATAAACAAATCACCGGCAAGCTAAAAAAAGAAGATTGGGAAACGATCATAAAAGAATTTCAGAAAAATGTTTCGGACAGTGTGATAGAATCAGCTATCAAAAAACAACCACCCGAGATATTTGCTATCCGGGGTAATGAACTCATCGAAAAAATAAAATCAAGACGTGATGGTCTTCTTAAACATGTGATGAAGTACTATCATTTTCTTCAGCAATCATAATCTGAGATAATGATAAAAGATTTTTTATTTTATTGAATGCCACGGACAGTGAGGGTATTTTCCTTCTAAAAGTGTATATACCGGCTATGACCAGGATTATCCCGATCGGGAGATTATAAGTCTGTTGAAATTACGTCATACAATGCCCTTTTTTCAAAAAATTGTTGCCCTTCTAATAGGCATTACTAACTGGCATCGGAGGAATTTGTTTAAGCCAATTGAGAACAGAGATCTCGCTTTTCG
>DASUTO010000139.1:0-2828 GCA_036374555.1 Chitinophagaceae bacterium
AGAGGTAATGCCTGATTCTATTGACTGGAATAAGTATAAAAAAACAATTCCTTTCAAAGTGATCCAGGGAAGTGGCGACGATAATGCGCTGGGTATTTTAAAATTCAATTTCTATAATAAATATTCGGTTTACCTGCATGATACCAATCAACGTTCTTTCTTTGCTTTCGATTCCCGGGCATTGAGTCATGGTTGCGTTCGTGTGCAGGAATGGCAGAAAATGGCTTATTATATCATGAATAATGAAAATAGTTTAAGCACAAATAGCAAAGTCAAGCCAATTCCGGTAGATTCACTCACTCATTGGCTGGAAATAAAAGAAAAACACAGCATCCCAATACGTTCGAAAGTGCCGGTTTTTATCAGGTATTTTACCTGTGAAGTAAACGACGGACAGATCAGTTTTTTTGAAGATATTTATGGCGAGGACAAGAAAATGATCGAACTGCTTTTTGCTAACAAAAAGAATGCTGAATGAGATCATTCCTTTTTATTGGTTTATTAGTTACCGGTATTTATTTATTTGCTGGTGATACTACCGAGGTCAAAAGTTCGAAGCCAAAGATCCTCTATGGTACCGCAAGCTATTATTCCAATAATTTTAATGGTAAGAAAACAGCCAATGGTGAAATTTATTCTCATAAAAAAATGACTGCTGCGTGCAATGTATTACCGCTAGGTACATGGATAAAAGTTACGAATCTGCGAAACGGAAAGAGTGTAGTTGTAAAAACAAACGACAGGCTTCATCCAAAAATGAAAAGAGTGGTTGATCTAAGTCGTGAGGCTGCAGAAAAGCTGGGTTACGTGAAATCTGGTCTTACGAGAGTTCGGGTTGAAGTGATCGGTAAGAAAAAACCTGAAAAATAGGTGGAAATCAAAGTAATATTTAATTTCTGGATGTAGTGTAGAGCCTTTATTTTTGTTAAAACCCAAACTACCTCTTATGAAGCAATTAATTGTTTCACTGCTTGCCGCAATAATTATAACTCCTTCTGTTTATAGCCAGGACGATGAGATAAGGTCTCATGAGATAGGAGTAAGCTTCAATCTGATCGATTTTAAAACAGCTGAATTAATTAGAAACAGTTCCTTAAGTGCTGTTATCAGAGATAAACAATTTGCCAAATTAAATGACATGTCTCCTGGTATTGGTCTTCATTATTTTAAGGGACTAAAAAAGCATATTGATTTTGCTGCATCCATTAATGCCGGAACTGTTTTTCAGCCACTACCGAATAAGCCGAATGATGGTCATGAAAGGTTCCTGCTTCAGTTAGAAGCAGCTGCCCAATTCAAAATGGTTTCTGACAAATATTGGATTCAACCATTTTTGATCGGTGGTTTCGGTGCACAGAAATATTATGTGTACTATGGCGCATATATGCCGCTTGGAGTAGGATTGAATATAAACTTCTTTAATGAAGGCAGGTTATTCATCAACTCTACTTACAGGGTACCCATCACTACTGGTACTGCTAATTATCATTTTTTGCACGCCTTCGGCGTTTCTGGTCGTATTACTAAGAAGAAAGAACCCAAGGTAATTCCGCCGCCGCCACCACCACCCCCACCTCCTCCTAAGGATAGTGATAATGATGGTATCATTGATGATAATGATAAATGTCCAACTGTGCCGGGAGTAGCAAAATATGAAGGTTGCCCAGTTCCTGATACAGATAAAGATGGAATAAATGATGATAATGATAAATGTCCAACTGTTGCAGGTCTTGCAAAATATGAAGGATGTCCTATTCCGGATACAGACAAGGATGGTATTAATGATGAGGATGATAAATGTATTACTCAACCCGGAGTTGCCCGTTATCAGGGTTGCCCGGTACCAGATACTGATGGCGATCAGGTAAATGATGAAGAAGATAAATGTCCAAGAGTTGCGGGACCAGTAGATAATTTCGGATGCCCGGTAATTGGAATAAAATCCTATGAAATTGTCTTTAGAACGGGAAGCGCTGTATTACTTGCAAAAGGAAAACCAGTGCTGGATACAGTTGTTGCATATTTGAAAAGGAATCCTGATGTTGAAGTAACCATTGACGGTCATACTGATAATACTGGTTCAGACAAGGTAAATAATCCATTATCTGTTAAACGTGCAGAAGCGACTAAGAAATATTTGGTAAGCAAAGGAATTAATGCAGATAGAATGGTGACGGCAGGGTTCGGATCTACTCAACCGGTGGCGGATAATAAAACAGCGGAAGGAAGGCAAAAGAACCGTCGTATTGAAATTAAAATAAAAGGATAGCTTGCAATTTTGCGAGAAGCAGATTTGCAATTATGAAGATATTTTACCGAAACCAACAGCTCTGAGAAAGAAAAGCGTCTCGCCTTAGGCGAGACGCTTTTCTTTTAAAATGCCAGCCTCATTTTTGATCCAAATTGATTTACTGCGTTGATAATTTGCTATCTATTCCCTCACCAATTGCAATGCTCAGATCTGATTCCTGTTCTGAATCCTTATGCACCCATGCATAGGACCCATTACGTGTTATCCGCTTTACTTCCTGGGGAGGCAATATGGAATGATGATCCTTATTTTTATTACCATTTGTCAGGTGAAAATTATGAACCACGTAGTATGGTTCTGAGTGGTGCAGTTCCGCAGTGGCATTAAGAGAAATTTTTAAATCGGATGAGGCCACCGGGAAATCAAATTTGATTTCAAAAGGTCTCATAGTTTTTAAATTTTTTCTTGGGAACTGTTTTACTAATTCTGTGCCATTTTTTTTTCTACATACTACGAGCAGAAAAATTGACAAAAAGTCAATTTCGAAATATTGGTTACGCTTTTTCGGCAAATAAAA
>DASUTO010000140.1:0-2977 GCA_036374555.1 Chitinophagaceae bacterium
AGAGACCACCTACCCCAGCCTATACCGATTTACCGACAGTTTAACAATAACCAAGCATCTAGACGATCGCCTTAAATCATTGGATCGGTCAATGACAGAGCTCGAATTTTACAAAATTATTGTTCTCACGTGCGGGAAGATCAATGACGAGCATATCATACCGACTCCGTCCAAAGCCTATTATCAATCCTTGCGGAATTCGACCCACTATTTTCCATTTTCCTTGAAAATCATTGACAGAAGGTTGTTCATTCTCAAAAACTTCAATCTGCAAAAAAAACTCCCAATTGGCTCGGAAGTTCTTTCCATAAATGGGCATTCTGCTGAGGAAATCCTGAATATCCTATTGCCAACTATTCCATCTGACGGTTACATACAAACGTTTAATATTCGTCACCTCGAAGATTACAGCATGACGCAAAACCAAAATCTTTTTGATTTGAACTATCCTATTTTTATTGAAAAGGCAGATTCATTCAGGATAGAATTTATCGACCCCGAAGCTAAATCCGAAAAGCGCATAGTCTCGGTAGCTGGTCTAGACTTCACTGCGTACAATTCATTTTATAATGAAAGGATTGGGTATAAAGCACCGTTAGAATTAAAATATTTGAAGGATGAAATTGCCTATTTGCGTATATCCTCGTTTCTTAAATTTCACAGAGATGATTTCAAGCAGGATTTTTATTATTTATATGACAGTATCTTTAAACAATTAAATCAAAAACGAACAAAGCACTTAATCCTGGATCTAAGAAATAATGAAGGGGGTGACGGAACAGGGGAAAAATTACTTACCTATCTTTTAAGCAAGCCCTACAGACATTTTGAGTTCACGGAAGAAAAATTTACAGGGTATCCGCCCGTTATAGACTATTTGGAAAATGGAAAGGACTTATTTTTTATTGACTCGATAGTCTACAGGGCGAACACAGGAATGTTCAGACTAAAAAAAGAATATTACAACTATGTTCCGCTTCTAAATGAGCAACAGCCAGACAAAAACCATTACAAGGGCAAACTGTACACGCTGATAAATGGTGCGTCGGGATCTATGGCTTCAGTGGTTTCCAGTTTTTTAAAAGCTAAGGGACGATCGGTATTTATTGGAGAAGAGAGCGGTGGCACAATGGAAGGAAATACTTCCCTTGGTTACGCGCGATTGTTATTACCAAATACTAAAATAAGAATTGAGATTCCTCTCACGAAAACTGCGCACCATGTTGATTTTGTTAAAGGTAGAGGTGTTTTTCCCGACTATTATGTAACCCCTAAGATTGAGGATCTAGTAGCTGGTATTGACACTGAGTTGAGTTTCGCGCTTGATCTGATTATGTCAAAGAAAGATATGTCGTTTGAGAACGGAAATGTAAGACGATGAATCCTTCGAAAGAACAGACCCAATCCAGTGGCATAAACGACGAAATGCAACCAACCCATCGGGATCTGTTGGTTAAAAGTGTGCACGCACGATCACCCGTCTGCGTTTTTACAATTGGATCGCTAGCACTCCTGATTTTAACTGCCCTGTATTATTTCCTTGTCCCAAGGTTCAACTATTTTGAAGGTGGCTACACGATATACCAGCCAGGCCGTTCTTTGCCGGATTCCGTACCAGAAGAATATGCATTGTCAAATATTTATCTGATATTTAAGTATGGCCAGTACTTGTTTATGTACCTGGCTGCATTTGTTTTAGTTTATTTTGTATGCAGTAAAGTAGAGCGATTGAAAATTTCGACAAAATATGTTTGGACACATTTGATTCTTACATCTGTTGCCTTCATCCTTCTCATTTACCTGAATCCGTACATAGTTGTGCCCCAAAATATGCAACGGCACGTTAGTGACATCTACATCAGTGGTGATTTCAGTAAAGATGACGTCTTGGGGGGAACGGAATTAATTCTTTGGTACAGCTCTCTTCAAACTCCGACCTCAATAATTGGTATAATTCTTTGTGTGGTCGGGGTAGTAGTGTTTGCCGTTGGAACGTTTGGCCGGATGCAATACCGGCGCTGACAATGACAGACCCATTGCAATTTTTTCATTAAAAAATTAGCGGTTCTTATATCGACGACGCAAGCTTTTAAGGAGTGAAACGACATTTTATTAATGACTAAAGTAATTGCGACTGGCGTAGAGCAAACGCAAATCTGGTTGTACAAACCCAAACGTATATCCTATGCAACTTCAAACATCTGCACTTCTTGCTGTAAGCTTAACACTTTGCGCAGTTAGCGCCCGTGGACAATCAGAAGAGGAAAATAAAAAGGTTATTACCCGTTATCTTCTCGAGATTTTCAATGGCAAAAAACTTGACCTGTTGGGAGAAGTTTTTCCAGAAAGGTTTGTCCGGCATGATTTAAATGACGGAACAGATACATGGATGACCGTCGCCGATCAGCATAAACGTTTGAGCGAGCTGTTCGAGGCCTTTCCAGATTTCTATTACACGATAGGCGACATAATTGCAGAAGGAGATAAAGTCGTTGTACGAGCAGTATGGCACGGCACACAAAAAAAGACTTTTAGGAATATTGATTCACTTGGCAACCGAATTGATTCTGTCAGCGAGATAATTTTTTACAGATTGGAGAATGGAAAGATAGTTGAACGATGGACGCAGCTTGATTTATACCATCTTTATGAGAAAATGAAGGGTCAATAAGGCCAATTATTTAAGGCAACGGGAGCCTATACCAGGATACGAACATAAAGGTTATTCGACAGACGGCCACCTTTTTGCAGAACAAACACTAACGTTATGGCATCAGCAGGTGGTTCGATTTACCTATGAAATACACCGGAAGCAATAAAGAACATCGGGTTCGGAAGATCCGGCAACGCGGACCAAACGTCCGGTCCTTATGCTATTGTTGGAGTAAGAACACTAATCAGGCTCGAAAATATTCTAGTGAGTTACCAATTGATAGCTGAAATTCAGACGTAAAATATCAAACATTTGGTCAAAGTG
>DASUTO010000141.1:0-13811 GCA_036374555.1 Chitinophagaceae bacterium
TTTCAAACCCGGCAATATCTGTATTATATCCATATAGCCTGCCGTCTTTTATTTTTATACAATTACAGGCTTTGATCTTTTTTACAACATCAGAAGATTGATAAAGAAAGGGGATCACTTTCTCTTTATAAGGAATGGTTACATTCAACCCTTCCAGGCCCGGCATGGAAAGTATTTTCTTTAATTCATCTATCGACGCAATGGGAAAGTTTTCATATCTGCAATCATTCAGCCCTTCCTTCTCAAATTTTTCTGTAAAATACTTTTTTGAAAAAGAGTGTGACAACGGGAATCCGATCAAACCAAATAATCGCATCAGGCTTCTTCTTTATTCAGGAATAAATGAAAAGTATCGCCCCGAAGACCTACCCGCATTGCTTCCAATGGGAGCATTTCAGTTGGCGCTATATTTCCAAGATTTACATTACAACCGATCAGTTCTATAAAATAGAGTTGCTGCGCTTTTTGCGGAGCTTCCCAGATGATTTTTTCAGCAGGGATCTGTGTCAAAATTTCCTGCACCAAGCCTTCTCTTACCTCACCAGAGCCACGATAAATACCAACATTCCCTGCTTCTCTTGCTTCCGCAATTACATAAGTGGCGCCGGCATTTAGTTCTGCCCGCATCAACTCGATCCATTTATAGGGTGGAATAATGTGTTCTGCATCTTTGCTTCCAACTTCACTCAACACCGTACCGTGCCTGGTTAGCTTTTCTATATATCCGCATTTTTCTGAATGTGGAATTGTTATTGAGCCATCACTCACTTCCATGTAAGTAATACCATATTCCTTACAAACTGATATATAATCTTCAAATTGATTACGGATCAAAAATGCTTCAAACAAAGTACCTCCAAAATAGATCGGTATGTCGTAAGATTGATACACTTCGATCTTTTCTTTAAGATTAGGAGTAACAAATGAAGTTCCAAAACCAAGTTTTACAATATCAACATGCGGGTGTGACACACTTAAAAAATTCTTTGCCTCATTTATACTAAGTCCCTTATCCATCACCATCGTAAGCCCGGACGTACGAGGCTTTTGATTACGATCCGGAATGTTACTTAAATTAAAATTCATAGTTGATTTTATTGAATAGCCATTTTGCCTAAACAGTAAAGTTGCAATGGCGGCAAAAATAGGAAAGAATGAGCAGAGTGTATCTGAACATTATCAGCACCGGCGATGCTGTAGTTCTTAAAATTTAACGCTTTCTTTTCGCTTTTGAGATCACATCTACCACATGATGGTTTTGAAGAATAGAAGGATTTAGCTCTACAAATTGTTTTACCAGTTTCGGTGATTTTGCCATCGCATGCTCTAACTGTAAAATAGCTTCTTTTGTTTTACCCAAAGCAAAGAGTATTGCGCTGAAGTAATAGAGAAATATAGGCTGCCCGTTTGAAATTTTTAATGCTGCAGTTACCTGGTCTTTTGCTTCTTCAAAATATTCTGCCTTATAAAGACATCTCACGAGTGCTTCCCATCCTTTTTTGTTTTTTGGACGCGTTGTTACTATTGCAGAAAAAAACTGGATCGCATCTTTATAAAATCCTTGTTGCATTTTGCATTCACCCATCAGCAAATTATATTCAAGTTGATGACGCTGAATTTTCAACGCTGTCTCAAGTTGCTTTGCTGCACTCTCCCATTGGCCTTCGTTGAAATAAGTGCAGGCGATCTTGTAATAAAGCTTACTGTCTTCAGGTGTAATATGCGATGCTTTCCTGTAATAAAACCTTGCCTGCCCATTATTATGAAGTCTATCGTAACAGAAGCCAAGTGCTTCATAAATTAACGCTTCTGGTTTTGTAAGCTCTAATACTTTTTGCAATACCTCGATCGCCTCTTTATATTTTTTCAATCGTATATAGGCATCACCCATATTACGGTAAGCGTAATCAAATTTTTCATTTATGACAATAGCATATTGATACGCATCGAGGGCTTTTTCATATAATTTTATTCCCTGGTAAGCTGCAGCGAGATTAAACCACGCCAGCTCATTATACGGAAACTCATCAATGATCCTTTGGTGAAGCTTAATGCTCTCCTCGTTCCTACCGGTGAAATCTGTCCAAAAACATATTTTGTATAATGCTTCCTCGTTATTTGGCTCATCTACTAAGATCAATTTCAAACAGTCAAACACTTTTTCAAATTCCTGGTAATCGTCATACACATCTGCTAATTCAAAAAGAAGGGATATTCTTTCTTCCCCGGTAAAAAGAGCAAGGGCTTGCTCCAGAATTTCGACAGCTTTTTCCTGCTTATCCAAAGCCAGGTAGGCATCCGTTTTTAGTATATAGACATTTATATCGCTGTTATCAAGCATAGCTGCATGTTCCAGCAGGTTTAATGCCTCACGGTATTTATGAGTGGCAATCAGCAAATCTGCCTTTCGGATAAGCATGGTTGAGGAGAAAGGATACTGCTCTGTGCCCTTTTCGGCCGCCTCAAGGGCGCTGCCGATATCTTCTTTTTCATCAAAATAATCGATGATCTTTTCGAATGATTCTTCGTCAATGTAGGAATGGCTGCGTCCCTTTTTCAGATTCTCGTATCTTTTCAGTAATTCCTGCAGTTCGCTGTTGTCTTTCCGGAGTGGATTTTCTTTCATGGTTTCGGGGGTTAGGTCAAGTTACCTATTTTTATAAAAAGAGGCAACTTTTAGTAACTTTTTTCCTTTTTGTGCGTTAAATAAATGACAAAATTGTGGATAGACGGTTTGTTTTATGAATATTTTTGTTTTTATATTTGCTAACGGATGAAGACTTGCAGAACCATACTTACAAAAATGCTAACGAGAAAACTAGCAACACTATTTTTAATAGGTTTGTCAGTTGCGGCTTTTGCTACTTTAGGTGACGGTAAATCTAAAGGAAAGAAAAGTTCTTTATTAAGCTCCAAACCAACAATCACTCCCGGCAAGTTTACGCTGAAATCTGGTTATCAATATCGCGGCAGCCAGATCATCAACCAGCAAAATCAGAATAATACTTTTACACGTAACTCACTTGTTACTTATCAGAAAGGTAATATGACTTATATATTACCAGTTAAAACGATCATTCCTCAGAAAATAAAAGTTACGGTGGGAATTCCCCAGATGAACAGATAATCCCTTATTTACTTTTTCCTGCGCTGTTACTTTCCTCGTATGTCATTACCCTGAATCCGCTTTTCGGAAGGTCAAACTTTGTTGCAGGTACAATGCCGAAGTTGACTTTTGACACCGTATAGGTTACTTTCAAACTTCCAATGGTTGTTTCAAATTCCATTGCCAGGCCGGGTAAAGATTTATATGCGTATTCAAATTCCCTGTTATTTGCTACCAGGTCTTTTGTAAAAAATACATTGATGGTTGTTCCGTCCTTCATGGTGCCAACAGCTTTCTGGCATTTATAACCTGCTATCTCTTTGTACTCGTCTTTGTATTCAAAAACAATTCCCTCATATTTTTTATTTGCGTCTTTCCAGTTAGCTGGCGTCATTGTGATCATATATTTCTGCTCGCCATATTCCTTTAGCACATTCACATTGCCGGTTTTTCCGTCTACTATTGTAGACTCAACTCCAAGAGAACTTACTCTCTCAAACCGGGTTTGATAGCCTTTTAGATAAACAATGCTTGTAGCCCCATTAAACATATCTGCAATTGAAGGATTGCTGTTTCCTGTATTCACAACAATATCATAGGAAATAGTTCCTTCAGTAATTCTTTTCTGTGCTTTTGCATTAAAAACCCATAAAAGGCTTAATATGATAATGAATGATTTAGTGCTCTTTTTCATTGGTTTAAAAGTAATAAAAAGACGTGCCAAGTTAGCCAAATAGTTGTACAGCATTACAAACGCTTATTAACAAATTTCCTGATTTAACAAAATCAGCGCTTGCCTTTTGCCTGCATTTCTTTGAGCTTTTTTTGCTGCTCCTGCATTTGTTCAAACCGTTCCTGCCACTTGGATTTAGATTTCGGCTTCTTCCGGTTCTCATCCATTTTAGCCAAAATTTTATCATGATTAATAATATAATTCTGGATAATAAATTGAAGAACCAAGGTAACAATGTTTGATACGGTATAATACCATGTAAGCGCCGCGGGCAAGCTATTGAAGATGAATAAAAGAAATACCGGAAATATGTATGGCATGTATTTCAAAACCGGGTTGCTCTGATCCGGTGTCATGCTCATGCTATAAATAGAGATAAGAAAACTGGTAATACACGCCGTGATAGTAAATAAACTCACATGGCTGCCATAGATCGAACTGATAATAGGAATGTTCCCAAAATTTAAAATAGAATCATAGGCCGAAAGATCCTTTGCCCATAAGAAATTCTCCCCTCTCAGATCGACATAAGAATTAAAGAAACTATATAAGGCGAAGAAGATCGGGATCTGTAACAATGCAGGGATACAACCACCCAAAGGATTTACACCGGCTTCTCTGAAAAGCTTCATCTGCTCCATACTCATCGCCTGCTGATCCTTACCATGTTTTGCTTTTAATTTTTCAATTTCGGGGCGAAGCACTTTCATTTTTGCGCCGCTCAAATAACTTGAATAGGTAAGTGGCGAAATAAGCAACCTGATAACAAAGGTGAGTAATAAGATGGCAATACCATAGCTGCCCACAAGGCTGCTGAAAAAATCAAAAACCGGTAATACAATAAACTTGTTGATCGGTCTTACAAATGCATAAATACCCTGGCCGAGGTTTACCAGTTTTCCCATTTGCTTATCATATTTTTTCAGGATACGATAGTCACTGGGACCGTAATAAATAGCCAGAGGAATGGTTACATCGGAACCTCTTACCGCATGTTGCAACGTTGCCGTTGATTGGACAACAGTGATAGAATCGTTTGGAGAAACCCATTCCATCTTGCCACCTGAAAAATTATCTTTCGCCACCAATATCCCGTTAAAGAATCGCTGGCGCATTGCCACCCACTCAACAGGATTACTGAACTGGACATCGCTACGCCGACCGATGGTAAAATAATCAAACTCATCATCCATTACATATCCCATCTGTGAGTTCGTTCTCTCATAAGACATATCCTGTTCCTGCTTTAATGATCTGTACTGCCACTGCAGATTCATGGTCTCATTATCAAAAAATGTATTTGCCTTTTTTAGCCTTACATTAAAGTCGATCATGTATTCACCTTTCTTCAAAACAAATTCGTGGGTGATCGAACGACCTGAACTATCAGCAAGAGTATAAATGATCGTTTGAACAGAATCACCTTTTGCAACAATACTGGCCGGTGTAAAATAAAAATCAGTAATATTTCCAACCTGATCTGCATCACCTTTGATCTTATAATCAATTTTATCAAATGGAGTCGAAGCAAGCTTAACAAGATTATTTTGCTGGTTTTTAAACTTCTTAAGCTCTACTGATTTTATCTGGCCTCCTTTATTGGTGAATGTAATTTTTACCAGGTCATTTTCGACGCGAGCTAATTGTTCTGTGCCTATCATTGCTTTTTGAAACTGCCCGGTTACACTTGTTATCTGCGGTTCATTAACATGCGAGGTATCGATCTTCTTATTCGAAGTATCTGCCTTTGGCTTCGGTAGCGCTGCTTTTGCAATTGAATCCTGGATGGCTTTGTTTTTTGCAACTCTTGCCTGCTCCTGGTTATTAAAATAAAAAAATCCGAAAAAAAGCAAGGCTAACAATACAAACCCGATAACCGTATTACGATCAAACTTCATGTAGCTAAAAATTTGGAGTGGGCAAAGATAGGTGTTTCAGTCTGCAGTTTGCAGTTGGCAATCCATTGTCTACAGCCTACATATATTTTTGTGGATTCTTAATAATATCACCTATAAGCCTCCCCACTTCTTCATGATCTGTTTTTAATTCTTTATGTTCAGTTTCAGTTATATACTTGCAGGAAAAAGCAAAGTCTAACCACACATCTGTCTCCGCATGTTCTGCATCAGAATCTGAAAGCTTACTCAAAAAATGGGCAGGATATTTTCTTCTGCGAAATGCTTCTGCAAAATTTGCGCACACTGATCTTGAACTTCTTCTTACCTGGTCAGTGAGACTATAGATCTCTTCCTTGGGAAAACGTTTTGAGGTTTCAAAAATTTTCATCGCTAAAGCAAAAGCTTTTTTAAAGGCAAGTAGATCTTTGTAAGTACTCATAGTATTAGTTTTAGATAAGAATCCTTATATAGCTACTACTAATGAGACGCTGACTTCTGACTGCTAACTGTCGACTGCCGACTGCTGATTTATCAAATCACAACATCTTTCAACTGCAGATTCTTCACTGTTGGCTTGTTTTCGCTGTATCTTTTTGCCGCTGCAACAAAATGTACGAATAAAGGTTGAGGGCTTTCGACGGTACTTTTCAGTTCCGGGTGATACTGAACACCAATAAAGAAAGGATGTGATGGAATTTCCATTATTTCAACCAAACCTGTTTGTGGATTGCGTCCGCTCGCTATCATTCCATTATTTTCAAATTGCGAGAGATATTTATTGTTGAACTCATAACGATGACGATGTCTTTCGCCTACCTGCAGCTTTCCATAAATTCTATGTGCTAATGTTCCTTCTTTTATATCACATGCATAAGAACCTAACCGCATCGTCCCACCTTTCATGGTGATTTTCTTTTGCTCTTCCATCATATCGATAACCGGCTCATCACTTGTTGGATCCATTTCTGTTGAATGGGCATTCCTGATCCCCAGAATATTCCTTGCATATTCTATCACCGCCATTTGCATACCAAGACAAATACCAAAGAATGGCAGGCCTTTTTCTCTTGCAAATTTTACCGCGGTGATTTTTCCTTCAATACCGCGATGTCCAAAACCCGGTGCCACTAACAATCCATCAAGACCCGCTAACTTTTCACCCACATTATCTTCCGTAATAAACTCAGAGTGGATATATTGAACCTGCACCTTACATTCATTAATAGCACCTGCATGAACAAATGACTCCAATATGGATTTATACGCGTCCTGCAGCTCAACATATTTCCCGATCAAACCAATAGTCACTTTTGATTTCGGGTTTTTAAGCTTGTTCAAAAACTCTCTCCACTTTCCTAACTCCGGTTCTTTGTTATTAGGGATCTCTAATTTCTTCAAAACAATTTCATCCAGCTTCTCTTCCATCATTATCAGAGGCACTTCATAGATCGTACTTGCATCCCTTGCCTCAATTACAGCTTCAGGTTTTACATTACAGAATAATGCGATCTTTCTTTTAATATCATTGGTGATGGGCTCTTCCGTACGGCAAACAATTACATCGGGAAATACTCCCTCAGAACTTAATAATTTTACTGAGTGCTGCGTTGGTTTTGTTTTTAATTCTTTGGCCGCTTTTAAATAAGGGATCAATGTCAGGTGAACCACCAAAAGATCTTCTTCCGGCAATTCCCATTGTAATTGACGAACGGCTTCAATATATGGCAGCGATTCAATATCACCGACCGTTCCGCCGATCTCAGTGATCACAATATCCCATTCACCATTTTCGCCAAGCATTTTCATCCGGCGTTTTATTTCATCCGTAATATGCGGGATCACCTGTACAGTTTTCCCAAGATATGCCCCTTCCCTTTCTTTATTGATAACGGTTTGATAGATGCGGCCTGTCGTTACATTATTCGCCTGTGAAGTAAAAATGTTCAGGAACCTTTCATAATGTCCAAGATCGAGATCTGTTTCAGCGCCATCTTCTGTCACATAACATTCGCCGTGCTCGTAAGGATTTAAAGTACCCGGATCAACATTTATATAAGGATCGAATTTTTGAATAGTAACTCTCAACCCCCTTGCCTGCAATAATTTTGCAAGCGAAGCAGAAACAATTCCCTTCCCCAATGATGAAGTAACTCCTCCCGTAACAAATACATACTTGGACATATCTTTAGTTCTTGTTTTAAAAAAACATGAGACCGGCAACAACGCTTATTTCAACTTCTGTTGCCTTCGAATCTTCCAGTGGAAGATTCGCACTCTTCAACGTCCTGTTCGCTAATCGGCAAATGTTGTCATCCTTAGCGAAACGGTGGACAGCAATAAATTTTCAGTGAAACCAGTCAGCCTCTATTTTTGACCAGCGGAAAGAAATTAACTCCGGGAGGTCATGCAAAACTAAGCGGAATTTCCGTTATTGAGAAACTATAAACTCAGGATTGTGGAAAAAAATAAAATCAGATTTTTTACTCCCGCCAAACCCGCTTTCATCGCAGCTTTTGTCTTCTTTTTTTATACAGTGGCCGGTCAAAAAATGCAAACTTTCAAAGATCACTGTGGTAGCTTTTATCAAAACATGGCGCATTTGTATAAAATTAAACAGGCAGAGCTTGATTTCTATCATTTTAAACCGGGACAAACGATTGCAAGTATTGGCGCCCAATGTTGTCATATTGAAGCTGCTTATGCAGCGACCACAGACAGCGTTACCTTTTACTTAGAAGATATTGATTCAAGTAAGTTCAAAAAAGAACAAGCAGATTTTGTTTGGAGTTATTACGCCAAACTTAGGGGCAGGCCGATGACAAGTGACTACAAAATAATACTTGGCAATGAAAGGTCAACTTCACTTCCTGAAAATCTGTTTGACAAAATTCTTATCATTAATAGTTTTCATGAATTCACTTTTGTTACTGAGATGCTGGCTGATATAAAAAAGAAACTCAAACCTGGCGGCATTCTCTATATTGATGAAGCATTACCGAAAAGACCGGGACAACTTCATGGAATTTGTAATCACCCAATGCTGACTAATGAAGAAACCATTGCGATACTTGCAAAGTATGGTTTTGAATATGTAAATGGAATTGATTTCAACTACAGGCAGAAAGTTCCTGTAAGAAAAATTTTTGCATTCAGAATGAAAAGTTGAGTATTAAAAAATAACTTCTACCATTTACTACAACTTTAAACTCCGTAGGAGTTTAACTATTTATATAATGATTTGCTTTTTAGATATTCAACTCCTATAGGAGTTGAATATTTTATGCTTATATCTTCTATATATTTTTGTCTCCTACGGAGACAGGATGAACCTGGGTTTGAATATGTACAACTGGTTAGCAAAATTTTAAAAAAATGGGAACAATATCACTTCTGACGATTGCCGACTACTTTTAAAGTGCTTCCATTTCTTGCCCTCACAATATTTCTTTCGATCACTTTCAAAAGATAAGAAAGTTCAAAAGGTTTTTCAACAAAATCATCTGCACCGGCTTTTATGGCCATTGGGCCAATATCAGGAGAGGCGGAAACCATAACAACAGGAATATTGCTTGTAATTGGATTATTTTTTAAATAGCGACAAACATCAAGACCATCCACACCGGATAAAAGCTTATCGATCAGGAAAAGATCAGGCATCTTAAAATTATTTTTAAATATTTCGTTTGCATCCTCCTTTACTTCAATATCATAGCCTGCTTTTACCAGGATGATGTTGAAGATATCCCTGATACTTTCATCATCATCTGCTATGAGTATCTTTTGCTTCATTACTAGTGGCTTTGCAAAAGCCATGCCTTTATCATCCGCTTCAATTAATTTCTTTCCCCTTTTGGTTGTCTTCATCCTCATGCCATTAACGTTTAAACGGAAGTGAAAAACAAAAAGAAGAGCCTTTGCCTTCCATACTTGTTACATTCATACTGCCACCCTGCCGCTTAACAATTTCAGCTGCAATATATAATCCTAAGCCAAGGCCAGGGAAGGTATTCAGCAGGGGTTCTGTTACCCTGAAAAATTTATCAAATACTTTTTCAATCAGTTTCTCATTTATACCAATCCCAAAATCCTGCACGCAAACCGTTACTGTGCTGTCAGCCGTTTTTGAAGAAACAATTACCCTTTCTGCACCCGGGGAATATTTTATAGCATTGCTGAGAAGATTCGTGATCACCTGGCCAACCCTGTAACGGTCGCCATATATTTCTGCCTCTTCGGCAAGTTTCAATATGATTTTATGCGTTTTAGATGTTCTTTGCATTTCTTCCGCCACTTCCTTTATCAGCTTATTTATATTATAATTCTCTTCCCTGAATTTTAATTTACCGCCTTCAATACGTGTAAAATCCAGCAGATCCACGATCAATAAATTCAAACGGTCAACCTGCGCTTCCATCTTATGCAATAACTCAACCGATTTTTTATCGTGAGCTTTAGAAAATATATCCTGCAATATTTGTGAATATGCTTTTATACTTGTTACCGGGGTTTTTAGCTCATGGCTGGCAATGCCAATAAAATCGTCTTTTTGTTGTTCAAGGGTTTTGCGTTCGGTAATATCACGATAAGTTGCAATGATGCCATCTATCTTAGGATCATCCAGCATGTTCCGGCAAACCGCATCAATAGTACGATAACTCCCATTTTTATGTTGCAGGCGGAACTCCACATTGATATTTTCACCCGGGTTAGCTATTGCCTTTTCCAGCATCTCTATTTTTTTCTTTTTATCATCCGGGTGAACAATAGAATGAAGAATTATATTTTTTCCCATTCTTTCTTCCGGTGTATATCCAAGCACAGCTTCTATCGCCGGGCTTTCATATATGATCGTCCCATCTGGTGCAAAAATTGTAATGATGTCAAAGGCATTTTGTAAAAGGAGCCTGAATCTTTCTTCACTTTCTTTTCTTGTGATCTCTGTTAATCTTTTATCCGTTATATCTTCAATAGCCAACAGGATCAATGCATCACGATCGCCCATTGCAATCCGTTGCGCATTTAAAAGCATTATTTTTTGCCCGATGGAGGGAAACTTATGACTCACTTCAAAATTGACAAGATCAACATTTTTGGTTTGTACAAGAAGTAATTGCCTTCTCAGCTCAGGTATATCCCATTGGTGATTGCCCAATTCAAACAAATACCGGCCTTCTGTGTCTTCCGGGTTTGAATCGAACGTTAAATAAAATCCTTTATTAGCAGATCTTACCCGCAGATCACTATTTAATATTATCAGCGATTCATGTATGGTTTCGATAATGGCCTTTTTATAATCACCTGCTTCTTTTAATTCAAGATTGCGGTTTTGTAATTCTTCATTGATGGTGATCAGCTCTTCATTGGTTGATTGAAGTTCTTCTTTTGAAGTTTCCAGTTCTTCATTGATGCTTTGCAATTCTTCATTAGATGAAAGAACTTCTTCATTCGATGATTGCAACTCTTCACGGGCCGCTTCAAATTCTTCACTGATTATTTTCAGTTGTTCTCTTGTATCTGCCAGTTCCAGCTTCAGGTCGGTGATCCGTTTTTCCTTTCTATTATTCCCGCCTTTTTTATCCTTCTCCCCTTTCTTCTTATGATCCTCCTGGGTTAATGACAAAGGAAGTCTCGATTCCTTAAATAAAATGAGATAACAGGGATCACTGGATGAGGTTTTAACAGGAGTTACTTCCAATTGTAATTCTTTCGAATATCCATTGTCCGAAAGAACGATCCCTCCTTTTTTTACAGGTTTGTTTTCTCTTTTGGCCCGGTGTACAAGGCTTCGAAGTTCAAAGGCCAGGTCCTCTCTTACCAGTTTTAAAAGATGAAGGCTTGCCTTTCCTGATGAAGGTTGTAAATAGTGAGAGGTAGTTCCAAGAAAACGCAATACATGAAGATCTTTATCAATTACTACGCTGGCAGGTATATGCCGGGAAAGCAAAAGCTTTTCTATTTCCCTGTCAATATTATTATCCGAAATGGCCGGAGCAGGAATTTTTTTGTTATCTGCAACTGTTACATGCGGATAATAATGACGGCCAGATACCGGGAAATTTCCATTTGTTGCTTCTCCTTTCCTCGTAAATATTTTATTCTCTCTATCTGCTATAGAAAATAACCCCTGTGAGCTGCTGATTGTTTCTGATTTACCGAGGAGCAAATAACCTCCAGGCTTCAAGGCATAATGAAATGTATTTAATATCTTTTTTTGCCCGGCATTTTCCAGGTATATCATTATGTTTTGACAACTGATCAGGTCCATTCTTGAAAAAGGAGGATCCTTTAAAAGATTATGCGGGGCAAAAATGCAAACATCCCTGATGGCCTTTATAATCTCGTAATTACCGGCATGTTTTGTAAAATACTCCTTCAATCTTTTTGGTGATACATTTTCCAGAGCTCCCTTTGAATAAATTCCTGTTCTTGCTTTTTCAATAGCCTTATCATTAAGATCTGTAGCAAATATCTGTACAGGAGTATTAATGGACTTCCCTTTCAAAAACTCAAAAAGACAGATCGCAGTAGAATAAGTTTCTTCACCGCTTGCACAGGCAGGTATCCATATCCGCAAAGTATCGTCCGGTTTTCTGCCTTTCATCAACGCCGGAAATACTTTTTTTATTAACCCGGTATATGAACCAGGTTCCCGGAAAAAACTTGTCACATTAATTAAAAGGTCCCTGTATAATAATTCTACTTCATCAGGCGATTGCTGCAAAAGCTTTATATAATCACCCGGTTTGGTTATTCTATGCAAAACCATCCGTCGCTGTATGCGGCGATTGACGGTGTTTGATTTATAATAGGAGAAATCAACGCCATGTTTTTTATGCAGCAGGAAATAAATTTTTTTTAATTCTGTTTCACTGGTTTCTACCTCCAATGATTTATCCGGAGAGGCCATTGAATAAATGATCTTTGGAAAAGCTGCCAGTTGCTTTGCGATTTCTTTTGGTGAAAGCACAAAATCAATAAACCCCGAATCAATAGCACTGAGCGGCATACTCAGGAATTTTGCCGATTCATCCTGCGCAAACGTGATCCCTCCTTCTGCTTTTATGGCTTTCACCCCCAGAGAGCCATCCGTTGCCGAACCGGAAAGTATAACAGCAATGGCTTTGTTTTTATATATCGGCGCCAGTGCATTTAAAAAGAAATCGATCGAATGATAAACACCATCTGATTTTACACGGGGAGAAAGCCGTAAGTGACCATCGGCAATGCTCATATAAGTGTTCGGCGGGATCACATATACATTATTTGCGGTCACCTCCATCCCATCTTTTACCTGGTAAACAGGCATACGGGTCTTTTTTTCCAACAATTCAGGTAAGATACTTTCATGATCCGGCGCAAGGTGCTGAATAATGACATAGCTCATACCAAGATCAGGCGATAAGTTCTCCAGTAATTTTGAAATGGCTTCGATACCTCCGGCAGATGCACCAATTGCCACAATAGGGAAGCTTTTTATTCCCCTGGTTCTTTTATCTTTTCTTGCAGTGGGGTTTTTAGAAACGGGGTGTGAAGAACCTATGCCAGGTTTTTTATTTCCGGTGCTAAGTTTTTTTTTCGTAGCCGTTACTCTGCTTTGCTTTGTTGGTCTCTTACGTTTCATTCAAACATCCATTTGTGTTTATGTAAACACGGCGGCAAAGATTTTTCAAACAGGATGTGCTGGAGATAAAATGTATAACAAGGTAACGATTAATAGTCACCACCCCCCCAGAAAATTCAATGAGATTCTTTTCGTGTCTTGAAAGTCAGGAGCATTGGAGCAGTTTCATTACTTTTAATGTTAAACCATGTTTATGAGAAAAATCTTGTTGCTTATTTGTATTAACATAGCTGCGCTTACTGTTTTTTCACAAAAAACATACATCTGGTGCGGCGTTTTAATCGATGGTATTTCAAATGAACCAAAAAAAGAAATGACTATCATCATTGAAAAAAATAAAATTGTTGCAGTTGAAAAAGGATATTCAAAAGCCGGGGCTGCCGATAAAACAATTGATCTTAAAACAAAAACTGTAACTCCGGGTTGGATGGATATGCATGTACACATGGAAGA
>DASUTO010000142.1:0-6310 GCA_036374555.1 Chitinophagaceae bacterium
CGCTTTCAAAGAATTTAAATATTCAACTCCTAAGATCTCGATTGATGCAAGGGTGGCTATTTTTCCCGGTATTACGGATTGGGGCCGTCTACGGATGGGCTTCAACCTGAGTTCAAAGATAGAGATCTTTAAAGATTTTAATGTGGGACTTAATTTTTATGATGATTTTGATAACCGCCCTCCGGACGGTGCTTTATCCAAAAATGACTTTGGTTTGAATTTTACAATCGGTTATGAATTTGGCAAATGATCATTTAAGATTCTGTACCAGGATATTCAAACAGCTTCTTTTCTTTTGCTGGTAAGATTTTAGCTGCCACATTCGTATAGCGTACTCCAGTTTAATGCTTATTAATATCCACTTGTATACTAAACTGAACACGGTTGGCCTTACCATCAGCATTATTAATGTTGGTCCTGCCACCATGTAAGTATTCAATACCGGCAAATGCACTTTTATGAAACTGCCATATAACATTCACTGCTCCATAAAAAGCTTCTTTGAGATCAGAACCCGGTTGTGCAACGGTATTATCTTCTGTTCCATAATTTGCTACTATAAGTGAAGAAACAGCCGGACTCCAGAAATGCCTGATACCTGCCGTATAACCAACACCCGCAATAGGATCCAGGTCGTCGTTGACATCTGGTGCCGCATATTTACCAGTACGATACCGGGAAATACCGGGTCCCGCAATAACCTGGTAAATAAAATAATCCTTCTTTAAAAAATTTATTTGCCCCGACAGATTCACACCAAATATGCCTGTGTTCTCTGTTGAGCCAGTAGTTGGCCGGAAGCGAACAACCCCCGCAAATCCGGATAATTGAATGTGTCCCCATTTGTCTGTGTACCTGTAACGGGCTGTAAAGTCAGGTAGAAAACTTTCCATCTTTCCTGGTTGTACCGGCGCCTGTACATTAATAAAAGGTTCTTCTAAAGCAATACCGATATAACTCTTCTTGCTTGTTGTGATCTTATACCTTATCATTCCGTGCCTCACAAAAGCATAAGCAGTGGGCTTTTCAAAATCAAGTGTTGGTGGAATTACATTCTCATCCATAAAATTAGACCAGTATTGACCTGCGAGTAATTTGCCGCCAATTTCAACATAGGCGTGTCGTAAGCGGAAAGCCCCGCTGGTTCCATAAAAATCCCCTTCAACATAGGTCCGCAAATCTGTTTTACCAGCGGGAGTTCTGAAATCTAAGATCAATCTTGTTTCGTTGGCCTGTAAATGCGTATTCATACCTTTTGAGCCATCAGTCGGAATTTTGGAGACATCAAAAAAACTTGGTGAGCTGATCGGGTTAAAGTCCTGGATCAAATCAAACTTCACATATCCACCAATTGTTATTCTTGCATTTGTTTTTGGAATTTTCCACCAACCTGCCGGAACATCATCTGTATTTTCCTGAGCGGATGTCTGTATGAGCACGGCAACAATTAAAAACGGTATTAATATGTATTTCATAAGAGTAGTTTAATTTTTAGCAGATATATCGTCAACAGTCAGTGTCCTTTCATTCATTGGCTGGGTGGGCCGGTTATTATTTTTCAACCGTGAAGAAAATGCCGCGATCTGTTCCCTGCTCATGGATATTGGGTTCTTCAAAACAAGCCATTGCACATTTTCTGAACAGGGCGGTGTTGTCAATGAGCCAATATAATGATAAGCATAAAGATCCTTCGGAACATGTATGCTAATATTGATATTCACACTGTCATGCGTTTTTTTCTCGCCCGGGGCATTCGGCAGGTATTTAATGAGCTGATCAAAATTGCTGTTGTGATTACCTTCCTGTACCAACACCCCGATTACTGCTAAACTTTTATCGTCGGCCTGGTGAACCAGGTGGATCTCCATAGGAGAATGTTTGCCATTTACCGTATGCTCACTGGGCGTATGAAAATGAAATTGTTTCAGGTGATAAATTTTTCCATTGTAAGTGATCGTACTACCTTCCTGTGGAGTAACCTGTATGGTGTGCCCATTGTTGATCAGTTCTTCCACATGTTGGTTATGGGCAATCTGCAAACTTGTCGTTTTGTATTCAATCTTCCAGTCAGGCCTACCTTTTCCTGGATCGGACAATAGGTTTACAGGTGATTGGGATTTTCCGGAACCGCAAAGAGCATATACCGGTGATAGTTGGCCCCATCCTGCCGGACCACCTTCTTCGCTATAACTCCAATGCACAGGCCGGACAGATGTTGGCGGTGTTTTTTTGGATAAAGTGTCATTTGTTGTTACTTCTGTTTTCCCTGTTTCGCTGGAATTGCAGGACAACATACAGGCGAGGGTTAATACAACCCCCACATGTGAAAGGTTAATTTGATACATGGTTTTTGGTTTTTAGATCAAGTAAATAAATGTGAAATGAATTATACGCTCAATTCAATGTCCAAGGTTAACAGGTCAGTAAAAGTTTGCTGCTTGATCATAGTACCTTTAGCTTCTTCAATCAAAGCAGGAACGATGAAGAGTTTGTTCATACAATAATTTTACTTTGTGTTTTTCCTTAATTATTCAAAGGAATAAATTTTATTCCAATCATTTTTCATATCCACTACCTTCCAATTGTATTTTTTGGCATCATCTAATCCCCTTTCCAAATTGCCAATATGTGATTTACGATCATATGCCCATTCACGTTTTTCATCTGTGTGATGAACGATCATTCCGAAACGTGGTCCGCTTCCTGTGCTTGTCCACTGGAGCATTGCATAATCTCCGTCAGAATTACCTGCGGTGAATATTGGCCGCTTACCGATATTTTGATGAATGCCTACGGGCTTACCTTCCTTATCGTCAATGAAATTTATTTCAGGAAGTTTAATTAAAACTGGTTTTCCATTCAGTGTATCAAATTTTACTTTGCCGGAACTGCCAACAACCTGCTCTGGTGGAATGCCATAAGCTTTCTCCACCCAGGGCCGCATAAAATCAACGCCACCGCCGGAAACGATAAATGTTTTGTACCCCTTTGTTCGTAAATAATTTAATAGTTCTACCATAGGCTGATAGATCAGTTCGTTGTAGTGTTTCTTTTTAACAGGATGAGTTGCGGTTGCCATCCAATCCTTCACTGTTTTTTCAAATGCTTCTGTCGTCATACCTGAATGAGTTGTCCCAATAATTTTCATCAATGCTTTTTCCCCACCTGATAAAGCAGTTTTTATATCGCCTTCAAGTAATGCCTGGAAGGGTTGCGTTGTTTTCCATTCAGGATGTTGGGGAGCCATTGCTTTTATCCTGTCAATAGCAAAAGCTAATTGAAAATACATGGGTTGTTCACTCCAGAGAGTTCCATCGTTATCGAAACAGGCAACGCGATCAGATACAGGAACAAAATCTGCGCTGCCTTGTTTTGTGGTCTTTGTTACAAAATCAATGATCGATTTCTTTGAAGCTCCCTCATTCCAGGAAGGAAGCGGGTCGTCTGCATTTGCAATTTCCTCTTGCTTTATAAAACTAAAAGCTATCAAAGTAAATGCAGCTAATAACAAGGTTGATAAGCTGATCTTGCGTTTCATAATATAAGGTTTATTTTTTTGAAAGACAAAGGTCAACATCCCGAACAGCTAACAGGACGATGTCCCTGGGAGTATTAATCGCTACTGCCCATACCAATCGGTGTACAACGCACCTGCTTTAGCGATACGGTCAATATTAAGAGTTTTGTAACCCATCATTCCATGGTTGTAGGCACTGACGTTCCAGTAACCAATGTCATCGCCCCAGATGATAAGAATGTTCGGTTTTTTTTGTTGTGCAGGGGCAATGATGGAGACTGTTTTAAATAGCAGAATGCCTGAAGGAAATCTAAATTTCATAAGTGTTGTTTATTGGTTAATGTGAAAATGAAAACCTATCGTTTCATTTTATTTTTCAACAATAGTATCACATCTAACTGGTTTTCCAGGCAAACGTTACGGGCTCCCAAAAATGACTGTCCGTATCTTATGCCTTTGCAATGAAACCTCATGTGTCTATGACCAATCTGAATCATAGAAAAATACAGGGTGCGTCGACAGGGGTAATAAGTTAAAAAAACATGCTTCGAATCGCAAAGTCAGCTTTCATGTACAACCAAACCATACACTCAGTTTTCAAAATAATTCTTTTTTTCTTTGCAGCAATAAAATTTTTCGCACTTCAATTTGAATTCAATTTCCGGGTAAGATTGGAGCTGTTTGCTCTAAGCTTAAAACAATACTCTTTCATGAAGTAGTTCATGACCATATCAATAAGTTTTTCCTAAAGCCGGTATTTTGGTGGGATTTGTGACGTCACGCAATGTTTATCTCAGGAAACTATCAACAGAGGAAACTGGTTTCAATTGACAGTTGCATAGCCATAAATTGATGCGACTTATTTTTAATTAGAAATACTACGGTTGATGATCGTTTATTACTTATTGCTGTGATGCAGCTTTCCTGGCCGCTTTTGCTGCCTTTTTTGCCGCCTTTCTTTCTGCCATTTTCTTTTCAAATTCATGATGAGCAGAAATGATTGTTCTACCTGCTTCCATAACAAAAATTAAATAAACTCCAACGCCGATAAAAATGTATACAATATTAAAAATTACGCCAATAGTTGATTGCGGTGCCTGGTTATACGGACTATTCATGGACAGCGTTCCTACTGCATAAGCCAGCGCTCCGAGAAAAGATCTTCCTTCCACCAGCCAAAAAAACATGGTGCCTACAACTATGAGTATAAAAAGCAGGAAGCCCAGGGTTCGGAAAACTTTATCATTTATTAGTCTTTTGACAATGTCGTAAATAAATTTTCCGGATAGTGCAAGTTCAAGTAGCATGATTTTGATTTTTTAATTATGAATGAAACTTTATTTTGGATTGTCGCCCAGTGATCGAAATTACCAGTTATGAAAAGTTGCTCCTGGTCGTAAACTAATTCAAGATAAAGAAAAAATTAAAAACACAGGCTTGATAAAATGGATTGGCAATTAATTACCAGAAATACGAATTTCAAAGAGCTACAATGAATTATGCTTTAATGATCTTTCTGAATTAGCAACATGAACTACAATATTTTCAGGCCACTTGATAATCAATGAACACCCATTTTACGCTCACATGTCCCGTCAACCCCTTACAGATTTGACAATAGGCGATCTATTGGGCAGAAAAAATGGATATGCCACATCTTCCCGAGAATTACTCATAAAAACATCTTCAACTACAAAAATGAACCAGGCAGACACTGCAAAACGATACGCTAACCGGGTAAAAGAAAAATTTCCCGGTTTGCAACCCATGCTTAAACAATATGTGAGTACTTCTTTACAGGATGAAAAACTCGTTAAGCGCCTGTATTAGGGTTTACAGAAATCGGGGCTTTGAAAATAATTAGTCGATTCATACTACCCGGTTAAAAATCATAAAACTTCCTTATAAGCCGGTTGAATGTTCAAGATCTTAATGTTCCTTTTTAAATAGTTTATAAGCAAAAGCCAGCATTAAAATAGAAGCAGGCATGATCAATTGTGTCCATTCAAGATGACTTCTGCCAATGATTATTCCGGTTACAAAAAATACAAAGAGTGTTGTCAATAGCACTTCCCACATGAGATATTTTAGCTGTGAAAAATTATCTATTTTAAGCCACGCCAAATCATATCCATTAAATAAGTTCAATTTTGGTAAAAATAATTTTGCAATGCCTATGCTAAAAATGATGAAGAAAATTGCCACTAAAAAACTATCAAGTGATTCTGCAATATGGATCCCTGGTATTTCTTCAATTCTTCCCTGTGCCACCAGGATATAAGCATGTATACTTTTGTAAACCCCTATAAATATAAAAAAAACGCTGTTAACAAGGAGCAAAGAGACGATAATGAGTATTGCGATCTTGATTATTTTTTGCATACCGCATATGTTTAAATTGAATTACGCTTCATTTAGTCTGGGTTCTAATTCTGACCCTTTTGATCATTTTTAAATTTCAAAGTCTTTGAATAATTGCTGATAATCGGGATTGTTTGGATCAAGTTCCTTTAGCTTAATGACCATTTGCTTTGCTTTTACTTTATCATTGGATTGAAGATAAACAAAACAAAGTGCATAATACATTTCCGGCGAAGAAGGATTGAGGGCAATTCCTCTTTGTAAGATCATCTCTGCTTCTTTGAATTTTTTGAGCTCATTCAACAGCAATCCATAATTATAATACACCCTGGGATTATCGGTTTTTAACTTCACTGCATTTGCAAATGATCTTTCAGCTGCAGCTTTATTATTCATTTTATTATAAAGCAATGCCATGTTATAATGAATGCG
>DASUTO010000143.1:0-4818 GCA_036374555.1 Chitinophagaceae bacterium
ATGAAGCATTGGCTATAGAAAATGCAAATCCATATGGCAATGCGGCATCCGTATTTACACAAAACGGTGGATTGGCACGATATATTATTGATCATGCCAGTGCAGGAATGATCGGTGTGAACGTAGGTGTACCAGTGCCTCGTGAGCCATTCAGTTTCGGCGGATGGAATGAAAGTAAGTTTGGAGTAGGTGATATTACAGGAAAGAGTTCAATTGAGTTCTGGACAAAACTTAAAAAAAGTACAGTTAAATGGAATCCGGAAGCGGGGGTGAATTGGATGAGTTAAGGCCCTGTCCTCCGCCTTGGCGGAGTGACTTAGATCGAAAAAACTTTTTTTGTTAGGTAGACCCCGTAGGGGTCGAATATATATAGAAAAATAATTGTTGTATGTTTTATTCAACTCCGTACGGAGTTGAACACATTTGAATCGCATGTCTTTATAAATATTTGACTCCAATGGAGTCAAAATAAAAATGATGAATAAAGAATAGAAGGGATGGCCCCGATTAAATCGGGGGGTGCTGCAGAAATAACAAAAAAAATGAATAGACTTGATAAAGCACAAGAGCGCAACGCAAGGGACTGAATTCCGGACAAAACTGAAGAAGTGTTCCGTGAAATGGAAGCCGGAAGTGCGAGTGAATTGGATGAGTTAAAACCCCTGTCTCCGCCTGAGACGGAGTGACTTAGATCGAAAAAACTTTTTTTGTTAGGACGACCCCGTTGGGGTCGAATATGTATAGAAAAATAATTGTTGTATGTTTTATTCAACTCCGTATGGAGTTGAACACATTTGAATCGCATGTTTTTATAAATATTTGACTCCAATGGAGTCAAAACAAAGAGGATGAATAAAGAATAGAACAGCGCCGAGAGGTTAGGGTGCTGCATAAAGAAAAAAGTTGAATAAACTTGATACAGCACAAGAGTGCGACGCAATCCCGCCAAAGGCGGGACTAAACAGAATTACATATGCTGGTAACAAAAAAATATTGTCTCTCATTAATGCTTTACGGATCATTATCCGTGGTAGTTACTTATGGTCAAAAGCCGGTTGACGTTGTTGAAAGCTCAGTGAGAGTTGGTATCAAGGCTGAGGAAGAAGTTTATTTCGGTTTTGCCGAAGGCGATCAGCTCATTTTTAGTTTTGAAGAAACAGGCGGTAAAGAAATGAAGGAAATCGAGATCGTGGAAATGCCTTCCTCTTCAAAATTTTTAGAATTCAAAACCAGTAAGATCGAAAACAAAACAATTAATGTTGCAAGAACTGCGATCTATAAATTCCGGTTTGCTAATGGCGCTCTCTTGCCAAGAGTGTGCAAATACAAGCTTCAACGGATACCTGCCAGTGCGGCAACACAGAACTTTAATACAACGGTGTATTTCGACGAGTATAACGATACCACGTATACTAATGAAGTAGAGACTTTCATTGACAGATCAGATACTGTTATCAGTAATTTCCAGGACCGGACAATAAAAGTAAACCCATTAACAGCGCCTGGTAGCAGTAAGGTAACATTCAATTTTGTTTTGCCGGAAAATACGGTATCATGGAGTTATTATGTATGTGCTGATAAGGGAGGGCAACAAGTTTACCAGGAGGCAGCCAGGTCACTTGCTGATAACTCGCCTTCAGTTATTGAGAAATTTCCTAAGTATGGCCCATTAGCTGCGGTGGCACTGGATAAGCCATCTCATCTTACAAAACTGGATACCGGGCAACATATAAATTTCTGGATCGTAGAAGAGGATAATGCTGAACTGTTCAAAAATGGCGAGCAATTTCGCTTTATAAAAAAAGGAAAAGGAATTAATGAATTTGGCCGGATGGAACCGGGTGACAGGGAATTTCATTTTTGCCTGCATAATGATTCTAAAGTCAATCCTGTTACTGTTATGGTGAAGATCACTGCAATACTTATAAATGAAAAATTCACATCGGAGCAGGTTCGTAAAATGCATGTAACTACAAAAAAGGGCATGCACTTAAAGAATTAAACCCCCTGTCCTCCGCCTCAGGCGGAGGAACATAGATGGAAAAATATGTAGAATAGCAAAGGGTCGCATTGTTGAATTTGCACCTGATTCTGATAAACGAGATAAAAAATAAAATTCTATGCCACAATCAAAAACAATATCCGAAGCCCAGGAAATTATCCAGGATAATTTGGATCACACATTATTTTCATGGAGCAAACAAAAAGGGATTGCACCGATCGCTGTTAAGTATGGTGAAGGAGTTTATTTGTATGACTATGATGGCAAACGCTATATTGATTTTTCTTCGGGGTTGATGAATGTGAATATTGGACATGGCAATCAACGGGTGACAGAAGCGGTGATGAAGCAAATGCAGGAGATAAGTTATGTGACGCCGAGTTGTGTGACAAAAGCTCGTGGTGAATTGGGAAAAAAGGTTGCATCACTTGCACCAAAGGGATTGAACAGAACTTTGTTTACGATCGGTGGTGCAGAAGCGATCGATAATGCAATTAAGCTGGCAAGAATGTATACCGGTAGGCATAAGATCCTTGCCCGTTACCAGGCTTATCACGGCGCAACGTATGGCGCTATGACTGCCGGTGGTGATCCCCGCAAACTTGCTTCGGATGCACAACAAGCTCCCAACTTTGTTCATTTCGATATTCCTATATTATATCGCTGGGAATATGGCGAAGAGAATTTGCTCAAAGACGCTATCACTAACCTGGAAAGAGTGATCGCATTTGAGGGCCCTCAGAATATTGCTGCAATTTTATTAGAAGGGGAATCGGGTTCCTCGGGTTGTTTGAAATACCCGGTGGGCTATATGAAAAAAGTTCGTGAGCTCTGCGATCTGCATGGCATTTTATTGATCGCGGATGAAGTGATGAGCGGATGGGGAAGAACAGGTAAATGGTTTGCAGTCGAAAATCACAATGTGATACCCGATATGATCGCAACAGCGAAAGGGATCACTTCCGGTTATTTACCGCTCGGTGCTTTGAGAGTCTCAGATAAAATTGCATCGCAATTTGATGATAAGGTTCTTTTTCTTGGTCTCACTTATTCTGCCCATCCTGTTTGTTGCGCTGCGGGCCTGGAAGTGCTAAAGATCTATGGAGATGATGGTTTAATTGAGAATACAGTAGCAATGGGAAAATATGTTGATGACAGGATGGAGGAGTTAAAAAAGAAACATCCATCAATTGGTGATTGGAGAAATACAGGGCTACTCGGTTGTATTGAATTAGTGAAAAACAGGAAAACGAAAGAACCAATGGCGCCATACAATGCAAAGCCGGACGAAATGGCGGTGATGAATAAAGTGGCGGCACGATTAAAAGATCTCGGCATGTACACTTTTGTAAGGTGGAATTACATTTTCGTTGCGCCACCACTTTGTATCAATAAAGAACAGGTGGAAGAGGGATTAGCGATGATCAGTGATGCGATCTCTATAGCTGACGAGCACACAACTTGAATGAATATCCAATTAAACTCCGTAGGAGTTTAATATTTATAGAAACGGAATTTCATAAAATGAATCCGACCCCGTAGGGGTCGAATCCAAATAGAATAAGATGCCGAATACATACACCCAATTATATATTCAATTTGTGTTTGCGGTAAAACATCGTGAAAGCCTCATTAAAAAAGAATGGAAAGATGAATTGTACAAATATATAACGGGTGTAGTCCAGAACAACAAAAGTAAAATGCTAGCTATTAATGGAATGCCCGATCATATTCACATCTTCATTGGTTATAAACCAACAATTGCCATTCCGGATTTGATAAAAGATATCAAACTTGCCAGTGGTTCGTGGATAAATGATAAAGGATTAACCTCTCATAGATTTAACTGGCAGGAAGGATATGGTGCTTTTTCTTACCGGTTTCGTGACATTGATGAAATATGTAAATACATCCAAAACCAGGAATCGCACCATCATAGAAAAACATTTCGTGAGGAATACACCGCGTTGTTAAATGATTTTGATGTGGAATATGATGATAAATATTTATTTGAATTCTTTGATGATTTGTATTCAACTCCTCCGGAGTTGATGAATTCGAAATAAAATAATGTCTATAAATATTTGTCTCCTACGGAGACAAAGAATAAAGAATTATTTTACGATTGTCTATTAAACTCCGGAGGAGTTCAATATTTATAGAACGAAGATATAAATTGAGAGTAGTGACTCCGTAGGAGTCAAACGCATCAATAAAAAATAACACCAGAGACAGAGAGTATGCAATCTTCTTCATTAATCAATGACGACCTTGCTCCCATTCCCCCGGAGAAAAGGAAATGGGGAACATGGAACTATGCAGCTTTATGGATCAGCATGAGTTTGTGCATTCCTACTTATATGCTGGCAAGCTCATTGATCGGTGGAGGCATGAACTGGTGGCAGGCAATCCTTACAATTTTTTTAGGCAACACGATCGTTTTAATTCCAATGATATTAAACGGTCATGCAGGTGCATAGTATGGAATTCCATTTCCTGTTTTTGCAAGGGCAAGTTTTGGAACAAGAGGAGCGAACATTCCTGCATTGTTAAGGGCCATTGTTGCTTGTGGATGGTTTGGAATTCAAACATGGATAGGTGGAGCAGCTTTGTATAATCTTTTAAGGGCGTGGAATAGTTCTTTGCCACCGATCAATACCACTTCTTTATTGCCTCAAACTATTCCTGCAATTTGTTTTATGCTATTCTGGGCATTGAATATGTTCATCGTGTATAAAGGTGTTGAAAGTATCAGGAAGCTTCTCATATTCAAAGCGATTTTTTTACCAATTGCAGCTTTGGCATTATTTGCCTGG
>DASUTO010000144.1:0-4386 GCA_036374555.1 Chitinophagaceae bacterium
CTGCAACAGGTGTGATAATACCAATAGAAGTTAACGTATCCCCGATGTTTACAGTCGGAGGTGTTGAAACAGTCATGTTTACAGTGATCGATCTGACCTCTAATGGTTGAAGATTGGTATAACTCCATTTTAAAGTATCGGCATTTACAGAATTATTGGGTGGAACTGCTGAAACAAAATTCAACCTGGGATCTCTTTTGAAATGAACTTCACCGCTTGAAATGGCAGTACCAACGTTTTTATAAATTATTTGATACTTTACACTAAACCCCGGCCGTGCAGGCGATAAGGGTATAGTATTAATCACCAGATCCTTAATTGCGGGAAGAGGTTGAATTGCAAAACTGAATGAATCCGTATTTAAATACGTTGTAAAAGTGCTCGGGTGAGATGCAGGAACAGCGATGTAATACGGGGATTGGAAAACGACAGATGTAGAATAGGTGCCTAAAAGATCAACCTTCATCGAGAATCCTTCGTCAGATGGAATTGCAATTTTTTGATAAGAACCATTAACGGCTTTTACAGTAGCTAATGTAAAATTCGCTTCACCAATATCTTTAATACCATTGGAATTTACATCATAAAACAATATACCCTTAAGTGTATTAAAGCTGCCCAAACGAACTGCATAACCATCAGTTGAATCAAAAAAAGACTGCGGCGTAACAGGAGTAGCGTAACCAGTGATTGTAAAATCGCCGTTTTCTGAACCGTTAACAGTCAATACAAATTCATCTTTGGCAGTGCCTACTGTTTTTTGCCAATTCAAAGAACCATCATTTTGAAGATTTAATAACCAACCATCCGCCCTGCCCGCCTGGCTACTTATATCGCCATTTGTTGATTCAGTGTAACCGCCAACAATAAATCCATTCCCAACTGTTCTCTTTATTGAATACCCATGATCATTTGAAGTACCGCCATAACCTTTTGACCAAATTGTGGATCCATCGGTTCCAGACACAGTAATTATCCAAAGATCAGCTTCTCCCTTTAATCCATTACTTAAAACTGATGCAGATCGTGTATAGCCTGTTAGTGTATACGAATTATCAGAATTACTTACAATGCTTTTCAATGCATCATTTTCCACACCACCTATATTTTTTTGCCATTGAATATTACCTGCATTATCGATCTTAAATACCCACGCATCGGATAGTCCGTTGTTGCCCGTAAGATCACCATTTGAAGATGAGGATACTCCAGCTACAATATATCCATCTGATGTCTGCAATATGGAGTAAGCAGTATCGCCCCCGGCACCTCCATAACATTTTTGCCATTGTATAGCTCTCGACGCATCTAATTTAACTATCCATGCATCGGCTGTCCCAGGGTTATGGTTTCCGCTAACCTGGCCATCATTCGACAAAGTGAACCCTGCAAGAATAAATCCACCGTCCGATGTTGTCTGTATATTGTATGCCCGATCAATATTAGAACCACCATATAAATTATCCCATTGAAAATTTCCGACATCGTTGTAAGCTGCTATATAAAAATTGGAAGGCAAGGCTGAAGTTGTATTTCCATGCCCGGCAGCTACATTTAAACCAGAGGGCATCCTGCAAATTGAGAGAAATCCACCAGAATGAGGGTCGACAGTTGGTGAATAACGAGTCCATGTTAAAACCCCATTGCCATCTAGTTTTGCTAACCAGGCTCTCCCTTGTGTATACTTATTATAAATTATGCTATTTCTGATATAGTCAAATGAAGTATCAATACCAGCCAAAATATGTCCTCCATCATCCGTTGGTTGGCTTTCAAAAATGATCTCACCGGTTGCGAAAGTTGGAGTTATATATTTTGTCCATTTTATACCAAGGTTTTGTCCGAAAGCAAAAGAGAAAATAAAAATGGCGTGTATGAATAAAAACAATTTTTTCATAGCGGGGAAGTTTGGTTGTATTTAAAGTTAAGCAAAATAGCCAGCTTAAAAGCTGGCTATCACTATTAAAACTCTATTAACTTTAAGCGTTTACTTTTCCTTTCACTTTTGCGATCACCTCTTCAGCAATGCCGGATGGTGCCGGAGAATAATGGCTGAACTCCATTGTTGATGATGCACGGCCAGAACTTAACGAACGAAGCTGTGTAACATAACCAAACATTTCACTCAATGGTACTTTTGCCTTAATAACCTGCGCTCCTGCACGACTATCCATTCCTTCCAGCATTCCTCTTCTCCTATTCAAATCACCTGTAACATCACCCATGTATTGATCAGGAGTTACTACCTCTATTTTCATGATCGGCTCCAATAAAACAGGTTTCGCTTTTCTGGCTGCTTCACGGAAACCTGCTTTAGCACAAAGTTCAAACGACATAGAATCCGAGTCAACAGCATGGAAGCTTCCGTCGAATACACGGATCTTCATATTATCAACCGGGTAACTTGCCAACACACCCGTAGTCATTGCCTGCTCAAAACCTTTTTGAATTGCCGGAACAAATTCACGTGGAATTGATCCACCAAACAAATCATTTACAAATTGATAATGCTTATCAGGATTTTCAGCTTTCCATTCGGCATCGATAGGTCCTAATTCAAATACTATATCGGCAAACTTACCACGACCACCAGTTTGCTTTTTCAACGTCTCACGATGTTCAACTGTACTTTGGAATGCTTCTTTATATGCAACCTGGGGTGCACCCTGGTTTACTTCTACTTTAAATTCTCTTTTCATCCGGTCAACAATGATCTCAAGATGCAGTTCTCCCATTCCTGAAAGAATTGTTTGACCAGTTTCTTCATCAGTCTTTACACGAAGCGTTGGATCTTCTTCGATCAACTTCGCAATTGCCATACCCATCTTATCAACGTCCGCTTGCGTTTTTGGCTCAATTGCTAATGAAATTACCGGTTCAGGTATAAACATATTTTCAAGAACGATCGGATGATTCTCATCACAAAGTGTATCACCGGTTTTTATTTCCTTAAATCCAACTGCTGCAGCGATATCACCTGCTTCAATAAAATCAATTGGGTTTTGTTTGTTCGCAAACATTTTCATGATACGGCTGATACGTTCTTTCTTTCCACTTCTTACATTCAAGACATAAGAACCTGCATCAAGATGACCTGAATAACAACGGAAGAATGCAAGACGACCAACAAATGGATCAGTCATGATCTTAAATGCAAGCGCAGCAAAAGGTTGTTTTGAATCTGGCTGACGTACCATTTCCTCACCTGTATTCGGATCAGTTCCTTTGATACCTTCCACATCAAGAGGTGAAGGAAGATAACGGCAAACAGCATCAAGTGCAGTTTGAACACCTTTATTTTTGAATGAAGAACCGCAAAGCATCGGCACAATGGTCATATCAATTGTCGCCTTACGAATTGCCTCATGGATCTCATTTTCACTGATTGAATCAGGATTATCAAAAAACTTTTCCAATAATTTATCATCGTATTCAGCAACCGCCTCTACTAACTGTGCTCTCCACTCTTTTGCTTCTTCCAACATATCAGCAGGAATATCTATCTCATCAAAAGTCATTCCTTCTGTATCCATATGCCATACAATACCTTTCATTTTTACCAGGTCAACCACTCCTTTGAAATCATCTTCAGCGCCAATAGGAAGTTGCAAAGGCACAGCCTTAGAACCAAGCATCTCACGAACCTGTTTTACCACATTTAAAAAGTCAGCACCTGCACGATCCATCTTATTTACAAAACCGATACGCGGAACATTGTAACGGTTTGCCTGGCGCCACACGGTTTCAGATTGTGGCTCTACTCCATCAACGGCAGAAAATAAAGCGATCAATCCATCTAACACCCTCATTGAACGTTCTACTTCTACAGTAAAATCAACGTGTCCAGGAGTATCAATGATATTGAAATAATAGTTTTTTGTATTGGCATCTGCTTTTCCTTTCACAGTTGGAAAATTCCACTGGCAGCTAACCGCTGCTGAAGTGATCGTGATACCTCTTTCCTTTTCCTGTTCCATCCAGTCAGTAGTAGCGGCACCATCATGCACCTCACCTATTTTATGGATCATTCCTGTATAACGGAGGATACGTTCTGTGGTAGTGGTTTTACCGGCATCAATATGTGCGGCAATACCGAAGTTTCTTTGAAATTTTAAGTCTGCCATGTGATTTTTTCCCTTTATAATTTGGAGGCGCAAAAGTAGGCAAAAAAATGACCTGAAAACCAGTCTTAAGTGATTAATTTTTAGGGTGTGGAAAACGTCCCTAAAAAGTTCTGATTCCCCGACACGTCACCTGCTGGTGATCGTTAAAAATCACTATAAAATGGTATTGATTTGGCCCTTACCGTGGTTTATTTTTAAATAAACCACCAATATGATAAATAGAAATTTCTTTTTTGAACAAGCAAAGAGTTCTTTATTTGAT
>DASUTO010000145.1:0-5486 GCA_036374555.1 Chitinophagaceae bacterium
TTGATGATAATGTGGGTCGCTTAATGGATTATCTCAAACAAAACGGATTGGAAGAAAACACTATTGTCATTTATACTTCTGACCAGGGATTTTATTTAGGCGAGCATGGCTGGTTTGATAAGAGATGGATGTATGAGGAATCTTTCCGTACACCATTGATCATAAAATGGCCGGGAGTCACCAATAAAAAATTAGTAAGTAACCAGATGGTGATGAATCTTGATTTTGCCGGGACCATATTGGATATGGCCGGTGTAAAGATCCCGTCTGATATGCAGGGAAAAAGTTTTGTTCCGATATTGAAAGGGAAACAGAAAAACAATTTCCGTGACGCCGTTTACTATCATTTTTATGAAAACCAGGAACACAAAGTGGCGAAGCAGATCGGCGTTAGAACCGACCGTTATAAACTTATCTGGTTTTATGAAAACAACGAATGGGAACTCTATGATCTTGAAAAAGACAAAAGCGAAATGAACAATGTATTTAACCAGCCTTCGTACAAGAAGATACAGGAAATGATGATGAAAAAATTAAACGAGTTAAAAAAGCTATATAAAGATCCTGACCCACTAATTGATCCGGCAAAAACAAATCAAACTGTCAAATCTTTCTAAATATTCATACAAAGTATGATTAATACTATCCACTTTAAAAGAAATCTTGTCTTCTGCGTGGCAATTCTATTTACAATCTCTTTGACGGCACAGGTTTCTTTTCAGACCAAACAATTCAAAATTAGTTTTGATCAAACCGGCAAGCTAACGGAGCTGCTTGCGAAAACATCGAATAAGAATTATTTACCTGCCGCTGAAACTTCATTCCTGCTGGGGATTAAAATTAACGGCACCCTCATTTATCCAAATAAACTGCAATGGAAGAAAGGCTCTTCTGAGATCGTACTTACATATCCCAATAATAATACCGCTACAATAAAAACAACTCAAAATAACGACTACATCAGTTTCGAATTGACGCAGCTTACCAATACTGCTAACGCAGAACTGGTGTTGTGGGGACCATATCCAACAACTATCGGAGATACAATTGGTGAAGTAGTTGGTGTGGTTCGTAATAAGGATTTTGCTATTGGCATCCAGGCATTGAATGTAAAAACTCTCGGAGGTTATCCTACGGCAGACAGTGATATTCAGCCTTCCTATGATGTATTTGCCGGCGGAAATAAAGTGGATGTGGTAAAGGACGATTTAGATAAACAATTGTTTCGCGGAGATGTGGCCAGGCACATGCCTTATGGTAGTTCATTGCAAGCATATTGTCGTAATCGAAACAAGGATCGCATCATTGATAACTGGAGTCACCCAAGATATTTTGCACCTGCCTATAAAGAAGATGGGGGAGTTATTGGAAGTAAACTGGCAATATTTGGGATAGCGACCCCCGATGTATTGTCAGTGATCTCGACGATTGAACTAAAAGAAAATTTGCCTCATCCAATGATCGATGGTATATGGGGCAAACAAAACCGTAAGGCTACCGAGTCATATTTGATCATGAGTTTTGGTGAAAGCAATCTGCAGGAAGCAATGGACTTAACCAGGCAGGCAGGTTTGCATTATTTATATCACGAAGGACCGTTTGAAACCTGGGGACATTTTAAACTCAACAGTAAAGAATTCCCAAATAATTGGAACAGTTTAAAAACTTGTGTTGAAAAAGCAAAAGCACAAAATATCAGACTAGGAGTACATACTCTTTCAAATTTTATTACAACTAATGATCCTTATGTGACTCCTGTTCCTGATAAGAGATTGGCAAAAGTTGGTTACTCATTGCTGACAGAAAACATTGATGAGGCTGTAAAGGAAATAGGGATCAAGGAGCCCGGTTTTTTCAATCAATTTGAGAACAATACATTGAAAGCTGTGGTTCTGGGCAATGAAATTATTCGTTATGGGAGTGTTTCAACTTCGCCTCCCTGGAAATTATTGAATTGTCAGCGTGGTGCATTCAATACAAAACCAACTGATCATTCAGCCAACGATAGTATTGGCAAACTGATGGATCATGGATACCAGGTCTTTTTAGGTAATCATGAACTGGACCAGGATATTGCAAGAACTATTGCAAAGTTGTTTAACGAAACTGGTTTAATGCAAATTTCTTTTGATGGGTTGGAAGGTTGCTGGAGTGAGGGTATGGGTGATTATGGCAAACAACTATTTACTAAAACATGGTTTGACAACTTAAGACCTGAGCTAAAAGGAAAAGTGATCAATGATGCAAGTAATCCTGGTCATTATTTCTGGCATATTTATACCCGAATGAACTGGGGTGAGCCCTGGTATGCAGGTTTTCGTGAAAGCCAATTGCAACTGCGTTTAAAGAATCAACAGTTTTATCGCCGTAACCTGATGCCATCAATGCTTGGCTGGTTTAGTTTAAAACCTGAAACATCGTTGGAAGATATTGAGTGGATGCTGGCCCGCGGAGCAGGCTTTGATGCAGGGTTTGGTTTATCAACAAGTATTGAGGCGTTGAAAAAGAATGGACGTAAAGATGAAATATTAGCGGCAATAAAAATATGGGAAAATGTGCGGCAACAAGGACGCTTTACAGAAGCGCTAAAGCAAAAATTACAGGACACGAAAAATGAGTTTCATCTGCAAACAAATACAAGTGGCGGATATGAATTAGTGCCGGTTTACAATGATTTTTTTACCCACGAACAAAAAGTAAAACAACCGGGAGAGCCTGTGTTATCAACTTTTCAATTTAATAATCCTGCAACAGCGCAACCACTTGCATTTATCATCACCATGATCCCGGATAAAGAAAGTGATGCCGATGTATCGTTTGATAATCCCGTCATTTCTATCAATCAACAAAATGAGTTGACGGTCCCGGTGAGTTTAAGGCAAAAACAAATTTTGTATTGCGATGGTAAAACGATAAAGCTTTACAATAATCAATGGCAATTAATTCAAGTTATTGAACTGAGCAAACCTTTGCCGCAATTATTTAATGGTAAAAATGAGATCAGGCTTGATGGAAAATACTCTGGTGAAAACGGGGCAGATATTAAACTGGAAGTTCGTGCAAAGGGGAATCCTGAAAATTTAAAGCAAATAGATTAGCAGGTTATCAGGTTTCTACCTTCGCCTGGGATAATTTTTTGACAAAATAAAAAGGCAATCAAAAGATTGCCTTTGTGCCCTTGACTAGCAACGGCCAGTTCAATTTCCGCATATAATTATTTTATGACATTGTTCTGATTATTGTCAATAGTATCTATCAATGATGCAATGACTTTTTTGACTTCATTTAGTGTGATCGGGTCAGTGATCTTATCATCTTTCACTTTTGTTTTAACATGTGAAATCAACAGTTGGGAATTCCTGGGAATATCAGCTTCGATAACTTTCAGCGTTGCCAATAAAGACCGATGTACTTTTTGACCAGCGGTCGAAGCGGTAAACAGAGCAATTGATTTGTGTGAAAATTCCAGAGACGAAACAGTCCAATCAATTGCGTTTTTAAGTGTGCCTGGTACACCCATCGCATATTCGGGAGTACAGATCAAAATGCCGTTAGCGTCATTAATTGCTTTTGAAAATTTGAAACTTCTTTTGGAGGCTGATCGTTATCAAGAGCAGGATTGAAATGAGGAATGTCTGATAATCCTTTAAAAATTTTAATTGAAAGCTTACCGGATGACAGTTCAATGATAGCGTGAATTAAATTCAGGTTTACAGAATTTTCTCTTGTGCTTCCTGATATTGCAATTATCCTTTTGCGATCCTCGGTCATCTTTTTCATTACGATATTCGATAGCGTTTATTTTGGACCAACCTGATTTTCATTATCCTCCCATCTTATCTGTTATCCGGAACCAGTCAAAGTCAACAAATCCGCCAATATCTTTTGTTGCGTAATTGAATAAACCAAAACGATATCCCATAAAATGCGGTAATGTGTACGCCATTTTAAGTTGTGTCCCAATTGGATTCCACGTTTTTCCATCAAGGCTATAAAAGAAATCAGCCACGTCTTTCTTATCAGTAAAATCACATTCAGCTTTGAAATAGATTATTCTTTGATTTAGCGGTACTACTGCAGCTTCTATTGGTTTACCACCAGTAGCATTGATCATGACAATTGATTTTTCATGTCCATTTAGCCTTACACCAACTACGCCATAATTTTTTTGCAATAGACATAAACCAGCGAAATCTCCATCTTTCATATTTGATATATCGAGCGATATGGTACCAGCACATACTGGTCCTATCGTTCTTTGAGTAAGCATATTTTTTGCAAGGAAAATTGAAGTATCCACTCTTCCTGTGGTAATACGCAGATATCCTTTTCTCGCTGTCAGGGACCAATGTTTATTATCAGGATTATGATTCCATTGCCATACTAATGGCAATAAAGCTTCTCCGCTTTTGCGGGAAAATTCATCTGCATGAACAAGGCCCGGTATTAAACTTTTATTAGCAGGAAGACTTAATGTTTCAGGCACTTTGCCTTTTACCCCTAACACAGGCCATCCATGTTCCCACTTTACCGGAACGAGATATGGAATGCGGCCGACGGCACCATAGTCACGAAAAAGATAAGAATACCAATTGCCTTTAGTGTCATCTATCAATCCACCTTGTGCAACACCAAGATCCTGTAAACCGATTCTACCTTCATAAGGACCAGTAATTTTGTCTGCACGATGAATTACAACAGTACGCATGCCACCTCTCGGCCAGGTAATGTTGAACAGATAATATTTTCCATTGATCTTGAATAGTTGTGAGCCTTCACCAAGTCCGCTGTTTGCAATACTATCAGTTGGTGCAGTAGAATTTTCTACCACAACCTTATTTATTCCTCCCTCTTTTATTCCAGACAGATCTGCATTCAATTCAACAAGAGTTAGCCTCTTATTGCCATATAACATATATACTTTTCCATCATCATCAAAGAAAAGAGAATGATCATGCAGGTTGGGGCGAAATGAAATCTCTTTCCATTTCCCTTTTTCAATATCCTTTGTATAGTAGATATGTGTTTTGCCACTTGTGGCGGCAAAAGTTGAAACATAAAATGTTCCGTTGTGATATCTCATGCTGCTTGCCCATGAGCCTCGTCCGTAAGTTGATTTTCCATTATCAAGATTCATATCATCATTACTTACCAATGTGTCATAGCAGTAACTAACCAATTTCCAGTTGATAAGATCTTTTGATTTCATAATTGGCAAACCAGGACTCAAATGCATGGTAGTACTACTCATATAATATATATCACCAACCCTGATCATGGATTGGTCCGGTACATCTGCAAAAATGACCGGGTTCTTTGCCTGCCCTGAACTCTTAATTAATATTATAAAAATGGACGCAGCTCCTAATAATACTCTTTTCATAGTCTTTCACTGATTCTTAAATTTTAATTCTATTAATAATTGAATAATTTTATTTAGAAGGAGCCGGTGCAAAACCTTTTGGAGCTTCCTTAACTGCCGGCTG
>DASUTO010000146.1:0-2666 GCA_036374555.1 Chitinophagaceae bacterium
AAAGTCATGTTTGATAAAGAAGAAGAAGTTTATTTCTGTCAATGTAAAAAAACTAAAACACCTCCGTTTTGTGATGACACACATTTGACATTAAAAGAATAGCCTGTCGTTTCAATTTCATCGGCGTTTTTATATCGTTTATCGAAACAATTTTCTATCGGCTCTGCCGGAGGATACTTTTGACCTGTAAAATTTCTCAAGCATGAAAAAAGTATCTATCCTCCTCGCTTTCACATTTTTGATCATTTTTTTAAGCAGTTGTCTCCGAACACTGCACCCGATCTTTACTACAAAAGACATCGTCTATGAACCAAAATTGATCGGTAGCTGGAAAACCGAGAGCCAGGGAACAAAAGGTTTTGTGACTATAACAAACCTTGCAGTGGACAACTCAATTGAGTTACCGGAAAAGATCTCCACGATCAAGCAAAAAGGATATCTCATTTCTTACCAGCAAGTGGATGGCAAAGCCACCGAACAATATATTGCTTTTCTTGCCCGTATCGGTAAACATCTTTATTTTGATTATTTTCCTGCAGATAAAAAAGATAACAAAACCATTGATGAGTTTTTCGCTTCCCACTTCGTCAAAATGCACACTTCCTATCGTCTTGATATTTCCAAAGATGGCAGCTTTGAATTGAGCCAGCTGGATGAATCATATGTTACCAAACTCATTGATGAAAAAAAGATACGCATCAGCCATGAAAAAGACGTTAAGGGTAATATTGTTATCACTGCATCTACTGACGAGCTTCAGCAATACATACTAAAATATGGTGATGAACCCGGTGCCTACAGAAGTGAGAAAACTGTTTTCACAAAAATAATTCATGATCTATAAAAACATTTGTATGAAAAAGTCACTTATCGTTTTAATTATTTCCCTTGCCGTAATGCAATCCTGCGTAACATCCCTGCAGCCACTTGCCACTTATGATACCGCCATCGTTGACGATCGACTAGCGGGTACATGGAATTCTGATGGACAAGACTATGAGGTTCAAAAGTTTTTTGACAGCGAACTGTTTAAATATATCAAAAAAGAAATGGATAAAAATAAAGACATTGCCGACAAAGTATTTAAAGGCAATGTTGGCAAAACATTATCAAATAAAGAAATGGAAGATTTCGCACCCATACTTTATTTTAGATCGTATGTTATCAAGTATACTAAAGACAAAATCGAATATAACATGTTAGGGAGCATGGTAAAGCTCAATGGTCAATTCTTTATAAACTTTAGTGCAATAGATTTTAATACTGATAAAGATAATAAGCCGGCCTTTGAAGTCACTTCAACGGATCTGTTAGCAACCCATACAATTGCAAGAGTTCAGTTCACCAATTCTAATACTGTTAAACTTGATTTTATTGATGGTGGCTTTTTATATGAGCAGGTAAAAGCAGGCCGTATGAAAATAAAAAATGAAAGAGATGATCTGTATGATACATTCCTGATCACTGCTTCTACCGATGAATTACAACAATTCATTCAGAAGTATGGAAATGACGATCGTTTCTTCAATAAGGAAAATTCTGTTACTTTAATTCGTAAAAGCTAACCCGTGAAGAGGAAATATTGGGAACTTAATCATCCATTTTTAAGAATTTTGCAGCACCTGGCCTTCTGGGTGCTTTCATTCATTTTATTTCTCCATCTTTTTAAAACCGGAAACAGACCTGAAAAGGTTGATTATATCTACACCGCTTTATTCCAGCTAACACTATTACCTGCAGTATACCTGAATCTTGAATTTTTACTGCCCAAACTTGGAAACAGGAAACGAATTCTATTTTATTTGGCTTCTCTTGCAATAGTTGTTTTTTTCTTTTCCTGGATCAATCATAATTTTTTTGCTGAATGGTCGGCAAAACTCTTACCCAGCTATTTTTTTATTTCCTATTTCACTTTTAAAGAAATAGTCTTTTTCTTTACCAGCTATGTTATTATTACTTCCCTGCTCAAATTGTCCAAGTCCTGGTTTTGGGTAAGTGAACTGGAAAAAGAATTACTGGAAAAAGAAAAACAAAAGACGGAAGTGGAACTGAAAGCATTAAAAGCACAGATCAATCCACATTTCTTTTTCAATACCTTGAACAGCATTTATTCCATGGCACTGGATAAAGACGAACGATTGCCTGGTACGGTGCTGCAGCTATCGGAGCTGATGCGGTATTTTCTTTATGAATCAAAAGATAATTTTGTGCCCTTGGAAAAAGAGCTGGCTGTAGCCGGTAATTATATTGCCTTGCAAAAGATCCGCTCCGGTGAGCAGTTAAGTGTTCAAATTAATAAAGACGGTGAGGTAGGTGAACAAAAGATAGCGCCATTGTTGCTGATCACTTTTCTTGAAAACGCCTTTAAGCATGGGGCCAAAGGAAGTTCAGAAAATGCATTTATCCGGCTTGATATAAAAGTGGAAAAGAATAAACTGAGTTTTGTAGTAGAAAATAATAAAGGTATCATTGATGAAGTAAACACCGGTGAGTACAATGGACTGGGACTTGAAAATGTAAAACGTCAATTAGAGTTATTGTATCCGGGCAAACATTTACTGAATATAAAAGATCAACCGGATCGTTTTTCTGTTGCATTACAATTAAGTTTATGAATCGCTATAAATGCATAATAATAGAAGACGAACCCCTGGCGCAAAATGTTC
>DASUTO010000147.1:0-13553 GCA_036374555.1 Chitinophagaceae bacterium
TTCTCTGCATGTGACCTTATCTCATGTACTGCCGACACCAGGAAAACTACATCTGCTGTATTATTTTCTAAGGGAATAGCATCAGAAGCAATTTGTGTAGTATCTGGAAACACCTGGCTTACCTGCCGCGCTCTTATTATCGCAGGCTCCGTGTGCTGTTTGGCATTATAAAAATCAAACACTTTTAAATCGACCCCCGGAAATTTGCTTTTGATAATAAAGCTTGTTTCATCAAATCCAGCATTAATGTTAACGATCAGGTTGATGTTTTGGTCGTTTTTCACCTGGTTTTTTAACCAGTTGAAATTATAGAAGCCAGACAGATCATACACATATGCGGAAACAATTAATGGCATTAAAAGGCCATAGAGGAATGCAACAATTACCAGCCAAAAGACAATGTCCGACCAATTGATGAATAAACGACTCGCCAGCAATATGGCTAGTGCACCGAGCCCGAAAAAATAAAAGTGGCGATTGAAACTCAGAATATTTAAAACGCCCTGCAGCGGTCTTCTTTTTATTTCCATTGCTCAAGTTTGCCTTTTTTCCAATAGTAAGGGATATTGCGGATGATAAACGCGTTTGCAAGCACAGCGCCGGTGAACTTTTGTTTATCAATAAACGAAAAGGTATGATCGATGACCCTGACCGGCGCAGGTTTCCAGTTTTCCCTAACGCCTTCAATGATCAGCACTTTTTTATCGACTGGATTATAAGTAAAGGTAAATGGCAGAGGTCCGGCAAACCTCCGCGCCTCTTTCCAGTCGGCAAATGGGGAGCCAGCGGGCAGGGGAACGTTTTCGCTTTCCGTATCGTCAACTTTTACCTTGAAACCAGATCTTTCTGACTTGAATTCAATGGCTCCATTCTGCCTGTTCTGACCAATATCTGTTGTGGTGTAATTGTAGTGGGTAAAGATATTTCCGAAGAATTTCATTTTCTTTTTGTCGGTTTCGGATTTAAGAATGTACAGGCCCCTTAAACTCTTACCAGCGGCATTCTCATATCTTACAAAAACGCGGTACCCGATCAAAAAAAAGTCGTTACCAAACAACTTTGGGAAGCCTTTTGGTCTCAAATCCTGCGTGTTTACCATGGCCACTGCAATAAAGGCCCACTTGTCGTGAAAAGTGTCTAGTTGTAAGCAGGGTGGAATGAGTTGTTGAACCTGTTCTTTAGGAATGGCAAAGGTGAGTACCAGGGAGCTTTCAAAGAAAGCTTCAACCGCGAAGGGATGGTTTTTTAGGAATGCCAGCATGCTATGCCTGTAGGGACAGGTTTTTATTGAGTCGAAATTCGTTGTAATAAATTAATAGGATGAATAAAAAAGCAAAGATAGCATTCGCTTTTCCCCAAAGCAACAAATCGGGTACGAGTAAAAATTCCAGCGTATTCATCGTGGCAATCACGAGTATTTGGATAATGGCATTGAGGCGTGACTGGTAGCAACTGATAATCCAAATGGTCATCATGATTTCAGAAATACCGATAAGGACTGTCAGAAGCCTGGAATGTTCATTTCCCAGGATGCTTGCCACAATTTCCTGGTGGCGGGGCGCAAGATTGAGAACTTTACAAAAGAGGCCGTTGATAAGCCAGACGGTTGCGATGAAGTAGGTAAGGAGCAGATGTATATTCCTGTATGTCATGACGGATTTTTGCTGTAGAGGGCCGATAGAACGCTGATCTCAGGAATAAACATAAGTAAAAAGTGGACTATTCGGGTGACAGTTATTTCCTTTTATAAATATTCATTATCTCTTCTATCTCACCAGGTTTTTTACTGAGCCATGAAATATTGATTTTCTTCTTTTGGTCTGCAGTTTCGACCGTAAGGTAACAAGTTCCACTTTCCTCGTCCTCTTCAATCTTCCAGTCAATAACCTGTAACCAAAGGAATGAAACGGGCTTTCTTTTATCATTTATCCTGATTTCTGATTGGTTAAATGTCAATACAGGTTCATTTCTTATGAATTTCCTTGATGCTATATAAATCGAATAGATTAATGAAACTGTTAGTAAAGCATATATGATCTTCCACGTATTGCGAAATTCACCAGAGAAATAAATGTAATAGGAAACTCCAATTATTGCTAATGTAAACAAAATAGTTACAAATATTAATGCCTTTTTGTTTTGCCTTATTTCTATATTCTCCATTTATGGGTTGAAATATTTATAGGGTTAATAGTGACTTTTAAAATGAAGTTGTTTCATATTTGGGCTGTTTTCAAGTTATTGAGAAATGGGGGGTATTGAAAGCAGCATCAGTTTTGGATTAGCTATAAACATAATAAATTTTAACTAAATAGTATTTCTAATTGTAGCTGTTGTCTTATGCAAAGAGGGCGTTGAATAGGGCACGCACCCGCTGTTTGAATTAGTTTTTAATTAGCAAAATACAGTAAGAATAATTAAGCAAATTCTTGATATTTGTCCTTATTATTAATGATATGAAGAAGATTGCCTTGTTATTACTGCTTTTTATTACGCTCGATACTTTGCATGCCCAGGTAATTCGAATAGCTACCTACCAATATGCAGACAATAATCGAATTAAAAACATTCAGCCATTTGCCGACCACTTAAAGAATAAGTATGGTTACGAAACGTCGGTGAGCAGTTACCCAACGGTGCACGCATTTATAGATGCGATTCAACGAAATGAAGTGGATATAGCCTTTATTAACAGCTTTGGGTATTTGTTGTTGGAAGCAGCAGGAAAAGAGTATCCCATGCATCCCGTGGCAGCGCTTGAGGTAAAAGCTGATGCAAGAGATAATTATAAAACAGCACTGGTTATTTCTCCACGCACGAAAGCAAATACACTGGCAGATCTAAAAAGTTTATCGCCACAACTGCGACTGGCGCTTGTAAGCAAGGGTTCTACGTCGGGCAACCTGGTGCCGCGGCTGGCGCTCTCTACAGCAGGTATTAAACAACCAGAAAAAAGTTTTGCTTCTTTTGAATATATGCATACACATGCCGCAGCCATCGAAGCAGTATTGAATGGTAAGGCAGATGTAGCAGCGACGGGAAATAATGAGTATGATAAATACCTGGCGTTGGATTCCAGTAATAAAGGGAGATTAAAGCTGCTTTGGCTGTCGCCGGAAATTCCTTTGGGCCCGGTATTGTTCAATAATCGCTTTGGATCTGCAGTAGGGAGGGAACTGCAAACAGCTATTCTGCAACTGCATGAGCATGATTCTGCATCACTGGAGGCCATCAAAAGCGGATGGAGCGAAGCGAAACAAACCACGCATTTTGTGCTCATAGATTCGACTCATTATGAACCTTTGAAAAGCCTTAATAAAGACCCCGAGGAGTTTAAGAGGATATTAAAAGAGTTTGTCCAGTGATGATCGAATTTATCTCCAGGATGCGAAGTTCTCTGTCGTTATAAAATTTTTGATAAGATTAACCCTGTATTATGATGGCATGGTTACCAAAATTCTGTGAACCATTTCGCGCAGATTTTGCAGATTAAGCAGATATCGCTGATTATTTGATCTATCTGCGTAATCTGCTCAATCAGCAAAATCTGCGAGAAATGTATCCGCATTGGTAGGGTTGTTGCAAACCAGTATTTTAGGCTATACGCCCTCTCTTACTAACTTTAATTCACCCGCAGGCGCCCCTGAAATTTTAAAAATATTCCGTGGAAATCCTTGCAGGTGCCAAAATTATATAATTACTTTGTAATTCAAAGTGCTTTTTAAATATTAATGCGTATCGATTTTAAAGAATACATGTAGTGAGTAACATCAATACTATTTTAATTAAACGAAAATAATTATGACAAACGATTCAACAACAATCACAAGCTACAAATCAACGGTTGGAAATATTTTAGGCTGGTTTGTTGGTATTATTTTTTTGGCCGTCGGCCTGGTGAACCTGTTTTGGGGTAATGATCCTGGTTTTGGAGCATTTATTATCCTCCTTTCATTCGTTTATTTACCGCCGGTAAATCACCTGGTCAATAAGTGGTTTGGCTATTCGATTCCACTACTGATTAAAATTGCCCTGGCCATTTTTATAATTTGGGCAGCGGTGGGTGTGGGAGAGTTGGGGGATAAGGTGGACATGATGATAAGGGATTTTAGTGCCTAGCAGAGATTAATCGTCTGCAATTATTAATTTGGAACCATCTGGACACTAGAAGGGCCAGCGTTTCCTTCTAATGTTGGTTAATATAGTTTTTACGTCAGTAAGTTCGGCTGCAGTGGGATTTTGTGAACATATAAAAGTTGCAAAAACAAAATCTTTTCCATTTGACAAATGCCAAACCGAGATATATGGAAAATCAGTTCCCGTGAATTCTACAGTACCATATTTACCGAATTTGCAGGGGCCGGAAGATTTACCTGTAACCTGACCAAACTCATTCTTTTGCCCAATATTTTCAGACAGTATCAGTAAATCATTGAAATCCGGGTTTGGTTTTACTCCTCCCGTGTATTCAACAAAGGAGATTTGCAATACACCTGGTTCATTCTTGTTACCAATGATAAATGTTGGCGGCCCGTTACCGTTCCTGTTAGAAATATCTTCCCAATTTTTTGGGAGCCGGATTTTTATTTTTTTTTGTGTATTAACCATTCCAGGCAATAATTCTGGTTTGCTTCAATAAGGATTAGATGTTCATATTAATCTTATAAAAAAATGAGGATGGTTGCAATGATAGCCACAATTAAGCCCAGAATGTTTACGGTAACTTTGTTTTTGAAAATATTACGAAGTATAAGATCACCTACAAGCAGTAAAAGTCCAAACCCAAAGAGTCCAATCATTCCTACTACGCCCCATCCTTCTCCCTCCGATAATTGCGCGTAGTTGTAGATCGTAAAGACGATGCATACAAGCAGGAAAATGGTTGCGTAAATATTAAGTATTGTTGGTGTGAACTTCATTTTTATTCAACGGTCCTCATTATAAATAGGAACTTAATCCTGTTCCTGTTCTTGTACCCGGAAAGCCTCTTCCATGAAGAAGATGCCCATAAATATAGGAAGCAAAAATGTCTCATCCGTTGACTGAATTTCTCCTTCAAATACCTGGTTTGGATTTACATAACTTTTCGTTACATCAGGGGTCATTTTTCCATAGTATACAATCAAATGCTTGTTAGAAACGAGGTCAAATTTGTATAATCTCGATGTTCCTCGAAACAGGCGATTATCAATGCTGAAATCTCGTTTCCATTCGTACGATTCTCCACCTGATAAATGCAGCCTGGTATCCAGTTCGTCGAAAAAAGATTTTGCGCGAAACGTGTAGGATCCTAATAATTCATCAGTGTACTGGTTTCGGAAAGGGTACTCCAAATCAACAAAAAATCTTTTTTTTGGATCGATTCTAATTTTTTGATCATCAAATTCTGCAAACGAGTAATTGTCTCCTGAGTAGAACCGTCCGATCCCTGTGCCATCCCTTGAAATGTTATAGAGCTTGCAATTTTTTATATATCTCCCTGTTTCAACGATTAAAACCTCGTCTTGAAACGTTCTGTGGAAGGTTAGCATTGAATAATGATATTTTCTTGTAATGAAGAAGCAAGATATTTAGTTTATCTGTTTCCTATGCAAAATAAAATGCCGAATTATAATACCTAATGATGTGAGCCAAACAGCGAAATTAAAAATTACGGAAGCAAGATAAAGTCCAGCCGCTAGTAGCCCTGCTCTATTTGGACCCTGGGGCCCTAGTTGAGGGGATCTTCATATGTATAAACTGTATTAGTAGGCAGAGAAAATAACAGGGAGATTGGGATATATGCAAGGGCATAAGGAAAAATTGTGTCGATGCCTGTTTGGTACACGTGTTTCTTAAAGAAGATTTTTTTTTAGCAGCAGGCCCATTAAAAATGATGCTGTAAAGAGAATAAGAAAATCATATGGGGGATATGCAAATCTCAAGGATGTTTATTTTAATAGTTGATGCCATGGTCGTTTGTGACGCCGTGGTGCGTGTCTTGACGCACCACAACGAATAAAAGTATTTTGCCTGAATCAAGAAAATAACAGTTAATATTTTGGATTTAATTGTTTCATGATCCAATCCAGGCACTGGTTTGAATCCATGATGCTCCATGAATGTGGATGTTTCATTCCATTTAACCGCTTGCCTTTGTTATTTGTCACCACCAGTTGTGCGTTTTTATTGCCTTGCAATTGCAACAGGTTTATCATTGCCGCTATATCCACGCAGTTCAGATCATAGTAGTCCCTTCGCCGGTTTTGCATTTGCCACATGATGTCGGGCTCGGTGTATAAAAGTACCGGGGTGTCTTTCAGGAATTTTGCATTGCCGCCATCCTTTTGACTATAGGAAAAAATGGAATGTTGGATATAGTTATTGGGAAATTGTTCAGGCGAGCCACCAAACTCTTTGATATAGTCTGCCATTATCATTTTACTTTCCATCACAGCCACTTCGGAAAAATTTCTTTCAATATCCTTTACGCAATGATTCCATAGGTGTGCATAATCAAGTGGTGGGTCCACACCAAAAACTGCAGCCGGCCGGATAAATGTACTGTCGGGGTCCCGGTTTGCTTTTTCGGCGTAAGTCAGTGCCAGCATACCGCCGCCCGAAAAGCCACCTAGTACGAATTTGTTTTTCGGTATGTTGTATTGCTTTACCAACTGTTTGAAAATTGTATCCAGGAACTGGTGTTCGGGTACATGCTTGTTCGTTCCCCAATTGATGCCGGGAAATACCACAAGCAGGTTTTTCTGTAAGGCCAGCGTGTGCAGGGAGATCTGCTTTTTTATTTCATCAATCCGTTCGCCGGTACCAGGAAGAATTACAACAACCCCAACGGGCTTTGATTTTGGAACAATCTTTTCAAAAAATAAGGTCGTCGAATCTTTGTCAAAGTTGGCCCAGAGATCGAAAGGGTCCTGGCGGGAAACGATAACGCGTTCAGTCTGCTGCCCGAGACTGACAAAAGTGAGAAGGAGGAGGGCTAGGGTGAATATTTTTTGCATAGGAGGTTTTGTTTTTATGACTAGCGATAGTGGAATTTAGTGAATTTCTGTTTCGCGCAGATGACGCGGATGGTGCAGATTAGGAGGATTGCACCCAGGAATAGGACGAGGATAAAAAGATGTTGGGTACAATTAACCTTACTACCGATCGCCACCCTTCCCCAGACCATACATCACCAACTTCAACGGCTCCAACGCCCCCTCTATCCCCACAACTGTCTCCTTATTCGCATTAAACTGCGATAAATGACTATTTGCAATCACATAAAGTCTATTACCGTATTTCGCAGCAGTAGTTGGATCTGCAAATGCGGAATTGCCCTTATCGATTACCGTTTCAGAAATAACTCGCTCTTTTTTCTCGTCTAACGTGTATTTAACAATAGCATTAGAAGAATACCCGTCTTTTCCAACATTATAAACGGCATAAAGATGCTTGCCATTTACAACAAGACCGTCAAAACCAAAGGCCATCGTGCGGTCCTGGTATCCTGGTAAAGGACTTACTTCCTTGGTATCCACATTTACCCTAACTAGTCCTTTGCCATAGGTAGCTATCACGAGTGTTTTTTTATCCAGGAAATCGATACCGTTCGGCCATTTTAACTTTGATGTGTCCTTTACAAAAACTTCGAGTTTTTTGGTAGCCGGCTCGTATTTATATAACGAACTGTGGTAAGTATCAGTGATCAGGAGTGCACCCCTGGAGTCAAGCACCAGGTCATTGAACAGCCGCGGTACTGTATCAGTTATTTCGTATAGGTGCATCGTTTTACCGGATGCGAGATCAAATGCATGTATTTGCGAGGTGAATATATTTCCTTTCCTAATGTTCGATAGTGCCCAGAGTAAATTTTTTTTGGCGTCCACTTTCATTCCCAGTCCCTCGAGAAATCCATCCTGGCCGTCCTGGGTTAGGTTGGTGGCCCTACCATCGGGAGTGATTTTAATAATTTTTTTCTGAGCAATGCTGCTAATATAAATCGTCCCGTTTTTGGGGTGAATAGCGATGCCTTCGGGGATTAGGTTTACCTGATCCTTAAATTCCAGAACTTGTTGGGAATAGCTGGAAATATGCCCGAGCATGCCAACGATGAGGAGAAGACATTTCATGAAATTAAATTACTGGAATATGTTTTAGTGGCTTTACCACTTGTAAAAAAGGCGGGAAACAGAGCGGGAGCGGGTTATTTTCTCGCTCCCGCTCTCTTTCCAGCCCTTCTATTGGGCCTTTATTTCTTCCAGTTTCTCCGTTTTGTTTAAATCTATAAATGATCTCCGAACAATATCTCCACTATAAGCGCTTATTTCTTTGACATATTGGATTTTTGTCTTTGGGTCTACATCTGCAACTACCGTCCAGATTATTTCCTCGTCTTTTGAGCTATATACTAAACTCATTTGCTGGATAGACCTAATAGGTTGAATGGTATCTTTATAAACCAGGCCCATTATTTTCTCACATTCTATAATATCAAGCTTTTCTCTCTTAAAACCCAGTATTTGATGTATGTCCAACAGTTCACCATTCTTTAAAAAATCAAGCCTGAATTGAAAAGGGATTTCATTATTCAGCATAGTTTCAAACAATACAGCATAGAAGAAGAACACTGGATTTGATTCCTGGTCGAGGACTGGACCGGTCATCCGGCTTTTTGCAACAGCGGAATCGTAAAGTTTTATCGCTTTTATTTTAAGGCGGGAGAAAAATTCTTTTGAAGTACGCTCGACAATCTCATCTCTTATTTTTAGCAGGATAGAATCGGGAATAAGTTTTTTGTCAAACGGTTTTAATTTTTGAAAAATCGGTTTGTCAGTCGTTACCCAAAGCTGGTCATACAGTTTTACTTTTTCGCAGGGCGACTGGCCTTGCGCGAATGTTGCTCCAATTGCAAAGACAAAAAGAAAGGAAATTCTCATAAAATGAGAGTTTATTTGGGTGGATTCCGTATAAGGTTGTGATAGTTTAACATCAGCAACTTACTAAGAAAGAGCGAAAACAGAGTGGGAGTGGGGATCGTTGCCTCCGCTCCCGCGCTGTTTCGACTCTTCTCTATTTTACCTGTTTCCCCTATCTTTGCTGCCCGCAAAATGCCCAGGTGGCGAAATTGGTAGACGCACCGTCTTCAGGTGGCGGCGCCGCGAGGTGTGCTGGTTCGAATCCAGTCCTGGGCACAGAAGAAGAGAGCGAGAAACAGAGCGGGAGCGGGTGTAACACCCTCGCTCCCGCTCTGTTTCTCGCTCTTCATTTGAGGGATGCTGCTATATTGCCAGGGTATCTTTTTTTCATTTTAGTACAAACTATAGTTCGAACCTGTTTGAGCTTTGCCAGGCTTAGATAGCAGGAAACAGAGCGGGAGCGAGGTTGAATTCCTCGCCCTCCGCTCTGTTTCTCACTCTTCTTTTGATTTGAATAGTGCTACTGGCTCGTGAGAATGCACGTTTTTTCTACGACGTAAACGCCAACTCACACATAATTTCTCACTTTTCTACGCATTGCTCAACAGAATGCTTTCACTTTCGAAAAGTTACTTTGTATCCATAAAAGTAAAAGCCATTGTTTTCATACGAAACGCTGGAAGTATATAAAAAAGCTTACCAGGCAAATCAGAAAGTGTATCGCTTGCTAAAAGCAAACAAGAGTATTGCCACTTACGCTAAAAGCCAACTTGGTAGAGCGAGCTTGAGTATTATGCTCAATATTGCTGAAGGGAGTGCCAAGTTTACTAAAAGGGATAGAAGGAACTTTTATGTTATTGCAAGAGGGTCAGTTTTTGAGTGCTCATCATTGCTAAGTTTTTTATATGATGAGGGCGAGATAATAACGGAATTAAAAATTGAACTATTAAATATTTATGAAGAAATATCAAAAATGCTTTTTAGAATGATTACAAATCTTGATGCGGGAGGAAAAGTATAGAGCGAGGAACAGAGCGGGAGCGGGGAATCAACCCTCGCTCCCGCTCTGTTTCCCGCTCTACTGTTAAGGAATGCGGCTATACTGCCCGGGTATATAGTTCTTTTCATTTTATTTCAATGCATAGTTCGAATCTGTTTGGTCTTTTTCTTGGTCGAGAAGACGAGAGCGGGAATCAGAGCGGGAGCGGGGAATCCACCTTCGCTCCCGCTCTGTTTCCCGCTCTCACTTACCTCCTTCATCGTTTAATATCATAAATTCGAATGCTAGTTAACACTGTGGATTTCCCCCAAGAATAAGCTAACACATGAGAAAATCACTCTTCGTCCTCGCTTTGATATTTGCCCAAATTTGTCACGGACAAACCTTCCAGCAAAAATTTGTAATCGACGACCTTACGAACTTCTGGCAGGCGTATGAAAAAATCATTTCTACAACAGACAGCCTGCAGCAGTATAAATTTCTTACCGAACTGTATATTGACAAAGCCACAATTGGACTAAAAAGCCTGATTAAAGTTCGCAATTACACAAGCCAGGAGTTTATAGCAGCTATTAATAGCTATCCAAAATTCTGGGCATCGATCAAAGAAAGTACATTGATGGTGCCAAAACTATTCCCGGAAATCAATGCAAATATTTTGAAGCTGAGAGAAGCTTACCCTCACTTAAAACCATCCGCCATTTACTTTGCAGTTGGTGCTTTTAGAACAAACGGCACTATAGATGGCAACAATGTATTAATTGGCAGCGAACTGGCCTTGGGAGACTCATTAACGGTGGTAGACGAACTACCGAAGGGACGCCAGCTTTTTTATAAAGAGTATCATCCTAAGGATAATCTTGCATTGTTATGCACGCACGAGTATATCCATACCCAGCAGAAGGAAATGGTGGAGAATCTATTATCAATGTGTCTTTATGAAGGAGTAGCCGAATTTTTATCCTGTTTAATTACGGGGAAAAAGTCAAACAGTCCAGCCATTGAATTCGGAAAGGCAAACAGGGATAAAGTTGTTAAACAATTTGTTGCAGACCTGTACATAATGAGCAATAATTATAATTGGTTGTGGGGCGAAAATAGAAATGAACTTAAAGTCAGGGACCTGGGATATTACATCGGCTATGAAATTTGCGAACGCTACTATAATTTATCACCCGACAAGAAAAAGGCAATTAAAGAATTGATTGAACTCGACTATACCGACGAAAAGGAGGTGGAACGTATTATAAACTCAACCAGGTTTCTTCCAAAGACATTGAGCGAATTGAATAATGACTATGAGAAACAACGTCCGAAGGTGATTTCCATGCAGCCCTTTAACAATGGTAGTAAAAATGTAAAACCAGGACTGACGAAAATAACAATAACGTTTTCCAAACCATTAAATGGGTATAATACCGGTATTGATTTTGGACCGCTTGGAGAAAAAGCCATACCTAAAATCGGCGCAGTAAGAACCTGGTCGAGAAACGCCACTGCCTGGACCTTTGAAGCCGATTTACAACCCAACATGCATTATCAAATACTGATCTCAAACAACTTTAGAACAAAGGATGGTATCAGGCTAAAGCCTTTTTTGATTGATTTTGAAACAGGGCTTTAAAATTAATATTTGCCGAATCGTTGTGGCTTTCCTACCGGGTTAAACACCAGCACCTTCGCTCCAGGACCTAAAAGAACTTTCCAATCCAAAAATTTATGAAGTTGGGTACTTTATTGCGTATTACATAGTAGAAACCCGCGGAGCAACTGCCTTAAAATCCTTAATCCAGAACAATGGAAATATAAAAATTACGTTGAATGTCGATGCCATCGAATTTACTAAACAGTGGTTTGCTTTCGTGAAGAAAAAGTATGGGTTTTGAAAAGGAAGTTAATAGTGTTCTGCCATTGGATGCAACCTTATCTCACTTTTATTTGGGATTTAGAAATTTTATTATGAAGATCCATCACATACTAATCGGCTTATTAACTCTGAGGTTTATTTCTTGTCAACAAAAGAAACTCATACTGGAAATTAAAGCTTTGGAGCCGCAGGAATTTCGGATATATTTTGACAAGGAAGGCCATCCCAAACTTAACAGCGATAAGGACGGCAATGTGACAGTCAAATTTGATTCACTTAGAACTTTTTTCACTTCCTCCAAATTCGGAGAAATAAAGAATTTAAGAAGCGTCTTTTGTATAGATGACAACGATATATGCTTGGCAGATGACAATGAATGGGAACCCCTGGGCTTTTCAATAAATGAATATTCTCATTTTACTTCTGATACTACAAAAAGTAAAGCTTACGTAAATCCTTACCAGGTTTTTATAATTGCAAGAATCAATAGATAACGTTACGGCAATAATGGCGGTCAATATTATTGAATTGATAAGTCAGCGGTTGGATCCTTTAATGGAATGTATTTTGAAAATTTATTCAAGAATGTCTAAACAAACGACCACGGGTATCAATGAGAGCGAGAAACAGAGCGGGAGCGGGGACACCACCCTCGCTCCCGCATCGGTAATTATGAAGATTCAACTTACAGTTGCAATTGCTTGTCTTGCCACGTTTCTTTTAAGCTGTAACAGCCAGCCAGGCAGCGCGGGAAAAACAGCGCAGTCCACTAAAACTTCAATATCCATCGACACGCCTCAAAGTTTTTTAAAAAACTATGGGGTAAATGATAATAACCACTTATTTGTATTTGTAGGAGAAAAAATCTCAGTTACTCCATTGCCGCATGAACGAGGCTTAATGGACATCGGATTTATAGCAAAATACTCTATTATAAAAAAAGTGTATGGTCACTTCGCGGCGGATACAATAGAATTTGTTGCCTACGACCATTATGGAACACCGGCTTTTTCAAAATTCAAAAATGTACTATTGTATGTTTCGGCGGACAGTGGGATGTACTATCATCAGAAATATTTGTACAACGACGTTTACAAAACCAAAGACGGACGTTGGGCCGGGCCCTACGCACAGGAGGACTACGAGGACGTGTATAATAAGCGAACAAAGATCAAACCTATAAACATTGATTTCTCTGAAAGAGCAGCCTATCCCACAAGAATTGTGGATGAGCAGGGAAAACAGCAGGGTTTTGCATATCCCGAGCCGTACTATAAAACAAAAGGTGACAGCGCTTTTATCATTTACGGAAATTACATTGAAGAGTTATTCTCGCTAAAGAGAACGGGCGTTCTTACAATCAGAGGGTTGTTTGAAGCTACTGCCGAGCAGGAGGAGGACATGGTAGAATCCTGGCAACCAGAACCACCCAAAAACGCCACCTGGCCCTGATGATTTGAAATTCCTTTCTTTTTGGAAAGTTTTTGTCGCATCATTAAATGAACCGGACCTGAAGAAATTCAAAAATATTGCGCTCGACACTTTGTATGTATGTGACGAAATACTCTCCACGGGGGATTTTATTGATAAATGTTTTGCAGAAGTGATTGACGTTGAAGTGCGGAAAAGAATTATTGACAGGACAAAGCTTGAGTATAAATCGGATGAGATAGAATTTACACATCTCGTCACTTCTAATTCAAGAAAAGAAATTGAGAGGGTCGGTCATACATATCGTACCAGGAGAATGTTAGTTACACGAAGTACAAAGAATGACAATCCTCCTACG
>DASUTO010000148.1:0-2614 GCA_036374555.1 Chitinophagaceae bacterium
AAAATAAGTAGAGTATATAATAGTTTCTTATTAAATGTGTTTCGTTGACATCTTTTCGTTTGAGCCTTGAATAAATTATAGAATTGGACGATTTGATATACTCGATCGCTTTCAAATCATTCTGCATTCGCGCATACACAACGCCTATACGCTGGAATAACAAAGCGTGGGTGGAATCGAACTTGTAGGAGCAAGCCGTTATCTGCTTCTCGTACTTAACCAATTCACTTAACTGGTCCGAATTTGATAATGGACTCATGTCGGAATCTCTGTACAATACCAGCCTGTTCCATAATGAGTCTCTTGGAGGACATTGACTGCAGAGTTGGGTTGTTTCCAATACAAGAAAACCAAGCAACAATGCCGACTTTAAGCGCATAAAAGACTGTTTAAATAAAACCTGATCAGGGGTTGGGTTGCGATGGCTTTGGAACTTTTATTCTTGCTAAACCTACACCCCCGCTCTTTGGTTTTCTAGATACTTTGGGTTCAAAAAGAAATTTATTAGATCCTTTTTCCAGGCTTTTAAAACGATCGTTTTCAATAACAAAAACATTCTTCTTTTTGCCTAGTGAAACAATCCCAGCATTGAAACCGGCCAAAAAGTAATTCAGTTTTTGTTTGGCAATTCGATTTTGAAGGGCTTTTTCAGCAGGGGTTTTGCAAACAAATTCCCAGGAAACAAATGCTTCGTCGTCGCCAAATAGGATGTTAGTTGCTGCCATAGTCGTTGATGTTTAAGGTGAAAAATTATATGAATTTCTTTTTCTAATCTAAATCCGCTCAGTAATCATGCATGCATTTCGAGAGCCCTCTTGACTGCTTTTCCTGCATTCACTTTTCCAAATCCATACCATATAGAGTGGCCGTTATCATACTTTCCAGCTTCATCGTTTTCCGGGTCAATTGGATCAGCTGTCGCTTTTATGATATCTTTTACCTCTTTTGCTGTTAAAGTGGGATTTGCTGATATTACCAAAGCGGCTATCCCGGCTACCAAAGGAGCGGCGCTGGAAGTGCCACCAAAACTGTCCGTATAATGTTTATTTCCTAAATTTCCGATGCTCGAGGTGGTTGTAATACGCGGCTCGATGATTCTACCATCCTCCGCTACTATATCGTCGCTAGGCGCGCACACCCAAATTTCTTTCCCCCAATTGCTATACACTGCTTTTTTGTTTTTTGTGGTGGATGCAGCAACCGCTATCACTTCTTTATGTGATGCATATGGGTTAATTATTTTAAATGTTCCTAATTTCTGCTCCGGTCTCATATTCACAAAAAATTTCGGATTTGTAACCACCTTGTCTAACGGTAGGTTACCATTGCCAGCCGCAAAACAAATAACACAACCCTTTCCCCGTCGTCCTCCGGATTTGGTGATTTCTTCAATTAGATTTTCCAGTGCAGCGCTTAGTGCAGTAGTACCAAATTCCGGAGCAAAACTGCAGGAAATAACATCTGCTTTATTCCGGATAGCCAGAAAAATTCTACAGAGTTCTTTTGATTCAGGACTGTCCGGGATACAAACAGGAAGCAAGGAGCATCCGAAAGCGATACCGACTACGCCCGCTCCGTTCTTTTCTGCTACTGCTATTCCAGCGCAAGAGGTACCATGGTCCGTAAATTCCAGATCAGGTTTGGGAAATTTCGGGTCTCCTTCTTTTCTATCTACAAAATCAAATAGATCCAGGTCTATGTTGACTAATTTGTTTACTAGGTCAGGATGCGTCAGATCAAATCCAAAATCAACAACTGCAACAACAACATTTGGGTCCCCGCCTCCGTTCAACCTATCCCAGGCCTCCCTGGCATTTACATGAGCATCTGGAGACACATTTGGTTGATTGTTTGTTTCTAATTGCCATTGCTTCCCGAAAAAAGTATCTGTTGGTCTTGCCAGGGTATTTACCAAACGGTGCACAAGATTCGGTTCCGCAATTTCTACTCCCTTTTCATTTTCCATTTTATTAGCAACTTCTATTGGATTGTCCCAGTTGCCTGGCTTCTGAGCAAATACATATATTAACTGACCGTCTGCATATTCATCTATCTGGTTTAAATTATACTTTTCTGTCAAACGTTTTATTGAATCGGCTGATGTACCCGCAGAAAACGTGACGATAATTTCATCTGTTATGTAAATTAGTCCATACCGGTCCTTTGCTTTGTAAACATTATACGGTATCACGTTTGGCACTTGCTTCCGAATGCGTAATATCAGTTTATTGATTTCTTCATCAGGAGGATTATTTGGGTATTCAATTTCATAAACGCGGGAAGAAATTTTTCTCAAACTGGCATTTGGAGCCATTGTTTCTATTTGGGAAAGCGCTTTTTTAATTGCCACGGGATCCTTTTCTTTCACCAGAATAGTCAGTCTTGTTTCCGATGTTTCCAGTTGAATTTTTTTGCCTGTTCTCGCATCACGTAAATAATATTTAGTGTCTGCCATAAAAAATTATTTTGAAAATAAAGTTTACAATTCCGCAATGAAATGTATCTCGAAGTACTTCAGTCGGCTCTCTTTCCGATATTTAACCAAACCACCTTCGAAACTGGAAAGACTTTGCTATCAGACAACTAGGCTTACAGCGATTTTCAACTTATTCTA
>DASUTO010000149.1:0-3684 GCA_036374555.1 Chitinophagaceae bacterium
ATGTGCCTGTGCTTGCTGTGGGTTCAAAAGGACTCATACATCACTTCAAAAAGATCATTCTTCCATTATATGACGAATTATCGTTGCGCAGGATAAAAATGGCAACAACATTAGCAAGTAGTTTTAAGTCGACGATCTACATGATAACTTTACGCCAGGGAAATAATACCCCGGAAAAAATTTTGAAGGATGGGCTGGATATTGTGAAAAATATTTCTAAAATTCCTGTTCATGGTGTAATTCTTGAAGGAGATAGTTTAGCAAAGACAACCATTGATTTTGCAAAGCATATTAATGGAGATCTTATCATGATAAATAACCCGGTAGAAAAACATGAAAAGACCGGTTGGTGGAATAAACTCTATAATAAAATCCTTTCCTATGGCTCAGAGATACCTGTGATGACAATGAGTAACCAGTGATAGAGTCATAATGAAGCGTCCCGCTTAGGCGAGACGCTTCAATTTTTTAATACCTGAATAAATATTTTCCCGGCAGCATTTCTATTTCTAATCTTTTTGCGGAATAATATTCCCCGTCAAGATGCGTGTCCATCGGCTCTTCACTCGTTATGATTAATTTTTTTGTCCGGAAATGTTTTATAAAAGAAAGATCAAGATGTTTTCCTTTTTCAATAACCGGCAACCATCGCAACCGTTGAAAAGGATGAAGTTTTGCCACCATTATAACATCCAGTAAGCCATCATCAATTGCTGACGCCGGGGCAATATGAAATCCGCCTCCTGCCCTATGCCCATTCATTACACTTATCAGCAAGTGATGACCTTCAACCTTGCATTCTTCCGAAACAGTTTTATATTTTTTTGAACTATAAAAAAATACTTTCTGCAAAATAGTTCCCATAAAAGCCGCTTTGCCCGGCTTTGTTTTCTTTTTGCCAGTTAAACTTTTAGCCACGGCACCCTCAAAACCGATCCCCACTCCATTAATAAAATATTTTTCATTACACCTGCCTGCGTCCACAGGCTTCGGGTTGGCAGTTAAAGCAATTTCTAATTGCTCGTCAAAACTTTTGTTTTTGTAAAGAAGTGAATGAACATCATTGCCCGTGCCTCCATTAAAAACAACAAGCGGTAATGGTATTCCCGGGTATTTATTAAAAAAATAATTCAGTGTGCCATCCCCGCCAATGATCCACACATCGGTAAACTGGGTGAAATTACCCGGCCAGTCGTCAACATGTAAGGTATGGCTGACCTTCCGGTTTTGCAGTTCGCCTGCAATTTTTTTTGCCAACCCAACTGACCGGCCTCCACCGGCAAGCCGGTTGCAAACAATTGAAATATTTCTTTCCGCTGGCATGGTTCGTTATTTAAAGATGCAGTTAATAAATCATATTTACAAAAATGCATTGTTGCTTTGCGTATATAACTAACTTTAGCGAAATAAAGCATACTACATGAAACGCAGGCATTTTATAAAGAACACTTCATTTGCTGCAGCAGGAATAACATTATTAAATTTTCCTGTGTTTGGAAAAAATGCTCCGAGTAATAAAGTGCAATTAGCGGTAATGGGTGTAAACAGCCGTGGTGCTTATCTCGCTGAGAGTTTTGCAGGTATTGCAAATGTTGAGATCGCGTATCTCTGTGATGTGGAAGAAAAGGCAATCGCCATTGGATTAAAACCATTTGCCAATGCTGCAAAAAAACCAACTGTGATAAAAGATATTCGTGAACTTGTTAAGAAAAAAGATTTTGATGGTTTGCTGATCGCTGCCCCTGATCATTGGCATGCCCCTGCAACAATTCTCGGCGTGACTCATGGCAAACATGTATTTGTTGAAAAACCATGCAGTCATAATCCTTATGAAGGTGAATTATTGATACAGGCAATGAAGAAATACCCAAAACAATTGATTCAAATGGGTAATCAACGCCGTTCCATGCCCAATCTTATCAATGCTGCTAAAGAAATAAAAGATGGAATAATTGGTAATGCCTATTTTGGAAAATCCTGGTATGCGAATAACCGAAAATCTATTGGCATTGGTAAAAAAGTTCCTGTCCCTTCAACACTTGATTTTAATTTATGGCAAGGCCCGGCACCAAGAAAAGATTACCAGGATAATTTGGTTCATTACAACTGGCATTGGTTCTGGCATTGGGGAACTGCTGAAACTTGCAATAACGCAACACATGAAATTGATATGTGTCGTTGGTTTCTCAATGTTGATTACCCAACAAAAGTAACTTCAGCAGGGGGTCGCTATGCATTTAAAGATGATTGGCAAACCCCGGATACGCAAGTAGCCACATTTGAATTCGGGAAGAATAAATCCATTACCTGGGAAGGAAGGAGTTGTAATAAAATGCATGTAGAAGGCACGAGCCGCGGATTTATTATTTACGGAGATAAAGGTACATTGGTTAATTATGGCAATGATGATTACAAGATCTTTGATGCGGATAATAAATTGGTGAAGGAAATACAATCAGCGGCTAAGAACGATGGCACCAATACAGTAAGTGCTACAGGTTATCTTGACCTCTTTCATTTCAATAATTTCGTTAATAGTATTCGTGGTGAAGAGACGATCAATTCACCGATCGATGAAGGACATAAAAGTGTGTTGCTTTGTCATCTTGCAAATATTGCCCAACGAACCGGCCGCACCTTGTACTGCGATCCTAAAAATGGCCATATACTAAATGATGCAGGTGCCATGAAATTATGGAGAAGGGAATATGAAAAGGGTTGGGAGCCGACCCCCTGACCCTCCTAAAGGGGGGACTTAGAAAAAATCAGAACTAATAATAAGAACTCATTTGCTGAAAAAATCCCTACACTAATAAGGATTTTTTAATCATGGATATCCTTTAACAATTTCATTTAAATGTATACTATTTCAAATCTCCTGAGATTTGCGATACTGAGTTCCCCCCTTTAGGGAGACAGAGGGCGAATCTTAATACTCCGAAAGCTTACTTCATTGCCATGATCCTGTAACAGTATATGACCTTGTTTCGCTTCACCGAAGTTTTGCCACACTTTATATTTACTAATGGCAACTAGATCACGATATGCTTGTGATCCCCTCTCATATTCTAAAACTTTCACACCATTCAGGTAATGTTCAACATGATCATTTGGATAAACAATGATGCGACCCGTATTCCAACTACCAGGCTGTTTAATGAACCGTGATTGTTTGTTTGCTTTTATAAGATCATAAAGCGAAGCAAGTGTCCTGTTCCCATCTCTTCCCATTTTTGCATCGGGATGTAGCGTATCATCCAGTAACTGATATTCCAACCCGATAGCAGAGCCCGGGTTGTTTTCACTTAGCGTAACAAAATATTTCAGACCGCTGTTAGCGCCGGGAGTAAGTTTAAATTCAAAGGAGAGGTCAAAAGCACTGAATTGTTCTTTCGTTACAATATCGCCGCCGTTGGTTGATTCTCCCCCCGCAGATGCCAAGACCTTTATTACGCCATCTTTTATTTCCCAGCCTTTTTCAGGAAATGTTTTTTTATAAGCACCGACCCATCCCTCACTACTTTTGCCATCGAATAACAATTTCCAGCCATCCTGCACTTCGTAACCGTTCAAAGAATTAGGTATCAGGTTGGCAACGTAAATTCCTTTGGGAAAAGTTGTTGACGAAACATTTGCAGTATTGATCCTGATATTTTTCCAATAGAGTTTTACGCCAGCCAGTTC
>DASUTO010000150.1:0-14153 GCA_036374555.1 Chitinophagaceae bacterium
TTGAGCCCAGGTAACCCGTTCCAGCACGCCATATTTCAGTTGGCTTATCAGGCCATTTCACCAATAATGTATTGGCATCCTCCTGTTTCCATTCCAGGCCACCTTTTTCACCATACACTCTTATTTTAATACAATTTTCCTCTCCTGCAGCAATTTGCGATGCCATTAATACTCCACTTGCTCCATTATCAAACTTTAAGAACACTGCACCATCATCATCAAGCATTCTGCCTTCAACCATAATATTAAGATCAGAGCATAGCTTTGTCACTTTTGCACCCGTTACATATTCTGCCATATTGAATGCATGAGTCCCAATATCACCCATTGCACCTGCAATACCGCTTCTTTTTGGATCGGTTCTCCACGCAGCCTGTTTATTATTACTGCCTTCTAAAAATGTACTCAACCATCCTTGCGGATACTCAACATATACTTTTCTTATTTTGCCAAACATCCCGCTCTTCACCATTTGTTTTGCCTGTTTGATCATAGGATAACCCGTATAGGTATGTGTAAGTAGAAGGGTCAATCCCGTTTCATCAACTTTGGTTTTTAATTTTTTCGCTTCATCCAACGTAAATGTCATTGGTTTTTCCAGTGCGACATTGAAGCCCTTATTTAATGCCATCATGGCCGGATCAAAATGCACAAAGTTGGGAGTAACAATACTGACAAAGTCAATGCGCTTATCTTTTGGCATGTCCGCCTCTTTTTCTAACATTGTTTTGTAATCTTTATAAATTCTTTCTTCAGCTAAAAAAAGATCATGACCGGAGGCAATCGCTATTTCAGGATTAACACTAAGTGCTCCCGCAACCATATCCACCTGTCCATCCATATTTATTGCAATACGATGAATTGCGCCAATGAATGCATCGCGACCACCACCGATCATGGCCATTCTCAATTTTCTGTTTTCCATATTTCAAACAGTTGTTTGTGGTTTGATATAAATTAAATTAGTAAACATTGAAGGTAAATGTGTTTTTAAAAATAGTACATTTAGCCTTTCCAAAAATTTTTTACTAAAATCAACGATATGCAAGCCGTAAACAAAAATCAACTTTTTGTAGCCAGTTGTTTAGCTCTTTTGGTTACCTCTCTCTCTTTTGGTATCAGAGCGGGAATACTTGGCCGACTCGGAGTTCAATTCAATTTAGATAAAGCAGAGCTTGGTACGATTGCCGCTACCGCATTTTGGGGCTTTCCGTTAGCAGTTGTTATTGGTGGAATGGTAGTGGATGTAATTGGGATGAAACGCTTGCTGATACTTGCTTTTGTATTTCATTTGGCCGGAATCTTATTGACAATTTTTGCAGGTAGTTTTGGAAATCCATTTTGGGCTCTTTTCATTTCAACTTTATGTATTGGTATTGCGAATGGAACTGTAGAAGCAGCTTGTAACCCGTTAGTTGCTTCATTATACACTGATAATAAGACAACAAAACTCAACCATTTTCATTTATGGTTCCCTGGTGGCATAGTGATTGGAACACTGTTAGTTTATTTCCTTGATAAAGCTGGTATTGGCTGGCAAATACAAATGGCTTTAATGATCATTCCAACTGTTATTTATGGGTTTCTGTTTTCCCGTCTAAGTTTTCCAGTTACAGAAAGAGTCGCCAGTGGTGTTTCGACTGCTGAGATGTATAAATCGCTTGCCAATCCGTTATTTATTTTTATGATCATTTGCATGTTTGGCACAGCGATCACGGAATTATTTACAGGGCAATGGATAGAATTGCTGCTTAAAAATGTAACTGAAAACGCTTTATTGATCTTAACGGTAACTACGGGAGTGATGGTTATTGGACGAGCATTCGCCGGTCCAGTAGTTCATAAATTCTCGCCACAAGGAGTTTTACTTGGTTCAGCTATTCTTGCCACTTTAGGACTTTATATGCTGGGACATACTTCAGGAAATATGTTATTTGTGGGTGCTTTAGTTTTTGGGGCCGGTGTTTGTTATTTCTGGCCATGCATGCTTGGGTTCGTTTCAGAATATTTACCAAAAACAGGAGCAGTTGGCATTAATTTGATGGGAGGAGCCGGCATGTTTGCTGTATCACTATACACAATGTTTATGGGTGGTGTTTATGATAGACTGATATTAAAACAACTTCCTCCCGGCGCTGATCTTAAAGTTTATAATGCAACCGAAGCTACGGCTCCGATGAAGGAAGCATTAGCGGCAGCTAATAAAGCAGCAGGACCTGAGGTGATCAATACAACACTTGTCATTCCAATAATACTTATTGTTGCATTTACCGGTTTATATTTATATATGCGTAACAAACCAAAGCCAACATTGGTTGCCGTCCATTAATACTAAAAACGCCGTATGAAAATATCGACCGGAGTTCAGCTTGCACTAATGATGTTTCTCCAATATTTTATTTGGGGTGCCTGGTATGTAACTATGGGTACTTATATGGGCGAATATTTCAAAGGAGAAGAAGGAATTGATAAGACTATTGGCCAGGCTTATTCAGCGCTTGCTATTGCAACCATGATCTCTCCTTTTTTTGTCGGGATGATAGCTGACAGGTTTTTTTCCGCACAACGTATAATGGGACTGTTGCATTTACTAGGTGCTGCATTATTGTTTTTAGCAACAAAAGTTGATAATAGTTCAATTTTCTACTGGATCATTCTGTTTTATTCATTGCTTTACATGCCGACAATAGCACTGTCTAATAGCATTGCATTTTATCAGATGAGCGATGCCGGTAAACAGTTTCCCTGGATCCGTGTATTCGGAACCTTAGGCTGGATCGCTGCCGGTTTGATCATTGGATTTTTAAAAATAGAACCGACAGCTACAACATTTATGATCGCTGCAGGAGTTTCTATCGCTTTAGGATTATTTAGTTTTGTCCTCCCTAATACACCGCCAAAAGGCAAACAGGCTGCTTCTGCTTCAAGTGCATTAGGAACAAAAGCATTCGTTTTATTTAAAAGCACACCTTATCTCATATTTTTTATCGCCGCTATTCTTGTTTGCATTCCACTTTCATTTTATTATGGATGGGCCAATCCATTTTTAAATGAACTAGGTATGACGAACGCTGCGGGAAAAATGACGATCGGCCAGGTTTCCGAAGCAGTATTTATAATGGCCATTCCTTTTTTGTTTAATCGGATCGGTGTAAAAAATATGTTGCTGATGGGAATGACAGCGTGGATACTTCGATATATATGCTTTGCTTACGGTAATACGGATGCCAATATGTGGATGCTTTACGCCGGCATTATTTTACATGGAATATGTTATGATTTCTTTTTTGTAACAGGTTATATGTACACAGAAAAGAAAGCAGGTGAAAAAATTAAGAATGCGGCCCAGGGTTTATTCACCTTTGCGACGTACGGAGTTGGTATGTCCATTGGCACGTTAGTGTCTGGTTCAGTCGTGGAGGGTTATAAAATGGGAGAAGGTCATGACTGGAAAGGTATCTGGTTTGTGCCAGCCTATATAGCGCTGGGAGTTCTTATATACTTTATTTTATTCTTTAAAGAAAAAAAACAAATCAAAGTGGCCGGCTTACCAGAAAATGACAGTGCCCCTGAAGTTTGAAACGAGTACTATTGTATCTTTAGAATCCGCTTGTTAATATGACAAAATCAAACCGTCGTGACGCCTTGAAAAAAATTGCAGCAGGAACCGCGGCCGCCACAGTCGCTCCTCTTATAAGTTCGTTTGCAACTGAAGAAACAACTTCAAAAAAACTAACATTGAAAGGCAATATCAATCACTCCGTTTGCCAATGGACTTACAATCATATTCCATTGGAAGAACTTTGTCTGGAGGTAAAAAAGATAGGTATTGGCGCTATTGACCTGATCGCTCCAAAAGATTGGCCCATACTTAAAAAACATGGACTGTTCTGCTCCATGTGCTATATCGCCGGTAAAGTAAGTCTGACTGAAGGTTGGAATAACAAATCGTTTCATCCGCAACTCATTAAAGATTTTACAGAAACTATTCCTCTTGTAAAGGAAGCCGGTTATACAAATTTGATCTGCTTTAGCGGTAATCGCAAAGGAATGGATGATGAAACAGGTATGAATAATTGCGTGGAAGGTTTGAAACAAATAATGGGTCTCGCTGAAAAGAACGGCGTGATCATCCAAATGGAATTATTGAATAGCAAGATCAATCACAAAGATTATATGTGTGATAAAACGCCATGGGGTGTGGAACTGGCAAAAAGGATTGGTTCACCAAATTTTAAATTGCTTTACGATATTTATCACATGCAGATCGATGAAGGTGATGTGATAAGAACGCTTACAGATAATAACCAGTATATCGGCCATTATCATACTGCCGGTGTGCCGGGACGACATGAGATAAATGAGAGCCAGGAGTTGTATTACCCCGCGATCATGGATGCAATTGTAAAAACCGGTTTTAAGGGATATGTGGCGCAGGAATTCATGCCTACAGGAAAAACGAATGATGAAAAAATAGCCTCATTGAAAGATGCGGTGAGAAGGTGTGATGTGTGAGGCCCACCGCCAGTGATGTCAGTTCTTATTTATAGCTTGTCACCCCGAAAGGGGTCTATACGCAATGGCAATTGAAAGCTCTCTTAAATTAATTTACGTACAGATGCCGCGGTATGACAACATAAAAAATGTAAATGCTTTTCAAAATGAAAAGTATTAGCTGAATAAAATTGTTATAGTACAAGAGTGCGACGCAACCAAAGTATAATAGTAGCACTTCTGCAGGGCTCATAAAATTTGTATTCTAAATCAATACTCAATATTAAATACCAGGTAAAACATGGCAGACAATAACACTTTTGATGCGATCGTGGTTGGCTCCGGCATTAGTGGCGGATGGGCAGCCAAAGAACTTACCGAACGTGGCCTCAACACTATCATGCTTGAAAGAGGTTTCGATATAAAGCATGGTAAAGATTATGAGGCAAGCAATAAGCCCGTATGGGAATATCCGCACCGTGGCGGAAAAACACAACAGATGATCGCTGATTATCCAAAGCTGAAAAGAGATTACCCTTTAAATGAACGAAATCTTCATTTTTGGGCAAGTGATAAAGATTGTCCTTATACAGAAACGAAAAGATTTGACTGGTTTCGCGGCTATCATGTGGGTGGCCGTTCATTAATGTGGGGCAGGCAAAGTTATCGCTGGAGTGAAACAGATTTTGAAGCGAATGCAAAAGATGGAATTGCCATTGATTGGCCGATCAGGTATAAAGACATTGAGTCATGGTATACTTATGTTGAAAAATTTGCAGGCATCCAGGGTTCTTATGAGAATCTTGCCATATTGCCCGATAGTCATTTTTTACCAGCCATGGAACTGAACATTGTGGAAAAAGATGTGGCGGCTAAGATCAAAGCACATTATAATAATAAACGTACACTGATCATTGGTCGTACTGCACATGTAACTGGTCCCCTGGGCCATAGCCCGCAAAGGACCAATTGTCAATACCGTGATATGTGCTGGAATGGTTGCCCGTTCGGTGCTTACTTCAGTACTCAATCATCAACATTACCGGCAGCAATGGCAACTGGTAAACTTACACTTGGTATTAATTCAATTGTAACAGAGATCATTTATGATAAAGATACAAAGAGGGCCAAAGGTGTAAGGGTAATCAATGCCGAAACAAAGCAGGCTACTGAGTATTTTGCAAAAGTTGTTTTCCTCTGTGCATCTGCATTCAACTCTGCATGGGTACTCATGAATTCTGCAACTGATGTATGGCCCGATGGATTGGGCAGCAGCAGCGGTGAGCTTGGTCATAATGTTATGGATCATCATTTTCGTTGCGGCGCAGAGGGTATCGCGGAAGGCTTTGACGACAAGTATTATTTTGGTCACAGGCCAACAGGTTTTTATATCCCCCGTTTTAGAAATATTGGTGATGATAAAAGAGACTATATCCGCGGCTTTGGGTACCAGGGAGCGGCCAGCAGAACCAACTGGGGACGGGAAGTAGCTGAATTAAATATCGGCGCAGAATTAAAAGATGCATTAAGTTCTCCCGGTGGCTGGAAGATCGGTGCCACTGCATTTGGTGAAATGCTGCCGTATCATGATAATAAAATTTCGCTGAACAAAAATGTAAAAGACAAATGGAATTTACCGGTACTTGATATGGATGTATCAATACGTGAAAATGAAATGAAGATGCGGAGTGATATGAAAAATGATATGAAAGAAATGCTGGACATAGCCGGTGTAAAAAACACCAAGATCAATGACAATGATTATGCCCCGGGTATGGGCATTCATGAAATGGGTGTTGCCCGTATGGGTCGTGATCCAAAAACATCTGTACTGAATGCAAATAACCAGGTGTGGGATTGCCTGAATGTTTTTGTAACTGATGGTGCCTGCATGACGAGTGCTTCATGTGTAAATCCGTCGCTTACTTATATGGCATTAACGGCAAGAGCTGCTGCATTTGCAGTGGATGAATTGAAAAAAATGAATGTTTAATTTTAAATTCCTTATAATGGACAGACGTGAATTATTAAAAATGGTAGCCGCTGCAACAGGTGGTGCTGTTATTGGTGGTGAGTTTTTTCTTACCGGCTGTAAAAACCCTGAAGCTGGTAAGACAAAAGAGTTTACAGCAGATGATATAGCTTTTTTTGACGAAGTAGCTGAAACAATTTTTCCGAAAACTTCAACTCCGGGAGCAAAAGAAGCTAAAGTAGGTCAATTCATGACCGTGATGATAAATGATTGCTATACGGAAGAAAACCAACAAGCATTTCGTGATGGCCAGGAAGCAATAAATGCAGCCTGCAAAAAAATGCATGGACATAGTTTTATGAAAGCTTCACCTGAAGAAAGGAAGGCGGTACTGGTATCTCTCGATCCGGAAGTAAAAGAACACAGAACAAAAAAAGAAGAGTTCGATAAGATACAGGGCGATCTTGAAAAGAAAGCACAGGCAAATGGAGACACAAATTTTATAAAGAAAACAATGCCTGATCATTATTTTAGAATGATGAAGCAACTGACCATTTTAGGCTACTTCACTTCTAAAGAAGGAAGAACTGGTGCCACAAGATATGAACCGGTGCCCGGTAAATATATTGGCGATCTTGATTATAAAAAAGGAGACAAGGTCTTTACTAATCTTAATTAAGCAATCCTGGATTTAGTTTTTTATGGAAGAGCAATATGATGCAATCGTAGTCGGCTCCGGCATTAGTGGCGGATGGGCAGCCATGGAATTGTGCAAAAAAGGCTTGAAGACAATCGTTCTTGAAAGAGGCCGGCAGGTTGAACATATTAAAGATTATCCCACCACCAATCTTGCTCCGTGGGAATTATTACACCGGAATCGCAACACAAATAAAATAAAAAAAGACCAGCACATCCAGGTTCGTGGGTTTTGTAATGAAGCGAACAGCCATTTTTTTGTAAACGATAAAGAACATCCTTACGTACAAAAAAAACCTTATGACTGGATCAGGGGGTATCATGTTGGTGGAAGAAGCCTGATGTGGGGAAGACAATGTTATCGGTGGAGTGATCTCGATTTTGAAGCGAATGCAAGAGATGGGCATGGTATTGATTGGCCGATCCGTTATAAAGACATAGCTCCGTGGTATAGTTATGTAGAGCAATTTGCCGGCATCAGTGGAAGCAAAGAAGGGTTGCCACAATTACCAGATGGCGATTTTTTGCCTCCAATGGAAATGAATGCTCTTGAAACACACGTTTCAGAAAGTATCAAACAAAAATTTACTGATGGCAGAAGAATGATCATTGGACGTGTTGCTAACTTAACAAGAGGCTGGAATGGTCGTGGACCCTGCCAGTACCGTAATCTCTGTGACAGGGGTTGTCCTTTTGGCGGATATTTCAGCAGCAACTCGGCTACATTACCAGTTGCCGCAAGCACGGGTAATTTAACGCTACGTCCACATTCAATTGTAATGGAAGTGATGTATGATAAGGAAAAGAAGAGAGCCAAAGGAGTACGCATCATTGATGAGAACACGAAAGAGTCAATAGAATACTTTGCAAAAATCATTTTTCTGAATGCATCTACATTAGGCTCTACAAGTATTCTTTTAAATTCCGTCTCCGATGTTTTTCCAAATGGAATGGGTAATTCAAGTGATCAATTGGGGCGAAATCTTATGGACCATCATTATCATGTAGGTGCCGGGGGCAGGTATGATGGTTTAAAAGACAAGGTTATCCATGGTCGCAGGCCAAATGGTATTTATGTTGCCCGATTCAGAAATATAGATGAAAAGACAAAACGCTCTGATTATCTCCGTGGCTTTGGCTACCAGGGGGGCGCATCAAGAGGTATGAGTTTGAATGGCGACGGTATAGGATCCGAATTAAAAGAGAAAACGACTGAGCCCGGTGATTGGAGTTTTTGGTTGGGAAGCTGGGGTGAACAATTACCACATCCTGATAACAGGGTTACACTTAGTAAAACAGAAAAAGATAAGTGGGGCTTGCCTCAGCTTGAAATTGATTGTGAATGGAAGGAAAATGAAATCGCCATGCGAAAAGACATGATGAATAGTGCAGCTGAAATGCTTGAGTCAGGAGGCATAAAAGATATTTATACATTCAATGACGAAAAAGCGTACCCGGGATTATGCATTCATGAAATGGGAACGGCCAGGATGGGAAAGGATCCAAAAACGTCTGTATTAAATGAATGGAACCAGTTACACGAGGTAAAAAATGTTTTTAATACAGATGGAGCCTGTATGACATCATCTGCTTGCCAAAACCCGTCCATAACTTACATGGCATTGACCGCGAGAGCTGCAGACTTTGCGGTAAATGAATTAAGAAAAGGAAATCTTTAAACCATAAATACAACCAAATGGACAGAAGAGAACTTTTGAAAATGGTCGCACTGGCTACAGGGGGTGTTGTAATTGGCGGCGAATTTTTTCTTACCGGCTGTAAACCCAAAGATGCCGCAGTTGCCGGGACGAAGTTTTCAGAAAATGATATCGCTTTTCTCGATGAAATTGCAGAAACTATCATACCTAAAACCACGACTGCTGGTGCTAAAGAAGCAGAAGTTGGTAAGTTCATGACAGTAATGGTTAATGATTGCTATGAGGAAGCTGATCAAAAAATATTTCATGAAGGAATGAAGAAATTAGATGAGGCTTGTAATAAAATGCATGGCCATAGTTTTATGAAAGCAGAACCGGCTCATCGAAAAGAATTGCTGACATCGCTTGACAAAGAAGCAAAAGAATACATGAAGAACAAAAAGAAGGAAGATCCTAATCATTATTTTTTAATGATGAAACAACTTACTTTACTTGGTTATTTTACATCAAAGCCGGGATTGGAACAAAATTTCAATTATCAACAAACGCCGGGCAGATACGATGGTGCAGTACCCTACAAAAAAGGAGATAAATTATTTGTTTAATAGTTAATCAATATACACATGAAAAGAAATGAGTTTTTGAAATTAAGTGGACTTGCGTTAGCAGGTCTTGCATCAGCATCGGGGCTGCCTGGCTGTACGGCAAGTGATGAGAAACTGAAAGAATTTGGAATACAGTTATGGAGTGTTCGGGACGATCTTGCTAAAGATCCGAAAAGTGTTTTAAAACAATTATCATCCTATGGCTATAAACAGATTGAGAGTTTTGAAGGTGAAAAAGGAATGTTTTGGGGAATGAGCAATACTGAATTTAAAAGCTACATGGATGAGTTGGGAATGAAAATAGTTTCCAGCCATTGCGATATCAATAAAGATTTTGAAAAGAAAGCGGCAGATGCCGCGGCTATCGGAATAAAATATCTTATCTGCCCATACAAAGGGCCGCAGGAAAATCTTGATGCATTTAAAAAATTTGCAGACGAATTCAATCAGAAAGGAGAAATATGCAAGAAGAACGGGATACGATTTGCCTATCACAATCATGATTATTCATTTGTAGTAATGAATGGAGAAATGGGGCAAGATGTGATGATGAAAAATACAGATCCTAACCTGGTGGATTTTGAATTGGATATGTATTGGGTAGTTGCCGCAGGGCAGGATATTGAAACATGGCTGAAAAAATATCCTAAGCGTTTTCGCCTGGGCCATGTAAAAGACCGCAAGAAAGATGCAACTGCCGCAGATAAAGATGCAAGTACTGACCTCGGCACAGGAAGTATTGACTATACAAATATTCTAAAGACAGCAAAAAAAGAAGGAATGGAATACTTTATCGTTGAGCAGGAACGCTGGGATGGAACGACACCATTGCAGGCAGCAGCAGCCGATGCAAAGTATATGAAGAGTTTATCAATTTAACTTTCGTTTAAAGCATTTCTTAAAACCCTGACTTCGTCGGGGCTTATTTCATTATTAGAATAGCTCTCTTCTGAATTTGCAAAAGCAGGATGGATAAATTGCATGGGACTTTTTGCTTTTCCACGAAGCGAAGAATGGAATTCAACACAACCTGTTTTATCAGCAAGCATTTTGATATTCTCTTTTCTTACACCACTGCCCGGCATAATGATAATGCGGTCATCCGCCTTTTTATTTAGCTCTGCGATCAGATCGACGCCATCGCTAACAGTTGGCTTTTGTCCCGAAGTAAGAATTCGCTGGCAACCTATCTCTATTAATTCTTCTAAAGCTGCAAATGGATCCTTACAACGGTCAAATGCACGATGAAAAGTAACATCCATGGGATAAGCAAGACCGATCAGTTCAGAAGTTCTTGTCATATCAATTGTTCCGTCCATATTCAGTAAACCAATTACGATTCCTTCACAGCCTAATTCATTACAAAGCTTTATATCATTCTTCATTATTTCAAACTCGTCTTTTGTATATAAAAAATCGCCGCCTCTTGGGCGAATGATCGGGAACAATGCGATATCAAATGCTTCACGACACTTTTTAATATGCGCATAAGATGGAGTTGTACCTCCTTCAGCAAGATTGGAGCAAAGCTCAATGCGGTCAGCACCGCCCTCAACTGCGGATTTGGTTGTCAGAAAATCGGATGTGGCTATTTCAATTATATAATTCATTCAGAGTATTTGAGTGAAACGTGAAATGTCAACCACTATTTCACGTTTGACGTGTGACGTCTCACGGATTAAAACCAGCTCTTGCTCTTAACCAACTTCTCCACCTCATTTGTCCTTATCGCATATTCAAATCCCGGGTGAATGGCAAAGCTTCCAACCTGTCCCTTTTTATTTACGGCAAGAAATGCAACTTGTATTTGTTTTACCTTATCCCCTTTGATTTTTACAATACGTCCTACAATTTTTTTACAAGCTGCTTCAGGTGATAAACCTTGACGCATTAGCTCAACGACTGAATGTGAACCTGCAACCCGGATCACATCTTCACCTTGTCCTGTGGCAGTGCAGGCGCCAACTTCATTATCTACAAATAAACCTGCTCCAATAATTGGAGAATCTCCTACCCTTCCACGCATTTTAAATCCGGCACCGCTGGTTGTACAACTACCGCTTAAATTTCCAAACGTATCCATTGCCACCATACCGATCGTATCATGATTCCATTCACCGCTTTCTAATTTAGTTGGTGCAAATGGCCCATGCCCCTGTTTATTTTCTATATTGATGGCTGGCGGTTTGTATTCTGATTTTTTTAGCCAGTCGTCGTATGCCTTCTTTGCATTTTCTGAAAGTTTCTGTTCTTCCAAAGGGAACCCTTCTGCAACAGCGAACTGTTGTGCACCGGCACCGACCAACATCACATGCGGAGTTTTTTCCATTACCCTTCTTGCAACCGAGATAGGGTGTTTTATTCTTTCCAGAAAAGCAACACTGCCGCAATTGAATTTATCATCCATGATGCAAGCATCCAGTGTTACAAAACCATCACGGTCAGGATTAGCGCCCAGACCCACACAACAATTTTGTGAATCCTCAGTGACCATTACTCCTTTTTCCACCGCATCTATTGCCTTTCCTTTCTTACGCAAAACTTCCCAGGCCGCTTTATTGGCAGCAAGCCCTGCATCCCAGGTAGAAATAACAACCGGCTTTCCAGTTACTATTTCCTGCGACGGCTCGGGAATCACCTTTTTCGCCAACAAAGCTGCGAAAGAGGTAAAAGCCGAAGCATGAATAAACTTTCTCCTGTTGATCATTGTTAAGGATTTATACCGTCGAAATTAAAGGATTAACCAATAAAACTGACAAAACGATGTTTCAATTAACATACATCAATGTCTGCCCTGTCATAAAGCCGCAACTTTGCCAAAGAGTTAGAAATAAACGAACAGGAACAAAATTTGACAAAATAGGTTCATTATGAAAATAGAAATAATCTCAGGTAGCCCAAGAATAAACAGTGTGACAAGAAGAGTGGCGATAAATCTCAAAAAATGGCTTGACAATAATACAGATCATGAAACGGGAATCATAGATATGAAGGATTGGAACTTACCACCTGTGCAATCCGTTTTTGTATCTGTTGACAGAACACCTGATGAATTCAAACCACTTGCTAAAAGAATTTTTGAAGCAGATGCTTTTATTCTTGCTACGCCGGAATATAATGGCAGTTATTCACCCGCAATGAAAAACCTGCTGGATCATTTTCCAAAGCAGCATCATAAACCATTTGGAATTGTTACAGCGTCACCAGGCGCATTTGGTGGAATAAGAGCTTCACAGCAACTGCTTCAGCTAATACCTTCTTTATTTGGCATTGCATCGCCGTATTTGCTGATCGTGCCTGCAGTTGATAAAAAGTTCGATGAATCAGGAGATCTTATCGATCCAAACTTTGAAAAAAGTATACACAATTTCATTACAGAATTTCTTTGGTTGTCAGAGAATATCGTAAACCAAAAAGAGGCAGCATAATTTGTCGATCGAAGAACAAAATTGGTCCGCCATTGGCGGACGCAGGTAAAGCGTACTGGTAATAATTCAGTTCATAAAAAATAAAAAGGAATCATCATGAAGACAATTCTTCATAAAGCAAATACAAGAGGCCATGCGAATCATGGCTGGCTCGACAGTTATCATACTTTTAGTTTCGCCGGTTATCATGATCCTGAAAGAGTTCATTTCGGTGCGTTAAGAGTTCTGAATGATGATACAGTCGCTGGCGGTATGGGCTTCGGCACACATCCGCATGATAACATGGAGATCATTTCTATTCCTACCAGCGGCGACCTGGAACATAAGGATAGCATGGGTAATACACAGGTGATAAAGCAGGGTGATGTACAGGCGATGAGTGCGGGCACCGGTATTCAGCATGGTGAAAAAAATAAGAACCCTGATAAGCCTGTTAAATTTTTCCAGATCTGGGTTTTTCCCAATAAGAAAAATGTTGAGCCGCGATATGATCAGAAGAATTTTTCTGATGCTGATAAGCATAATAAGCTATTAACCGTAGTTTCTCCGCTTGGAACAAATGATGGTGGAGTTCAGATACACCAGGATGCATGGTTTAGTTTGGGAAAATTGGATAAAGATTTCAGCGTGGATTATAAATTGAAGAATAATAAGAATGGTGTTTATGCATTTGTGATCGAAGGTTCGGTCTCTATCAATGGAGAAAAATTGGAGAAGAGAGATGGATTGGCAATTTCAGAAACTGATGAATTGAAAATTAATGCAGATAGTGATGCAGAGTTATTATTAATGGAAATTCCCCTTTATAATTAAAATATTATGAGCAATAAAAGATCAGTTGAAGCAGTAATAGCACCCCCACCGCCACATATGGTTGGTGATGGTTTCAGGGTACATAATTTTTTTCCCGGCACAAAACAGATCGGGAAAACAAGAATGAGTCCTTTTTTTATGCTGGACTATGGCTCAAAGATCGAATTCACTCCTTCTGACAATCCAAGAGGTGTTGGCGTGCATCCACATGCCGGGTTTGAAACTGTGACGATCGCTTACCAGGGCAAAGTAGCGCATCATGATAGTGCGGGCAACAGCGGTATCATCGGTGAAGGTGATGTACAATGGATGACGGCGGGCTCAGGGCTTTTGCATAAAGAATATCACGAAGAAGAATTCAGCAAAAAGGGGGGGCCGTTTCAAATGGTGCAGTTGTGGGTGAATCTTCCGGCAAAGGATAAGAAGACCAAACCAAAATACCAGGAGATCACGAACGATAAAATGGGTAAGTACAATTTACCAAATG
>DASUTO010000151.1:0-3533 GCA_036374555.1 Chitinophagaceae bacterium
GTTGAAACGTGACCAAAGCATTGAAACAATAACATTCGAAGAGGCATTGGACTTATTTAAACTTCCCCTTACACTTGGGGACTATGAAGGTGAACAGGTTTATGTGAACGTCGGTCGTTTTGGTCCTTACATTAAATGGAATGATATGTTCATTAATGTACCCCGGCGTTATAATCATGATAATTTAAGCCAGGCAGACATCAATGAGCTCGTAGAAGCGAAAATCAAAAAAGAAGCAAACCGCTATATACAACACTGGCCCGAAGAAAAAATTTCGGTTGAAAATGCCCGCTGGGGTCCGCTAATTAAGTTCGGTAAAAAGATCGTTAGACTACCAAAGAAAGCAGATGATACAAAATACACTGCGGATGATCTGAAAGACCTGCCATTGGAAGAAGTAAAGAAAATGATCGAGGCAGCGATACCAAATGCATTTGGTAAAAAGAAAGCGGCGAAGAAAGCTCCTGCTAAAACTGCTGCGAAACCACCTGCTAAAAAGAAGGCTGCAACGAAGAAGAAGAAATAAACTTCCACGTAGTTGAATTTGGAATCTTTAATGGCAACTAAAACAAGGCTTGACAAAGCAATTGATGGACTAAATAAAATTGTTGAACGCAACAGGCAAGACAAATACATTTTCTCGAAAGACACAATTATTATTACTAATGGTTCTTCTCAATTTGGAGCAATATTTCTCTTAGCCATAATACTTTTACTTCCTATTGGACTTATCCTTTATTATGTAATGTTGGATAAAGTAAGCTCAATTATATTCTGGTTGCTTTTATTAGAGATAATCCTTTTAAACGACTTTTTTAAATTACTTCGTGGTGGCACAACTTTGACAATAAATTTTAAAGAAAAATATATTAGTGTAAACAATACACTTACAATATTGAAGAAAATATTTCCCAGCAATAGGGTTTCATTCTCTGATATCACTAAAGTAGACCTAAAAGAAAAATCTATTTCGTGGCAACAAAAATGGTATCAGTTAGTCGCATTTGACAAAGACAACAATTCAATTGTGTTGACAGATTTTAGCAAGTGTTATCCCGAAAGTTTAATTGCTACAAAAGTGAGGTTTCTCATTGAAGTCATTATTTGGACGGAAAAGCATACCGGAGTTCTCGCTATTTGACACAAATAAAGTTACAGCCAATAAAAGCATTAAGCCCTTGTTGGTGTTCGATAAAACCCAATACAAAATACATACAATCACACCTACAACCAATCACGTTTTCAGGCATCAAAAATTGTGTTGTTGGTGATCATATCTATTGAAGTTATTTTAAGACCTTCGACCACCAACAACGCCGTAAAAGCTATAAGCCAAGGCCGCCGGGAAAGAAAAACAGTAATCATAAATCTCTTTTTGATTACATGATATAATTACTACATTTAACTACGATTCTTCGGCAGACCTCCAGACAAGAGCTTATCTTTATGAATCAAGTAATCAAACCTCTAATCCTTAGTTTTTTCCTATTCATCTTCTTCTATTCAGGCAATGCACAATTCAGCGAAAAATTATTTTATGATACATTAACCAAAGTGTCTTCTGAAGGTTATGTTCACTCGGCATCGACTGATGGTAAATTCATTTATATAGCCGGTGGTTCTTTTTCTGACAAATCACCCTTGCCTACCCTTACTAAAATAGATACATCGGGCTATGTATACTGGACTGCAATAGATAATGATAACTACGGAAGATTTGGAAACTATACTGGCGGAGAAAATGTCAGGGCATCATGCCGTGAGATTATAAAATCAGGAAACAGATTATATACTAACGTCAGGGGAATCGGTACTTTTTTTTCACCCCAACTGAATGAAGTATGGTGCATATCAGATTCTACCGGCGTTCTAATGTGGAAGACAAGCATAAACAACAAAGCTATCGAAAGACTTGTAGACTATAGCAGTACGGAACTAATTGCAATTACAGGGACTTATAACTTTGAGTACCATTTAATAAATAAGAATTCAGGTGCGGTTACTTTTAGTAAACACTTTGGCTTTGGAGATTTCAATAACAACTTTCCAAACGTATTTGTTGACAACAGTCAGAACATACTTCTTTCCTGGGAAGATACTTGCAGAAAATTCAGGGATAAATTTTTGACGCAGCTCGCATGGACTTCGCATGTCCCCAATATGGGTAGCCGGACCATGATCGATAAAGTAATACAAGATTCATCCCGTTATATTTTTCTTGGACGTAATAATGTAAGGTCTGTTGATACCCTTACCGGAAACACGATCTGGCATAAACGTGTACAAGTCGGTTTCGTTCTTGGTTCTCAATCAGGCAGCGATGGTGATCCAAAAGATGTGATCTTAAAAGATTCATTGATCTACGTCACCTGGGTATCGCCCTATGTAGGCGGTGTGAATCTTGAAAAAGGTTTTACAATGACACGGCTTAATAAGCTTAATGGATTTATTGGTTTAAATGTTGCCTATGATTTTAATGGAATACCAGCTGATCCGGTGCCAAATTTGAATGACGATCTTGACTGGCCATTTCAAATGAGCATGGATGAAAGCAAAAATATTTACATCACAGGTTCATACGATCGGGATCCCGGAATGCAATCTCCTGGTAATTGGGGTATCATGAAGATACATGGAACCACCGGTTCTAAACTGTATGAAGCAACAATAACCGACGATTCAACCCGGAGGCAATTACATTCACAAGGTCGCTTTATCTACTATTATAAGGGAAGAATGTATTCTGCAGGGAATCTATCAAAAAAGGAAGATTTTTTAGAAGGGACCAAACCTATAATTGTTTCTTTTGATACTAGCAGTGTATTTAATCAATTATCCAGAAAATCTGTAGATTGTTTTGTAAGGTATCCCTCGTCGCTTGTGGGCATGACGAATTTGGGTGCAAACAAAATGATCCTCTTAAAAAAAGTGGGCAGATCAGGTATTGTGGAAGTTAGAAACACATTTGACCAATTGCTGTGGAGTAAAAGGTTTACCACAATTGGAAAATATATCGTTCCACAAAATGTCGAAAATTTATCTGACACTTCAATCGCAGTGTCATTTATTTCATACAGGCAGGACACTGTAACAAAAATGATAATTGGCAAACCTGATTCTTTGTTATTTGTACGCCTTGACACATTGGGGAACATTAAATTTCAACATACCATTCGCTATTTAAATACAGATACATTATCAGCGTTGCAGATATATAAAGATCCAGGAGGCAGGACAAATTTCTTTTTTAAAAATAAGAACGGTAATCAGTACGGAACGAAAGCTTATTTGCTTGATAGCACATCGGCTACCCTTTCTTCTTTAGGTAGTTTACAACCTTATGATCTCGATTCAACGACAATAAAGATCAAACCTGTGCAACATTATTTTGGAGACACTATGATCGTTTATCAAACGGGAAGTTTAAGTAGCAGAGGTTGGCTTTATTCAAATACACAAACCGCCTCAAATTATTCAAATTTTGGAGTAAGGCTAGTAAGAGATTTTGCAAAAATATATTCTGCTCTGAAGAT
>DASUTO010000152.1:0-10341 GCA_036374555.1 Chitinophagaceae bacterium
ATTTTTTGCTGTATTGCTTCGCATGCCTGATTCGCAACAAACGATCACGGGCTTTTTCATTGATTTTATTCTTTCGATACTTGCGGAGATCCTATCAACCGGGATATTAATGGAACGGGGGATTCTTCCATTATCATATTCATGCGGCGTTCTTACGTCAATAATGACTGCACCGTTCTTTATCGCCTCTTTTATTTTATTTTTTCCGAATAGAAAACCAAACATGATTTCTGATTTGCCTGATTATGCTGCTGTTAATTTTTTTCTTTCGCCAATTTGCTGGCGCCACATGGCATAGTACAACCCTTTTTCCTCTAATAGTTTTTCATGATTTCCGGTTTCCACTACATCGCCTTTTTCTAATACATAAATCCTGTCCGCATGCATAATCGTGGAAAGGCGGTGAGCAATAAGGATGGTGACCTGCTCGCCATTTGCAGATACATCTCTTATGGTTGATGTAATTTCTTCTTCTGTCAATGAATCGAGTGAAGAAGTTGCTTCATCGAAGATCAGCAATTTTGGCCTGCGTAACAGCGCCCTGGCAATAGACAATCTTTGTTTTTCCCCGCCCGATAATTTTAATCCACCTTCACCGATCATGGTTTCTAATCCTTTTTCGGCTCTTGACAATAAATTTTGACAAGAAGCTTTATTAAGCACATCATATAATTCTTCTTCCGGTGCTGCAGGATTTACAAACATTAAATTCTCTTTTATTGTACCGGAAAAAAGTTGTGTGTCCTGCGTTACAAATCCTATCTGGTTACGCAGATCTTCAAAGTTGATATTGTTCTCATCAATACCATTGTAAAGAATTTTTCCTTGTTGAGGACGATAAAGACCAACCAGCAATTTCATTAATGTTGTTTTGCCGGAGCCCGATGGTCCCACAAATGCAATTGTTTCTCCCGTTCTTACTTTAAAACTAATATTATTGATAGCATGTTGTGAAGCTGTGTGGTGTTTAAAACCAACATGATTGAATTCCAATTGTTCGATAGTGCCAAGATGTGATGGATTTAACGGCTGCGATTCAGGCGCTTTTTTCATCAGGTTGGCAAAATTTTCCAATGATGCCTGCGCTTCGCGATAAGAAAGAATGATGTTACCGATCTCTTGTAAAGGTCCAAATACAAAGAAAGAAAAAATTTGCATTGTTACTAATTGGCCTGTTGTCATCGTGCCTCCGAAGATCAAAAACATAAGCATAAAAAGAATAACCTGCCGTAAAGTATTAACAAATGTGCCCTGGATAAAACTTATACTTCTTATTCTCTTTACTTTAGTTAACTCGAGCCCCAGTATTTTGAATGTATTTACATTTAATCGATTGACTTCCTGTTTTGTTAAACCAAGACTTTTTACCAGTTCGATATTTCTTAACGATTCAGTGGTAGCGCCGGCTAGTGCGGTAGTTTGTCCTACTATCTTTTTTTGAATGGTTTTTACTTTTTGACTTAAAACATTCGAAATAACCGTAAGCAGGAATATACCTCCAAAATAAATTAATGGCAAACTCCAGTGAATAAGAAAAGAATACACAGCCACAAATACAATTCCGACGATCACCGGCAACAGTACATTAATGAATCCTGTCACAAATTTTTCCGTATCGATCCTGACCTTTTGCAAAATGCTGAGTGTTTCACCGCTTCTCGCATCTTCAAATTCCTGGTAAGGGAGCTTCATCGCATGTTGCAAACCTTCGGTGAAAACTGTGGCGCCAAATTTTTGAGTAACAAAATTCAAAAAATAATCCTGGAATGCTTTTGCGATCCTGCTTATCATGGCGACAGAAATGGAGAGAATAACAATGAACCAAACACCAGGATACTTCCAGGAAAATGAATTAAAAAATCTCTCCCTTGTAAAATTGTGTTGTGGGGGATCAGTGGCTCCCTGGTGGCCGCTGGCCAGGTCAATTAATTTTCCTAATAGGATAGGGTCAACTAATGAAAAGCCAATATTGATCGAAGCCAGCACCATAACCAGTATGACCAACCACTTAAAAGGTTTCAGGTATTGAACAAGAATTTTCATGTGTGATTTTCAAAAATTAGTCAACGAATATACGAATCTCTCGCCGTCCCGTCGGGAAGGTTATCATGCAGCATAACAGGGGGATAAACAATATAACCACTTACAATATTTTGAGTAATAGCATAAGCAACAAGATTATCAGCTATGTACTGGATGGGTGTCTGCATTTGTATTAATTTTTCCGCCCCATTTTTTGTTAATCCATATGCAAAAGTGTAATCGTGAAATCCGGCTTTTTTTAATTTGGATGAGAAAGGTTTGGCAAATAGATTTTTTATCATGGTTGGTGTCCATTTCAACAGGCCAAACTTATGTTGTATTTGATAAGTCGTTTGTTTCAGAAAAGCACCAATGCCGGATTCCCCATGTTTACTCCAACCCCACATCAAAACCTCACAATCGTCAGGGATTTCAATGAGTATTGTGGGGATCTGCTCCAACAGCTCCGGGTTTGGTATAGCATCATCTTCAAATATGAGGATGCGGGAATGATTGCTTTCCAACATGTCTTCATAGATCATTCGGTGACTCCATGCACAAGCGATCTCCCCTGGCAGCATTAATTTATTATACCGGTGATGTTTACTGGCAAGCTCTTCGTTATAAATGTTTCTTTCGACCAATTCCTGGATGGTAAAATCATTTTTATCTGCTCCAAAAAACAATGAATAATTAAGTCCCTTAAATCTTTCTTCAAATTGTTTTCTTCTATGAGCAGCAGATCGAACTGACAATACATAGATCTTGTCGTAATAATCATTAAGCTGACGAAAGTATTCTTGCATCGTTTAGTATTACTGTAAAGATAAATGGTGGAATTCAGACAAACCGTATCCATTTATTATTCGAAAATGGTGGCTATCCATTTTTGAAGTGAATACTTATTAAGAATTTCAACCGGTGGCGGAGAGTAAGGAGCCGTAAAAAAATCCCTTGCCGGTATGGTGTTTTCATTTTCCCATACAAAGATGTTCCGGGGATCATAAAAATCATAGGTGGTAACCGACTGGTTAGTAGTAATTATTTTTTTTCCAAGTTTCATCGCCTCAAAGATCCTGAACGATAGACCATCTTGTTTTGATTGAGCGATATCCAGCAGCACGCGGCTGTCACCCATTATACGGATCGTTTCTTTTCTTGGGAGAACATCAGTGAACCAGGTTATACTTTTTTCATTTTTATTTTTAGCTTCTGGTTCTTTTGTAGCAATTATATTGATGTTTGTTTTGAGGTCTAATGGACTTAATGAAACGAGTATCTTTTCCAGGGTTTCCAACCGGTCATCATACGAAGCAACATAGGATAGATCAAAATGCGACGATACATTTTTATATATCACAAGATCAGGTGAATAAAAATTTGGCAAAAATAAAAGTTGGTGATCTTTTACGTCCCTGGGTTCAAAACTGAAAAACTTATCAAAGAACTGTATTGCCTCTTTTCCATCAGGAATCCTTGAAAAGCTATCCCAGAAATATGCAATTGACCGTTTGCCGTGAGCCTTTATAAAGGGTAGATGTTCTTTTATAAGATCGGGACGTAGAATAAGTATATCATCAAATTGAGGATTGATTTCAAAAGCGGCTTCCAGTTTTCCTTTTACCACTTCATTATAAAAGATCTTTTTTTGATTTTTTTTTAAAAAGAGTTTTGAAAAGAAATTTTTAATCCGGTGAAATGAATTTCGATAAGTAAAATTCAGCTCGTTCCCAGTTGTGGTGATCAAATGTGTTTCTGCATTGAGATATTCATGAATGCCGCTGCGAATGATATCCGTATAATCCATGTAGTTTGGAGTAATGAGCAATATCTTCTTCTTATCAGCAGCGGGTTTCATTTACGTTTACAAAATTCCTTTATTTATATTTGCGGCTTGCTAAACAAAGATATTCGATGGTATGTAATAAATAGAGGTTGAATATGAAATGTTCTTATTGTAATAACGAAGCGGGTAATACGATCATTGAGGCTAAAGAGCTGTTATTAGGAATTGGCGGTAACTTCAATTATAATTATTGTAATGATTGTAAAGGCTTGCAATTGCTGGATATTCCTGCTGATATGGCAAAATATTATCCTCAGCAAGACTATTATTCCTTTAAAAGCAATGAAGGGTATCTGGAGAATATTGATTCTTTCAAAAACAAGGTGCGTAAGGCGAAGGCAGAATTTTTACTGTTTAAAAAGAAAAGTCTTATCGGGGCATTAACTTCTATAGGTTATAAAATGCCGGATTATTATAAATGGCTAAAAGAAACTGGCGTGAATTTCGATTCGGAAATACTTGATGTGGGTTGTGGTAACGGCGATCTTCTTTTTAAGGTAAGGAAGCTTGGATTCAGAAAATTAACCGGCATCGATCCATTTGTAGCGAATGATATTATTACTAATGAAGTTTCAATACTTAAGAAAACTGTATTTGACCTGGACTCACAATACGACCTGGTAATGTCGCATCATTCGTTTGAGCATATGGAAGATCCACAATTACATCTCATTCAATTGGCGAAATTAATAAAGACGAATGGGATACTTTTGATCAGGACTCCTGTTACTAATTCCTATTGTTGGGAAAAATATGGAGTGAAATGGGCCGCTCTTGATGCACCAAGGCATATCAACATTCAATCACACAAGTCAATGGAGATACTTGCCAAGAACGCGGGATTAACAATTACTGATCTTTGGCATGATGCGAGCAGTTTTCAATTCTGGGGAAGTGAAGAATATTTGAAAGGAATCAATGCTACTTCGCCAAACTCTCTTTGGAAAACAAAAACTAATTCTTCATTTACCAACAAAGAATTAAATAAGTTTAAAAGAGAAATTGCAAAGCTTAACGAAGAAAAACGAGGTGGTGAAGCTTGTTTTATTATGAAAAAGGAAAAATAAAAATTACCCACCCCAACCTTCACGATCCAAACTTCTGTATTGAATAGCTTCAGCCAAATGTTCTGGCTTTATCTTTTCACTGCCATTCAGATCAGCAATTGTTCGAGAAACTTTTAAGATACGATCATAAGCTCTTGCTGAAAGATTAAGTTTTTCCATAGCAGCTTTTAATAAATTCTGGCCAACGTTATCTATCACACAAATTTCTTTCAGCATCTTACTACTTATTTGCGCATTGCAATAGATACCTGGATTGTTTTTATACCGCTCCGCCTGCATTTCTCTGGCCTTGATGACTCTTTCACGTATAACCGTTGAGTTGTCAGAATTCTTTGCCGATGATAATTCATTAAAGGGAACCGGGGTTACTTCCACGTGCAGATCGATACGATCAAGCAACGGCCCTGAAATTTTATTCAAATATTTCTGAACAGCACCCGGTGGACAGGTACATTCTTTTTCAGGATGATTAAAGAATCCGCAAGGACAAGGGTTCATTGATGCTATGAGCATAAATGAGGCAGGAAAATCCAGGGCGATCTTTGCCCTTGAGATCGTCACTCTTCTTTCTTCCATTGGCTGTCGCATTACTTCCAACACCGTTCTTTTGAATTCAGGTAATTCATCTAAAAACAAAACGCCATTATGCGCCAACGAAATTTCTCCCGGCTGGGGATTACCACCTCCGCCAACCAGTGCAACGTCAGAAATGGTGTGATGTGGTGAACGGAATGGACGTTTTGAAACCAGGGTGGAATTTTCTGGAAGCTTACCTGCTACGGAATGGATCTTTGTTGTTTCTAATGCTTCATGCAATGTTAATGGAGGAAGAATTGTCGGTAATCGTTTTGCCAGCATTGTTTTTCCGGCACCCGGTGGACCTATCAAGATTGCATTGTGGCCGCCTGCTGCTGCTATTTCAAGTGCCCGTTTTATATTTTCCTGTCCTTTTACATCGGCAAAGTCTATTTCATAATCATATTGTGAATTATAAAATTCTTCCCTGGTGTTTACCACAACAGGCTCAAGCCCTTTTTCATCGTTTGCAAAGAAGTTGATCACCTCTTCAATATTTTCAACACCATACACATTTAAGTTATTAACGATCGCGGCTTCTTTTGCATTTGCTTTTGGTACGATCAATCCTTTGAAATTTTCTTTTCTTGCCTGTATCGCAATGGGTAGCGAGCCTTTAATGGATCTCAGTTCGCCATCAAGACTAAGCTCACCCATTATCAAATATTTTTCTATTGCTTCACGATTTGATATTAATTCCGAAGCGGCGAGGATGCCAAGTGCAATTGGAAGATCAAAAGGAGTTCCACTTTTTTTAATATCTGCCGGCGCCATATTCACTACTATTTTTGTTCGCGGCATTTGAAAGCCCAGCGCTTTAATAGTGCTTTCAATTCGCTGTAAACTTTCTTTTATCGCATTATCCGGCAGTCCGACTATGACAATGCCGATGCCCGTGCTCATCCAATTCACTTCAATAGTGATTGTGATAGCTTCAACACCATACACAGCGCTGCCAAACACTTTTACAAGCATGAAATGAAGGTAGAGAAATAATTAGTGCACGCAGTACCACATAGTGGTGAGTGAAGTACTTATTTCAGCTTATGTCCCATCCCTTACCAACTATTTACCGGCAGAATCTATAGACAGAATCCTGCGGGACAAAATGCCGAAAAAGAAGACTTGATCAGATCTTCAGCGCAAATAATTCTAAGGCTTCTTTTTTTCCTTTCAGATCAATAAAACCCAAACTTTCCATCTGAAAATCTTTGAGGCCAATGTTGGTTACAAAATCCGCAGAACCAATAATTTTTTGATTCAATTCACCCGATTGGGTCCTTATTCTTGCGGTTGTGTTCATCGCATCACCGCTCATCGTCAAATCTTTTTTAACTATTCCAATTTCTCCTACTGTGACAAGACCAATATGAGCACCTATCCGGTATTCAGGTAAGATCCCATATTCTCTCCTGTAATAATTGCTTTCCCTCTGGATGATACGCCGGGCTCTTATGATGCATTGCAGACTTTTGTGTCTATTACTTTCATTTGAAAGCCATGAAACTACAATTTCATCTCCTACATATTGATAGATCAATCCATCATACTCCAGCAATGCCAACGATATATGATGAATAAAGTCGCGGATAAAAAAGAAATATTTTTTATGTCCCAGCTTTTCTGCAATGGGAGTGGAGTCTTTCAGGTCAATAAAAAAAATGATCCTTTTTTCTTCTTTTGGCGCCAGGTATTTACCAACAAAAATATCTGTGAATACACCCGGAGAATATTTTTCATTTATTTCAAGTGCAAAGAGGGTAATGATATAAAGCAATAACCGGGATGATACATAACTCAATAGCCAGCTACTTTGAAAAGCAAAATGAAAAAGAGAACGGGAAGCGACGATGGGGTTCTGACCATAGATCAATATATAAATAATGTAAAAATTAAGAATGGCATAAACAGCCGTACCGACGCAAAGTATCAATGTTTTGAAAAGAAAATTGATCCAAAGTGGATACTTTCGCAAACGGTTTTTCAAAGGAAAAATTAGCCAGTATGCCAGCGTTGAATACGCTATCAGGCCAATGATAAACATTAAAATGAATATGCTTTGGCTGGTATTGGCAAAAGGGTAATTTTCAGCCTCCTCAATTAAGCTAAGGGCAAGAAACCTGGAGTAATCAAATAAGGTCCAGAAAAAGCCGATTACGATCAACGTCTTGAAATAATAACGTTTAAGTATAGAGTTCTTGTTAAACAAGTCCGATAATGTCATGTTGGGTAGTATTACACTTCTTTTCTATTTTGCAAGCAGTTTCTTCATTTATACTGCCTACGGTAGAGATCCGGTAAGAATTATTTAGAAGATTTGGATATACTTCAATTTTGATGCCCGGTGATTTTTTCTTTTAGCTAAATCGACGATATTCAAACTGAATTAAATAATAACAAAACAATTAACAATCTCACCAAAGTAATGAGTGAATGGATGAGGAAAACAGCTCTTGCATCTTCATCTTAGAACATTTTTTTTACTTTGTATTCTTCTTATGGTCTGCATCATACCCATACATGCTAACCTAAAAGCGAAGCCAATAAGTGGGAATTAAAGAGGGGATTTATTTCCCGGGTAGAGAATTATCCATTTACGTTCAATCCTGCAAAATTGTTAAATATGATTAATTTATTTTTCTTTAATTGAACTTTTCAAAAGTAATTCAGTATCGGGATCAACAATGATCGATACAGGCCTATCGCCTTGCTTTATTTTAAAAGAAGAGTTGGCCTTGTCTACAAAAACTTTCTCTTTTTTATTTCCTGACGAAGTATTTATTTTAAATGCCAATGGGAATTGGAATACATTTTTTTGTAATTGTTTTACTTCGATGATTAAAGATTTATCAGCATCGTCGTGCTTCCATGTGATTTCAAGGTCAGGCTGTCCTGTAGTGTAAAGCCATTGATCAAAAAATTGTTTAAGATCTTTTCCGGAAACTTCTTCAAACACTTTTTGAAGATCTCTTGTATCAGCAATGCTACCTGCATAGGTTGCATAATATTTTCTGATCGATCGCCAGAAAGCAGAATCACCTAATTCGCAACGAAGCATGTGCAACACGAAACCTCCTTTCTGGTAAGAATTTGCATTTAGCAATTTCATATAATCAGTTTCTTCGGTATCGACAATTGCTTTAGTAGTTTTTTTTGAAAAATCAATCACCTGCGATCTGTCTTCCTTCAACATTTTTATGACCGTGTCTTTTCCATATTTGTGTTCAAAATAGAGAATTGTAAAATAAGTGGCAAACCCTTCACTTAACCACAAGTGAGCAAAACTCTTTTCCGTAGCCATATTGCCGAACCACTGATGAGCTATTTCATGTGCTATCAAGCCCTCACTTTTTCTTGTACCGCTTACAGAGCTCTCCGAATAAAAAATTGTATTTGCATTTTCCAAACCACCGAATCTTGTTTTTGATTGTACGTTGGCTAATTTTTTAAAACCATAAGGGCCAATATGGCTGATATAATATTCCAGTATTTCTTTTGCTTGTGCATAATCATAAAAGCCTTTGTCTCTGTTTTCAGGATATACCCAACTGTAAACAGGAATATTTCCATTTACAACTCCGGCAAGGTTTACCGCAAAATCAGCAACGCCGATCACCATAACCTTTGTCGAAATCGGAGTCTCTTCTTTCCAATGAGTGAGTTTAAAACCATTGCCCAGCGAGGTTTCTTCAATTTGAACGCCGTTCGCGACAACCTGGTAGTGTTCCGGTGCTGTTACAATAAATTCAACTGTTGCTTTATCAGCAGGATCTTCATTACAAGGAATCCAGTTGTGCCCACGATCAGGCCAGTTGTCGGCAAAAAAACTACGATGCCCGTATTTTGTTTTTGAAATAATAAGTCCATCGGATGGGATACCGGAGTAAAGAATTTCAAAAGAGGAGGAAGTACTTTTCTCAAATTCTTTTTTTATTTCCACCTTATTGTTGATATGGGAAAACTGATGTCCTTCTTTGTAGGGATCATAAGTATTTACATTTTTGACCTGCATTCCTTTGCCTGCATTTAAAGAAGTCAGATCAAATGCAATTGAATTTGTTTTTTCTTTTACCTTAAAAGATATTACCGCCTGACATTGGATCGAGTCATTTTTATCATTTACATCAATATGGAATTTGTAATGTTCTACATCAATTTTACTTTGCGTTAAGCCAAAAAAATAAAAGCATAAACAGGTAAATAAAAAGAATATTTTTCTCATAAATACGTTTTAAATCATTCCATCCAAATCTATATTAATCCTGGTAAATCATGGTTCAGAGTTTTTCCAGCATATCCACTACCTTTTCCCTTTTCAGGATGAGATAACCCAACCGATCGTTACTTATTCCCTGTTTTAATTGATAACTGAATTCAAGCTGGTCATCGTTGGCAGTAGTTTCAAAATACCGGAAACTAATATTGGGATATTGTTTTAATTCCTCGCCTATTTCATATAAATGAGTGGAAAGAATAAACAAGGAGTTTTTTATTTTGATCAAGCCCTTGATCACTGTCAGGGAGCATTTCATAGCATCCTGCACATTGGTTCCCTTAAAAAGTTCATCGATCAGCACCAGCCATTTTTTTCCATTATTTATTTTTTCAACCGTGTTCTTTACTCTTTGTACCTCATTAAAAAAGTAACTTTCTCCTTTGGCGATATTATCCACCACATTGATATTGGTAAGTAAACCGTCAAATAAACTCAATGTCATTTGTTGTGCAGGCACACCCATACCAAGATGAGCAAGAAATACAGCAGAGCCGACGGATTTTATCAATGTGCTTTTCCCGGCCATGTTTGCCCCGGTAAGAAAAAGAAAATTG
>DASUTO010000153.1:0-13645 GCA_036374555.1 Chitinophagaceae bacterium
ACATTTACATCTACCATACCATGACAGATCAGTAAATGACCCTTCAATCCATCGGCATAATAAAACGGCGAGCTTTTCCTGTAAGCAAGACTATCGTTGAATGGTTCATTCAGGATATTAGATGTATAGCCATGATTATAATTGGCCCAATCAGTAACCGGTCTCAGTGCAGCACCTGCTGCAAATACATCAGGGTTATTAAACATGCCCATTAATGTAATAAAGCCACCATAGGAACCGCCATATAGCCCGATATGTTTTGGATCTACTCCATAAGTTTTTACTAAATAATTTGCCGCGTCCACATGATCACTCAGATCCTTCCCACCCATAAAACGATAGATACCCGTTCTCCAATCCCTGCCATAACCAGCGCTGCCACGATAATCAATATCCATTACATAATAACCATTGTCGGCAAGCATATTATTGAACATGTATTCTCTGAAGTAACTGCTCCACCATTTATGAGCATTCTGCAAATAACCAGCTCCATGTACAAATAAGACAGCAGGCTTATTGGGATGTGGGTTTGCTGGCTTATAAACTCTTGCATACACCTGTGCACCATCACTTGCCGTAAATGTTATTAGTTCAGGTTCTCTCCATGCATAAGATCTGAATTCATCACTCTGTGCCTTATTGGTTATTTGTTCAATTTTTCCACCGGGTTTATTTTCCTGTAAATACAATTCCCATGGTTTGGTTGAATAAGAATAAAGAACAGCAAGATATTTTTCATCCGGCGAAACTGTAACCTGGTTAGCACCTGTCATGGTTGTGATGCGCTCTTTTTTTCCATCTGCAATTGATAAACGATAGAAATGTTGTTCACCAGGATGTACTTCGTTGGTGATGATGTAAAAGGATCTATTGTCCCTGCTTAGCTGTGCCTGTTGCACTTCATACTTGCCAGTTGTCAATGCTTTTCTTTCATTCGTGCTAATATTAATTGTATACAAATGAGAATAGCCGGTAGCTTCTGATTGGAACCAAACAGTATTTTCATCTATCCATCCTATATTACGGCCAAACCCAATCCCTGGTCCACCGATCCATGCTTCATCTCTCTGGCGGTCTAATAATTTCAATTTATGAGTAACCGTATCCCATAGCATTAACCAACGGTCCTTATTATCTGTTGAACGGATCTCAACAACTGCATTTGCTCCGCGAGGCGACCACACTATTGAATTAAAAGTTACCGTCCTGTTAGATGGTTTTTTTGTTTTTTGTTCCAGAATTTTTGGATAGTCATTTGCATAGTCAGGCATATCCCTGATACCCGGAAACGTGGAATCAACTTTTATTGCATAAACTGTATCCCTATCCCTGTCATAAATAAAAAATTCAGAACTGCCGGGTAATGTGCCAACTTTTGTTCGGGCAGCGATATCGGTGGTGAACCCTGTTTCAGTTACATAACTAGGAACGATAGTAGGTTTTCCACCAGCTGCCTTAAATAAACGATAATTGATAAAGCGTCCGTCGGGACTTATACCAAGACCCTGTAATGTTTTTTCTTCAAGGTAAATGCTTCTAAGCTCTTTTGCTTTGGGTAATGTTTTGTTGTATGCTTCAGCTTTATCTCTTTTTTCTTTTCTTGTTTTTAGAACTTCAAAATGAGTTAGCTGGTCGGTCTTCAGCCAATCTTCCTGCTGACCAAGTGGTGCACTGCTAACTCTTGACGGTGGGTTGCCTGTTTGCAGGTTAACAAGCTGCATGGTCTCACCGGTTGCAATATCCCACAAAAATAAATTTGGGGTGCGTGTATAGGCCACTTTTGTATCATTGAAAGAAAATTGCGGATTCGTTTCGGCATCTGCAGTTTGGGTAATGCGTTTTGTCTTGCCTGTTTTTAACTCCACGTAAAAAATGTCCCCGTTTTTTGCAAATACATATGCAGAACGTGAAGAATTATATGTATAATTTCCCGTGGCACGAAAGCTCTGTATTTCCGCTGGTGTGGCTTTGGTCGGAGTCTTATTATTTAATGTTATGTAATAAAGCGAGTCTGACAGATTCTTTTCAGGATTCCAATTAAAATAAATTGACTTTCCGTCATTACTCCATTGAATATTGGAAGGGGAGCTGCCGATCCAGTTTGGATCTCTCATGATCTTTTCTACGGTTAGCTTACCAAGCTGTTGTGCGGAAGCCTGGAAAAAAATAATCGCAGACAATAGACAGGATGTTAGTCGTAGCATAGTGATTTTTTTACGGCTATAAATATATAGATTAAGTGAAATCAAAAGTACACAGACATAAAACTGTATTATAAAGAAAAAAGATCGAGGGAGCCGTCAAGCCTGAGTTTATAAAGTGCGAGATTGTTCTTGTCTTTTTGATCAACCATTTTTTGTAGGGCGGGTATGTAGTTAATTATATTAAAAACTGTAAGTGAAAAAGCTTTCTTACTAAAATCCTCAATATTCAAGTCATAACCTTCTAAAAACTTTTGCTTTGCATCAATTGACAGATCATGAAGTGCAATGGAGAAATCCCAGTAAGGGGCGATATTGGAAGCGCAATTCTCCCAATCAATGATCGCCATTATATCTCCTTTGTCATTTGCTATTACATTTTTTAAGCGCAGGTCGCAGTGATTGAGAGAAGGAGCTATTTTCCATTTTTTGATTTTCTTATATTCTGAATTAAGGTGCCTTATTTTCTTTTTGCTAAGTATAGAATGTTTATCTAAGAAATTTAAACCTTCATTAACCTGTAATTCTTCTTCCAGGAACTCTACCCATGTTTTCTTTTTAGATAATTTATTTTTAGACCAGTTGAATAATGAGCCAAAGCCCTCAGTAGGAATGGAGTGAATGATGTGGGCATAGCTACCAAGTTTTTTTAATATTTCTAATCGCTCAGGGTGATGAATAGCTTCTGTTCCGGCTACTTTTCTTTGAAGCAAATAAGGAAAAGGAATGAGCTCATCGCCGACCTCCAGAATCTCTGCTACCGGAATGCCTGCCTCGAATGCTTTTTGTATTGCCCACTGCTCTTTAAGAAAGTCTTTATATTTTGTTTTGTTAAAGGCGATCTTAATGATAAAATCTCCTTCTTTAGTAGTAGCGCTAAAAACAAAATTCGTTCTACCGGCAGCATTGAACTCAATATTGCTGATCGTCTTTCCAAAATGGTGCTCCACCACTTTTTTTGCCATTTGTTTTTTTGTTCTTATTTGGGCGGCTGTGTACCTGGGCATATTTAATTTTAAGTGATTACATTCCGCTGCATAGCAGCTAATTCAAAAAGTATTTCTCCAAATTCGGAAGAATTTTTCACTTTGATAGGGGGCAATACTCCTTCATACGAAAGTAGGGGATTACCCACATGAATGGCAAGCCCCACCGAACGTAAAAAGCTATCCATTTCAGAATCACCGGCACCTATCGAATGTTTTAATTCAAACTGTAAATGACTTGCTATTTGCTGCGCACCAAAATCCTTATCAACTCCTTTATGTGTAAAAAAGTTATTTCGTTTTGTATGTTGATAGGCCATCAACCTGTCTTGCGGTACATCGATGAGCAAAAAGATCATGCATATTTCCTGGTTGTGCAGATCCGATCCTAAATTTTCCAATGAGGATGAATAGACCCTGGATGCACTTTGATATTTTTTTTGAACGGCTTCAATTTTACCTGCAACCGGGGTCCATATTACTTCACCTTGTTCCCAATCACGGGGATAATAAAAGACAAGCAGATCAAGATCATTGTTTTTAATAAAGTTTGTGACTATTTGCAAAACTCCTCCTATTTCGCTTGCTTCAAGGGGAAAAGCATCTATTTCATTGTAGAGAAAATTGCCCTCATTTGATTGCATGATATAGCCAAGTTGGCTTCCATTCATTAAAACAGTTGGTATAGGAGCATTAGATATTTTATACCATTCCTGCCCAAATGTGCGGATAACGGATAAAGGAAAACGAAGTGTATTTAAAACGATAGGTCTTCCAAGTTCGTAGATCTTATCTAAACCGAGTTGTACTGATTGGGGAATGCTGTAACGACCTTCGAATTCATGAATGGCCGTACCATCGAGATCAGTAATTAACCCGCCACATTCGTCAAATTTAGAATGATTAAAAAAATGTTGGAGTTGCGCGGACTGACTGGCTGGTAAAGCCATAGCTCTTTAAATTTCAAACTATACTGCAAAAGCCTTTCCAAAAACCTATCCATGTATGGAATAAATATTTTTCTTCAAAATCAGGGAGGATTAGCACAAAAATCACGTCGTATAATTGACCTAAATTGCAAGTTTCTAACCAATGATTGCGATTTGAATAAAATACAATGAGACTGATAGCCGTAATATTATTGCAAACTTTTTTTTCTCTGCAGCTATTAGCCCAAACAGATGAGAAGAAGAAATATTCGATAAAAGGTATTGTGAACGATGAAAAAGGGAAGCTGATCGATAATTGCAATATTCTTCTTTACAATACGATCGATTCTGTCCAGGTGTCAGCCACTGTATCAGATGGAAAAGGACAATTTGATTTTGCAGTAGTTCCGGGTTCATATTATATCAGAATATCCTTTCTTTCTTACGAAGAAAAAATAATAACTCCAATACCGGTCAATGATAAAGATGTTGATATCGGGTCTGTCACTCTAATACCATCAGCGAAAGTTTTGAGTGAAGTTGTAGTGACATCCGAAAAAAAATTAATGGAACTACAATTAGATAAACGGGTTTACAATGTAAGCCAGGATGTGAGTAATATCGGGGCAAATGCCTCGGAGATATTAGAGAATATTCCTTCAGTTACCGTGGATGTGGATGGGAATGTAAGCCTGCGGGGTAGCGAGGGTGTACGTATACTGATTGACGGCAAGCCTTCGGCATTAACAGGGACCAGGAGTACCGATGCATTGCGAAACCTGCAAGGCGCGATGATCGATCGGATAGAAGTCATTACAAATCCTTCGTCAAGATATGATGCAGCAGGGGAAACCGGCATCATTAATATTATTCTAAAGAAAAACAAGACAAGGGGTTTTAATGGCAATTTCACTGGTACAGCTGGTTATCCATCTAATTTAAGCGGGGCATACAGCCTCAATTATCGTACGCAAAAAATGAATTTATTCTCAAGTTTTGGAACGAATTACCGCAGAAATAAAGGAAAAGGATTTTCTACACAACAATATTCAGGCTCGGATACAAGTTTTATTTACAACCAAAATAATCAGCGGGTCCGTAAAGATTTTTCTTTCGAATTCATGACGGGGATTGATTATTTCATTAACTCCAATACAACATTAACGGGTTCTTTGTTGATCGACGCGGGGAAGGAAAATAATTTCAATACTATCTTGTACGAGGATTATAATGCTGCTGGACAATTGTCTAATAATACGGTGCGGGTCGACGATGAAACGGCAAAGGAAAAGGATACAGAGATATCATTGAGCTTAAGAAAAAAATTCCCGGGTAATAATAAGAAGGAATGGACAGCAGACTTCAAATGGACCAACAGTGGCGAAACGGAAAGCTCTGATTATATACAGGATGATATAAATGGCGGACCAAAATTGATACAACGTTCGGCTAATCCTGCTTATGAAGACAATATTCTTTTGCAGACCGATTATGTTACTTCCTTTGGAAAAGAAGGAAATTTTGAAACAGGTTTCAAAGGAACGATCCGAAAGATCACTAATGAATATTTAGTAGAAGAACAAACAAGCGGAGGCTCATGGGTAGTATTACCTGCATTTGATAATAACATGGAATTCACCGAAAGAGTTTACGCTGCTTACGCATTGCTTGGAAATAAAGTTAAAAAATTTTCATACCAGTTTGGTTTAAGGGGAGAGTTTACTGATATGCAAACAGGGCTTACCAAATCAAACGAGATCAACAAACGCAGCTATTTCAATTTATTTCCATCGGGAAGTTTTTCGTATGAGTTGAGTGATATAAATACGCTGCAATTAAGTTATAGTTACCGCATCAACCGTCCGGGTTTCAGAAACCTTACGCCATTTGCTAACTTCTCTGATCCCAGGGTTTATTTTGTCGGCAATCCTAATCTCAATCCGGAATTTTCTCATTCAATAGAGGCCGGTAATTTGACCGATTGGGGAAAAAGTTCCTTTCTTGCAAATGTTTATTATCGCCATAAAAAAGGTGTAGTAGAACGTATCAGGATATTGGATACTGTTACCGGCATCACTAATATTATTCCAATTAATCTTTCAATACAAAATGACCTTGGGCTTGAATTTACTTTCTTTTTAACGGCATATGAATGGTGGAAGTTAAACACAAGTTTCAATTTTTTCAGGGCTCATGCAGAAGGAAACTATAATGGCGACCTGCTGGAAAGTAAAACCGTTTCATGGACCAACCGTACCAGTTCACGAATGACTTTTTTTAAGGCACTGGATTTCCAGGCGTCGGTAAATTATCAATCGCCCCGCATCAATACACAGGGTAAAGTGCTTTCGGCTTATTCAATTGATCTCGGACTGGCCAAAGATGTTTTTAAAGGGAAAGGAACATTAACGCTTAATGTAAGAGATCTGATGAACACCCGCAGAAGAAGATCAGTAGTGGAACTACCTGATTATTATTCCAGCTCAGATAATTTGTGGCGGCCCCGCCAAATAAATCTTACTTTAAACTTCAGGTTAAACCAGCAAAAAATTGAAAGAGATGATGATGATAATGATGAAAGTAGCGGCGGAAATGAGAACTGACAGGTTGATAGCCGCATAATTTTATTTTCAATTATGCCGCTAATCGCTTTCTAAAAGGTAGCTTATAAAAGATTGGCATCATTTTTAATTCTATTTACAAAAATCCTGGTTTTTATGGCAACTATAACAAAAGAAACTTTCAAAGTTCAGGGTGAAAAAGTTCTGAACAAAGTAAAAGAACTGGTGAAAGAAGGGAATGTAAGAAAGATCAGCATTCATGAAAAAGACGGTCGGGAATTGATGAGCTTTCCTTTAAGCCTGGGCGTGGTTGGAGCCGTTTTTGCACCTGTGCTTGCGGCTGTGGGAGCATTGGCAGCCTTAATTGGTGAATGCAGTATCACAGTTGAAAGAGAAGAAGATAAACCCTGAATAATTTTGCTACCTATATATTCGCCTGTCATCTGACAGGCTTTTTGTGTTTGATCTTTCGTTTGATTATAATAAAATAGAAATTGTAGATTTATATTTTTATTGGTTTATTTCAACTACACAATTTTTTAAAATGGCTGTCAGAAAAAATTCCTTTATAACGGGTTTCCTTTTTCTTTTTTTAAGTTTTCAGGTAATTGCTCAAACCGTTTCCCTTCCAAGAAGTACCCCGGAAGCGGAAGGTGTATCGTCAAAAGGCATTATAGCTTTCCTTGATGCTATCGCAGCAACAAAACATGAAATGCATAGTATCATGATCCTTCGTCACGGAAAAGTGATCGCCGAGGGCTGGTGGAACCCTTATCGCCCGGACCTGAAACATACATTGTATTCTTTGAGTAAAAGTTTTACATCTACTGCAGTTGGTTTTGCGGTTGCTGAAAAAAGAATAACACTAAATGATAAGGTGATTTCTTTTTTCCCTGATAAGCTGCCTGCAACAATTACCCCGCTTCTATCTGATTTAAAGATCAAAGATCTTATTTCGATGACTGCCGGACAATCTCCCGATCCTACAGGGCCGGTTGCAGTAACCAATGATTGGATAAGATCTTTTCTCGCCACACCTGTTGTTAATAAGCCCGGTGCTGTGTTTTTGTATAACTCTGTTGCTACTTATATGCTTTCTGCAATTGTGCAAAAAGTAACAGGACAAAAAATAATTGATTACCTGACGCCTCGTTTGTTTAAGCCATTAGGCATCCAGGGAATGGATTGGGAAACTGATCCTTCAGGTATTAATGTCGGGGGATGGGGATTAAGAATAAAAACAGAAGACATTGCCAAATTCGCCCAACTTTATTTGCAGAAAGGAAAATGGAACGGTCAGCAAATTCTGCCAGAAGAATGGGTGGAGGAAGCTACAAGTTTTAAGATTGATAATGCCCCTTATGACACGCAGGCCAAAAAAGATTCCAGTGACTGGAAGCAGGGTTATTGTTACCAGTTCTGGCGCAGCCGTCACAATTCATATCGTGGTGACGGGGCCTTTGGACAGTATGCGTTGGTTTTACCTGAACAGGATGCGGTGATCGCCATCACATCTGAGACCTCCGATATGCAGGGTGAATTGAATCTCGTATGGCAGTACCTATTACCCGCGATGCAAGTTGAACAATCAACATTGAATAAAGAGGATGCAGCGATTCTTAAGAAACGATTGACACTATTGAAACTTCCCTTACCGGCGAAACCTGATAGCGTTTTCAAAGTACCTTCTGTTTCCGGAAAAAGTTTTAAGATCGATTCTAATGTAAAAAGTATAGAAAGAATTTCTTTCGGCGCAAAGGGCGATGCTATCACACTTACACTCAAAACAAATACTAACTCTTATGCATTGAACTTTGGAAATGGCAGGTGGATTGCAGGAAAAACGACCCTGTTGGGACCTTCTTTGGTAGCACATGCAAGAGGACATTTTGAAGGATTGCCACCATCACAGGTCGCAGGAAGTTACAGGTGGAAGGGAACTAAAACACTGGAAATGCAACTAAGATACATTGATAGCCCGCATACCGAGATCATGACTTTTTATTTTGATCAAAATAAAATATCGGTTGAGATGCTTGATAGTTTCAAAGCTCCTGATAAAAAAATTACATTGAAAGGGGAATCGGCAAAATAATTCAGGTAAAAGAATGAAAAAAAACCATGATGAAGTAAAGGTCCTTGTTACACGTAATATTCCCGTTCTTGGTGTTGAGATGCTGCGTAATGAAGGATTTTCAGTTACCGCCTGGCCACATGAGAGACCGATGACAGACCAGGAATTAATTTCAGAGAGTAAAAAAAATAATGTTATTCTTTGTGTTAGTGCCGATAATATCGGTACTGATTTTATTAATGCCTGTTCACATCTCCAAATGATCTCGCAGTTTGCTGTTGGCTATGATAATATTGATGTTTCTCTCGCAACGAAATTAGGAATACCGATCGGCTACGCACCCGGTGCCATGAATGAAGCTACCGCCGATATTGCATTTGGATTAATGATAGCAGTTGGAAGAAAATTTTTTTACATGCACAAGGGGATCTTAAAAGGAGAGTGGACCTATTTCAAACCAAATGCAAATCTTGGTATTGAGTTCAATGATAAAACGCTTGGTATTTTCGGTTTAGGTCGTATCGGGCTTGCCATGGCGAGGCGCTGTAAAGGAGCTTACAATATGAATATCATTTATTGCAACAGGAAAACAAATCCTGATGCCGAAAGACTTTATGGTGCCAAACAAGTGAGTTTTGATGAATTGCTGCAGCAAAGTGACGTGATCTCAGTTCACTCCGTCATGAGCAAAGAAACCAAAGAAATTTTTAATAAAGATGCATTCGGCAAAATGAAACCGGATTCCATTTTTATAAATACGGCGAGAGGCGGAATTCATAATGAAAAGGATCTTATTGACGCATTGAATAACGGTACTATCCGGGGCGCGGGGCTGGATGTAACTAATCCTGAACCAATGAAGCCGGATAACCCCCTATTAGAAATGGAAAACGTTTGCATTCTTCCGCATATTGGTTCAGCAACTATAGAAGCAAGAAATGAAATGTCAAGAATGGCTGCCGAGAATATAATCAGTTATTATAAGAATAATACTGTTCCCAATATTGTAAATCCGGAAGTGCTTAAAAAATAAAGTTTATACCGCTGGCTCCTGTTGGCTCAGGCAATGAAAACTTCCTAAACCCCAAATGATCTCCGTTGAATCAATTCCGATAGTTTCTCTTCCCGGAAAACATTGAGCAATTATCTGTAAGGCTTTATCATCTTTTTTGCAATTGAAGGTTGGCACTATTACGTATTTATTACAGATATAAAAATTCGCGTAGCTGCAAGGGAGTCGTTGACCGTCATATTCCAAATAATCAGGCATTGGTAGTTCAACAATATTCAATTGTTTACCATTTAATAGACGCATTGTCTTCAGTTGTTTCAGATTTGTTTCAAGCAATGCGTGATTCTCGTCATTTTTATTTTCTTCGATAACAGTAATTACGGTGTCTTCATTTACAAAACGAACCGTATCATCAATATGACCATCCGTATCATCACCGACAATTCCTTCATCTACCCAAAGCACTTGTTCTTGTCCATAAAAATTACAGAGATACTCTTCGATCTGTTTTTGGTTCAGATGCGGATTACGATTTTGATTCAACAAGCAAAGTGTGGAGGTGATCACTGTCCCATTTCCATTAAAATCAACGGAACCACCTTCCATTATAATTCCGGGGTTGTAAACAGGAATTTTATAATGCTGTGCGATCTTTGTCGGAATTACATCATCAAGGTCACAGGGCAAATACTTTCCACCCCATGCATTGTAATTCCAGTCAACAATAACTTTTTTTATAGCTGCTTTGGGATTAATTAAAAAAGCGGGACCATGATCACGGCACCAGGCATCATTGGTGGGGTGAAAGAAAAATTCTACCTGTGAAAGATCTACTCCTTCTCTCTCCAAACAACTGATTGCAAAAGCTTTCATCGCTTCATCATTCACATTAATGCGGACTTTTTCACCCTGTGCCAGCAATTTTATAAAACGGCTGTAAAAAGGAAATATCGTATGGATCTTTCCAGGCCATGATGCTTCTTTGTGCGGCCAGCTTAGCCAGGTGGCTTCATGAGGAGCAAATTCAGCGGGAAAATAATAACCGAGTTGTTTAGGAGTTTCTAAGTCCGGTCTATTCTTCATCAATAAATCTTTTAGTGATTGGAGCATAGGAGTCAATTCTCCTATCCCTTAAGAAAGGCCAATGTGTCCTGTAGCCATCTGTTTTATCAGTATCAATTTCAACCACAGCAACTTCTTCCTGTTCGTGAGATGCTTTATATATTAATGTGCCAAAAGGATTGCTTACAAATGAACCACCCCAGAATTTCATTGCACCGTTCTGCTCAAATCCAACACGATTTACACTTACTACATGAACGGCATTTGCCACAGCATGACTACGCTGAATAGTTTGCCATGCATTGTATTGTTCAGTATTCGTTGCTTCATCCTGTGAAGTAGCCCAGCCAATTGCTGTAGGATAAAATAAAATTTCAGCACCCATCAGTGAAGTAATTCTTGCCGCTTCGGGATACCATTGATCCCAGCAGATCAACACACCAAATGTTGCATATTTTGTCTTGAAAACTTTATAACCAAGATCACCAGGAGTAAAATAAAATTTTTCATAATAAGACGGGTCATCTGGTATATGCATCTTGCGATACTTTCCCAGGTAGGAACCATCAGCATCTAATACAGCTGTCGTGTTATGATAAATACCTTGCGTCCTTTTCTCAAACAAAGATGCGATGATCACAACATTTAATTCTTTAGCAAGTTTGCTTAACGCATCAGAAGAAGGGCCGGGAATCGGTTCTGCCAACTTGAAATTTTCATAATCTTCCACATCACAGAAATAAAGAGAAGTAAACAACTCCTGCAGACAAACGATCTGAGCCCCTTTTGCAACAGCTTCTTTGATTTTTTCTATTGCCTTCTGCAAATTCGCCTCCTTGTTGTTTGAACAACTCATTTGCACCAAACCTACTTTGACTTTTGACATCGCTTAAAATTATTTAAATAAAAATGCCCCGGCGTTAGCGGGGCAAAACTAACTAAAAAACAGTTATAGAACTTTTAAACTAAATAACTGAAAAGCGTATTATCCTTGCTCAATTCAGTATAGCCAATATGATATTTATTCAGATTGTTTAGTAGGGCATCATAATCCTCCCGGCTCTTTAATTCAATACCAACCAGGGCTGGCCCCGCCTCTTTATTATTCTTTTGCATGTATTCAAATCGTGTAATGTCATCCGTTGGTCCAAGCACATTATTAACAAATTCCTTTAAAGCGCCAGGACGCTGTGCAAAATTGATAAGGAAATAATGTTTCAAACCTTCATATTGCAATGAACGTTCTTTTATTTCCTGCATGCGGTCAATATCATTGTTGCTACCGCTGACTATACATACAACAGTTTTGTATTTTATTTCATTGGCAAAATCATCTAATGCAGCGATCGATAGGGCACCGGCCGGTTCGACAACTATTGCATCTTCGTTATATAATTTCAAAATGGTGGAGCATACTTTTCCTTCTGCAATAAGATGCATATCATCCAATACTTCCTTACAGATCGGGAAAGTAATATCGCCGACTCTTTTTACAGCGGCACCATCAACAAATCGATCGATGTTATCCAATGTAACTGGAGAACCCTTCTTCAACGCTTCATACATCGCCGGTGCACCTTCAGGCTCAAGACCTATGATCTTTGTTTTGGGAGAATAAGTTTTGAAATAGGAACCAACGCCTGCACACAATCCGCCTCCACCGATCGGGAGAAATAAATAATCTACATAGTTTAACTCTTCCAAAATTTCAACACCAACCGTTCCCTGTCCTTCAATGATCCTATAGTTATCAAAAGGAGGAATGAAGGTCATGCCATTGTCCTCTGTATATTTTTTTGCGATGATCGCACAATCATCGAATGTATCGCCCACTAATTTTATTTCCACATTGCCATCTGCATGCATTTGGGTCTGTTTCACTTTCTGGTTAGGTGTGATGGTGGGCATGAATACAACACCTTTTGCATTCAGTTTTTTACAGCTGAATGCGAAACCCTGTGCATGGTTGCCTGCGCTGGCACAGACAACACCTCTTTCCAGTTGTTCTTTTGGCAGGCTGCTCATCATATTGTAGGCTCCCCTTAGTTTATAACTTCTCACCACCTGCAGATCTTCCCGTTTCAAAAAAACATTGCAATCATATTTTTTTGAAAGATGTGCACTTCGCTGTAAGGGTGTTTTCGTTACAACCTTTTTCAATCGTAATGCCGCACCCGTAAAATCTAACGCCCCCGCTCCGCTGAAACGCAGAGGGCCTTGAAAATTTCCTTTACCGGCGATTATCTTTTCCATTTCATTTTTATAATATGCTCAAAATATTAAGGTATTTGCTTACTTCCCCTTAGGGGAATATTAACCTACTACTTCAGCTTTTTTCTTCTCGGTTTTTGCAGGCTGATTTTCCGGACGCAATGAACGAACAGTTTTACCCGCCTGCCATAATTCACTTTCACGTAACTCTTTTAATTCTTCTTCCAACTTTTCCCTGTAATCAGGTTTGCTATTGCTGTCAATTGAACGCTGGCTTTCCTTACCTGAAGCAACACTTTCATATAATTCTTTAAATACAGGAGCTGTTGCATCACGGAATTTCTTCCACCAATCTAAGGCACCACGTTGTGCTGTTGTCGAGCAGTTAGCATACATCCAATCCATTCCGTTCTCAGCAACCAGCGGCATCAATGATTGTGTTAACTCTTCTACAGTTTCATTAAAAGCTTCAGAGGGAGAATGGCCCTTATCACGCAAAACCTGGTACTGTGCTGCAAAGATCCCTTGTATCGCACCCATCAATGTGCCTCTTTCACCTGTCAGGTCAGAATAAACTTCTTTCTTGAAATCCGTTTCAAACAAATA